>NZ_JAUORR010000003.1:0-315956 GCF_030547945.1 Photobacterium sp. 1_MG-2023 | reverse complement strand
TTGAATCGTTCACAGTGTCCAGACGAGGCTCCGGCGCATTAACGTCTCTGGGTTCCCGCCTGCGCGGGAACGAAAAACTTCATAAAATTCAGTCAATTACCGTCATTCCCGCGCAGGCGGGAATCCATAGAGCGCCGGATTAATAGCACACGAAAATCATCATTGAACAGATAAAATCACAGCAAGGTTCAGGCCATTCTGTTGAATCGTTCACAGTGTCCAGACGAGGCTCCGGCGCATTAACGTCTCTGGGTTCCCGCCTGCGCGGGAACGAAAAAGTTGATATAATTCAGTCAATTACCGTCATTCCCGCGCAGGCGGGAATCCATAAATCGCCGGATTAATAGCACACGAAAATCATCATTGAACAGACAACATCACAGCAAGGTTCAGCCATTCTGTAATATCGTTCACTGCGTCCAGACGAGGCTCCGGCGCATCAACGTCACTGGGTTCCCGCCTGCGCGGGAAAGACAAATTTCATACAATTCATGCTGTACCCGACGATGTGACTTGATGTGATCTGCTGAGCTTTATGTAGGTGCCGTTGAATGTGACCAGGTCCCCGCTTGTGCGAGCAAGGTAGCCATGATTAACTTTGTATACAAAAATTGTATATATTTGAAGCAAAAACAGATCAGGAAAAACTAGGATATGGAACAGATAACAGGGAAAGCTCGGGTCAGAACAGGAGGTTAGGGTAGGTGGGAGCGTGCAGCGACGACTTTATACAATACCGAACCGAACGCGTAGGCTGCATGCCCCACTGAAGTCAGTATAGGGCATGTTATTATTGTATACAATATTTGTTTTGATTTCGTGGTGGTATTGTTTCGGCTACCTGCGCTTTAAAACAACATCTGAGAATACCGCGTGCAGATCGCTGCTGATTGCCTCATCATCCAACGCCAGCTTGGCATTGATGTGGCCTAAGTGGTGTCGCATCAGCGTGACTGCTTTTTCTTTCTCACCGGCTTCAATGGCATCTAGTAGCTGGTGATGTTCATCAAACGAACACTGGCCGCGGTTGCCCACTTCATATAAAGCAATGATTAAAGACGTCTGAGAAACAATACTGCGCTGGAAGGAGAGTAATGGCGGGTTGTTTGCCATGTGAGCCAGCTGGATATGGAATTCGCCCGACAGGCGGATTCCCCGGCCTACATCGCCCTGGTCGAATGCGGCATGCTCTTTTTCAACCAGTTCACGCAAAGTCGCTACCTGCTCACTGGTGGCATGTTCTACAGCCAGCTCGGTGATCGCCAACTCCAGCACTTCACGGGCTTTCAGCACTTGCCGGGCTTCTTCGACATTGGGCGCTGCGACAACTGCACCGCGGTTTGGCCGGATCTTAACAATCTGTTCCACAGACAGGCGTAACAAAGCACGACGGATAATGGTCCGGCTGACGCCAAAAATTTCACCCAGCGCTTCTTCATTCAGCTTGGTGTTGGGTGGCAGACGCTGTTCAAGAATGGCGTCAAAAATATGGCCGTAAACAATATCGTCCTGAGTTTGTGCTGCACTTTCAGGGGGGGATTTCTTTAACGTTGACTTCTTTTTCACTGGCGTGGTCACTACTTCTCTCCTAAAGCTTCTCCAGCTGCCTTGTCATTGTATGCAATTGGCGTGAAAAAGCGAAATAACTTTTCGGCGTAAAATAAATATGCAGATGAAATCTGTGAACCAGCAGAAAGTGAGTCAGGGAGTGTCATTCTTCGAATGAATTACACTCCGCTGACCCATGTTGATGAGTCATTATTGAAGCGGGGCTGTGTCATCAATATGAAAAATGGCAGCAAAGCGAGGGTAAACCTCAACAGCGGTTTCCTGAATAAATTCAACCGGCATATCATCAAAATAACCGTGATATTTTACATACTCCATATGTTTGCTGCCATCTTTTGTGGCCGAATGGAGAATGGCATCATGTTCTCCATCAAATTCCAAAGCAGCTACATTAAACTTGTCACAAAGTGCCTGATGAAAGACGGGGGTCACTTTTATCCATCGGCCATTCAGGAAGATCTCTGCATAGCCATGCAGTGCAAAGTAGTCGGTGCCCAGCCATTCGACCAGTGCCGGTGTAGATAAGTGATTGATAACATCTGCAAGCCCCAGCCGAGCGGGGATCCCATTCAATCGGCAAAGTGCTACCATCAGCGATGCTTTTGGGATGCAATATGCCTGATAATTCTGTAAACAATAACTGGCTTTCAGGCTGGGTAATCCATCTTGCAGCGTGTAAGGGTTGTAAACAATTTCATCCCGGACCAGATAGTAAATTTGAATCGCTTTGTCTTTGAGGTTACTGGCAGTGACTTTATGATTAAAGGCCTCGATATCCGGGTGATGAAAATCGAAATATGCGGTTTCTTTCAGGTAAGCGTCCATGGTTGCTCTCTTGATTGTATTTTTATCCGTCTGGCATAGATTAGAGTCTGTACTCTAAGTTCGCGACTTCTCATGCTGAGTTTTGTCTCAATGCTTGAAGTGTTTCACATTGACTGAATCTTGACCTTCCTGGATGAAGCGCGGAAGCTTAGGAAAGCGAGGAGGGACTTTATGGTCTTAAAACATCGAATAAACCGGACGTTGCAACTGCTACTCAATGATCTTTCTGAGAAAGTGTCTGCCAACTCCACACAGTGGAAATCCGGACTGGAGGAGTTGATTGAAACCGGATTACCTGCTGCACCCAGTGATTTAGTGATTGCGACACTCAATGGGGTGATGGGGGATGCTCTGGCGGAACGTCGGAGCCGTCTGGCGCAGACCCTGGGTTTCAGCAGCCAGATGGGGCGGCTGAGTTTGGATTCGCTGACACTGGCGGGTCAACTGGTTTCTCCCCAGCCCCGGATTGTGATTTGTGTCCATGGCTGGTGCATGAACGACAGCCAATGGCAACGCAAACCACACGACCATGGCCGGAGCCTCGTTAAATTTGGCTATTCACCCGTTTATTTGCGCTATAACACAGGACGACATATTTCACAGAACGGAGAAGACTTTGCCCTGATGCTTGAACAACTGGTTCAGGCATGGCCGTGTGAAGTGAAAGAAATTGTCCTGATTGGCCACAGTATGGGCGGCCTGGTTTGCCGCAGTGCCTGCTTCTATGCCGACAGACATCAGGTGGGCTGGCTCAAGAAACTGGCGTCTTTGATTACGCTGGGCAGTCCGCACAATGGTGCACCGCTGGCCCAAATGGCGAGCTGGATTGAAGCACGCAGTGCTTCTGTCCCTTATTTGCGCCCCTTTTCAAATCTCACCGGCATGCGCAGTGCTGGCAGTAAGGACTTGAGCCGGGGCGTGATTTGCCACTCAGACTGGGAACGGGATCCGCCTTATACCAGCCAGATGCGTCCGCCCTTGCCGGATCATGTGGCTTGTTTCGCGATTGCCAGTTGTCTGAGCCGGAGCGTGGAAGAAGAAAGGAGTCGTCGCATCGGTGATGGGCTGGTGCCGGTATCCAGCGCGCTGGGTGAAGCAACGCCACATCAGCTCGCAGTGGAATTTCCGCTTTCACACCAATGGATCGGCGGTGGGATCACACATATGGAGTTACTGACTCATCCAAAAGTCGCGACGCAGATTCAGGGCTGGGTGCTTGGCAACAGCGTGTAATTTCGATTGAATAATTTTGTCGCGATCATTGAATTCTTTTATCCATAAAGATTACTGCGAAAGTCCATGAATGGAATGATTTGAGCCCCGCTTGGTGAGTGTCTATAAAGCCTGCATCTTTAGTTCATTAACAGGCTCGCCATGGACATTGAAGTCATGATTGACGCTCTGCATACGCAGGGCTGGTGTGTGTGGGACGATTTTCTTTCGGTGGATGAAGTCAGTGCACTGTATCAGTGTCTGCCCTCCGAGTGGTCACAGGCTGGTATCGGGCGGCAGGATGAGCATACGCTGGTGAAATCGATTCGCAGTGACAAAATTCATTGGTTGTCTGAAACCATGGGGCAGCCGGTTCAGGCTTATCTCGAGAAAATGGAAGCCATTCGTCAGGCGGCAAACCGGTCCCTGTATCTGGGCCTGTTTGAGTATGAGGCGCATTTTGCCAAATACGAGGAAGGGGCTTTTTATCAGAAGCACCGAGACAGCTTTCGTGGACGAGCCAACCGGAAGCTGACCACAGTTTTCTATCTCAACGATCAGGACTGGCAGGCATCGGATGGCGGCGAACTGGTGATGTACCGGGATGATGAAAGCTTCCTGACACGGCTGACGCCTAAAGGTGGCCGGTTAGTGGTATTTTTATCGGAAGATTTTCCACATGAAGTTTTGCCCGCGAACCGGAAACGCTTCAGTATTGCCGGCTGGTTCCGCCTGAACGGCGTCAATGGCGCAAGTCTGGATATTGCGGTGTAATACCAATCGCAGTAAATAACTGGTCACCCTAGCTTGCTAAAATGTTCGATCACTGCGTTAGATTTTTTGATTGTAGAATAACTACTTATCTAAAAAATCCGCCTTGTTCTCAAACATTTTTCCGACGCTATTTCTGATCATTGACTTACTTTGATTGGTATAAGATGGCTGAAAAAACCTGCCGAGGCAGGTTTTTTGTACCAGTTTACCTTCAGCAAATCTGTCCAACAGAAACCATAGGTCAGTCGATTAATGTCCGCCGACGACGTAAAAGTAATCAATCATCGCCAGTGCAATGGCATAGACCGACCGGTGGCCAGCTTCAGAAATGCATACACGACCATTGCCGCCGCAATACCGTTGCCTGAATTAAAGCTGAAGATGGTCATCGCCACACAAACAAAGGCTGACAGGGGGTGTACTCCGGTCGGCCAACTGTATTCCGACGGCTGCTTCCAGTGATTTGATATGACGTCCGAATGCAGGCTGGGTGATGTGCCGGATGAGAAAATTCTGACTTCACACAAAGCCACAAAATCTTCCAGCCATTTGGTATCTAAGTTCATTGATGCTCGGTTTTATCCTGCAATTCAGAGAAGTATACCCCGCTGGTGAAGCAATCGGCGAGAGTCATAGTGTTCAATGAGCCGCTGCGGTACTATGAGCCTGAGTTTCCCGATGAATGAAGGATAGGAACATGCAAGACGACGACATCATGACAGGCGAAATGCTTGTTGAAACGGTTGAGAACCAGCTGGCAGACGGCAATCCAATCAAAGTCAAAGAAACATTGATGCGTTTGGTGATGACTGGTACGCCAAGAGAAGAAGCGATTGAGATGATCGCTTGCGCGCTCTCCGTTGAAGTCTTCGACGTTGCCAAAAATGACGGTGAATTTAACCTCAAGCGCTATTCAGAACATCTGGATGCTTTGCCGGAAATGCCCTGGGAAGGGGACGAATAACCGCATTCAGAGTCCTGAACATGCAACGCCACAGACTGTGGCGTTTTTTATGATCTCCTTGAAATCCTTTCTCAATAGTCATTCATCCCATTGAAGTCGGTTCTCAATCCCGACAAACCAGCATTTTATTCGGCCTATCTAAATGACTCAGCATGACTGCACTTTTTTGATTTATTAATTCTGTCAATAAGGATATATATTCTGTATTTTACGGAATATTCAGACTTAAAGGCCATGATTTAGGGTTGAAACCAGTGATGGGGTCTGAAAATGGTGCTTTTTTTGAGCTTTTGTCGTGTGACGAAAGTCAAAAACAGCATGATATGCTGAGTTCTTGGTAGTGATTGGTTTCATTTGTTGGTTTTAGGTTAAAAAACGGTGACACATTTCAGTTCGATTCCATTATTGTTTCCGCAACCTCTGACAAGCAGCAAGGAAACAAACATGATTATTGGTGTACCGAAGGAAATTAAAGTTCATGAGTACCGCGTGGGTATGGTGCCAGCTTCTGTGAACGAAGCGGTTGCACATGGCCACACGGTTTATGTTGAAACTCAGGCGGGTGTCGGTATCGGTTTCAGCGATCAGGACTACATCGATGCAGGTGCGAAAATTCTGCCAACCGCAGCAGATGTGTTTGCAGAAGCTGAAATGATTGTGAAAGTGAAAGAGCCTCAGGCTGTTGAGCGTGCAATGCTGCGTGAAGGTCAGATTCTGTTTACATACCTGCACCTTGCACCGGACCCAGAGCAAACGCATGACCTGGTTAACAGCAAGGCGGTGTGTATTGCTTATGAAACGGTCACGGATGATGCGGGTCGTCTGCCTCTGCTGGCGCCAATGTCTGAAGTGGCTGGCCGTATGTCGATTCAGGCGGGCGCATTTGCACTGGAAAAATCACGGGGTGGTAGCGGCATGCTGCTGGCTGGTGTTCCAGGTGTTGAACCAGCTAAAGTGGTCATTATCGGTGGCGGTGTCGTGGGTGCCAACGCTGCACAAATGGCTGTTGGCCTGCGTGCAAACGTCGTTGTGCTGGATCGCAGCATTGATGTTTTGCGTAAACTGGATGCTCAGTTTGAAGGCAAAGTTCAGTGCGTATACTCAACGAAAGATGCGATTGAAAAGCACGTCCTGGAAGCGGATCTGGTGATTGGTGGTGTTCTGGTTGCCGGTGCTGCTGCACCGAAGCTGGTGACTGCTGAAATGATTAAGAAGATGAAACCAGGCTCTGCCATTGTCGATGTTGCAATCGACCAGGGTGGCTGTGTCGAAACTTCTCACGCGACGACACACAGCGAGCCAACTTTCATTGTTGACGATGTTGTCCACTACTGTGTCGCGAACATGCCGGGCGCTGTTGCCCGTACATCAACGTTTGCACTGAATAACGTGACACTGCCATACATTCTGAAACTGGCAAACAAAGGCTACAAAGCGGCACTGAAAGAAGACAAGCACCTGCTGAACGGTCTGAATGTTTATCGTGGTCAGATTACTTGCCACGAAGTATCCTCAGCGTTGGATCTGCCATTTGTTGATGCGGCTGAAGTACTGGCCTAAAAGCAACATACATCTCAGAAAGGATTGATAAATCCCTGCCTCGGCGGGGATTTTTTATTTTTATGACTCTTCGGTTCAGGTTGGTTTAGGTCACTTTGGAAAAGTGAAAGTGTGAGCATTTCATTTGAGACGCCAGTTTTTTATTGTCATTCAGCGCCGATAAAGTATTCATCACGTGGCAGGGAGAAATGAAGCATATTGAGGGGGCAGGTTCAGGAAATACAGAGAGCAGGCAGAAGGATATCATTCATACATATAAAATTACCGGTATCACGAATACGTATTTTTTTCAGAAACCAAGTTGGTTCTGTCTGAAGCTCTGGATATTTTTGTCTGGGAATGAATTCATGGCAGGTGGAACAGAAACCGAAATTCAGATCACTGCATCAGAATTCGAGATGAAAGCAGGAATTGATATTTCTCTGACAAAGAAAAACGCCTTTATGCGAACATAAAGGCAAAGATGAAAAGGAAGCAGATTGTTTGAATTATGCTCGAGCGTAGATCACGCTGCCACCTTTAATCGTATCAATGATTTTTTTCGATAAATGCTTCGGTAAAGCAGGGCAGCCCCAACTGCGACCTAAATAACCATGTCTTCGAATGAAATCTTCCGTCGCATAAGGTGCACCATGAACCACGATGTAACGGCGACGCGCATTATCATTCATTCCCTTGGTGAGTCCATCAAGACGCAGCGAGTAACCATTTCCACCGTAATACGTTGTATCGGTCAGAAATGTGCCCAAAGATGTCTGACGTGAATTGACGATGTTCGAAAAATGTTTCGCGGTCACACCACCACTGTTGACGCCATGCGTGACATAGGTGTGAAAGAGCAGTCGGTTTGTTTTCAGGTCAACCACAAAAAAACGCTTTTCCGTTGAAGGCTTGCTGTAATCAATAATCGTCAGTAACTGTTTTTTGCGGCCTTGCGCATTATAATAAGCGTGATATCCGTTTTTAAAGACATCGAAATCCAGTTTTCCTTTCAATCCAGCTTTCTCATACACATACTTTGCGACAAGATCTGTATTTTTTTGTGGTTGCTGAACCGTACTCTGAATAGTCGTTGCAGATGCATATTGTGGTATATAACAAAAAAGTAAAATAAAAAAGTAAATGGCTCGTTTCATTTCCCTGATAACACTCTTCTAATTGGTTTATGCCAAAGACAAAGCGACTCTATCATAGGATTTGAATTTTTTAGCCCTCTCTCTATAAGGATTTTGTCAAATCGAGTTAAGTCAGGGCCCTGTTAAATTTCTCACTCTTGATTCATTTATTAATATAAAACAGCGCATTAAAAAATGAACATTGTTTAATCAAAGTTTATTTTTGTCATTTGTTTTGACAGACGATTGTTTCAAAATCGGAAATATGAATCAGCTAGCTCTCTGTTTTCAAAAACAAAAAAACAAGACACTGCAGAGAAACAATAAAATTTACTCTATCTGTTCTGTTTGTTCGATTTTTGAGCTTAATCTCGCATTTTTTTGCCTGGCTCCTCGGTCTATGGGTCAAAAAACAAACAGGTTGTATGCAGTGTTCTCGCAGGCGATGACAAAAAAAGCGGGCAAAACTGCCCGCTAAAGTTGACTCATCCTTTGAAAGGATTAAATGGCACAAACCGTTTCCCAGCTGCCATCGCTGCCAGGGACAGAGCTTGTCCACCATTTAGCCTGATAGACAATACCGTTGTGAATGATTTTGTCACCGGTTGCTGCATGGCTCGGATTACCTTGCCAGTCAGTTTGCGGCCAGTTTGGATAAGTATTCAACCCCGTTGTTGAGCAGGTTCCGCCGTTGTCACCGCCGCCGTTGTCACCACCACCATTATTCAGATCAGCCAGTGGCAAATCAGGTTGCTCGAAGGCGAGGGCATAGTCTGTGTTGTTGATACGAACGCTGTAGTTTGCCGGACCGGAAATGGGCAGGAAGTAATTCAGCGTTAGTTCAAAGCTTTCGTTATTCGCCAGCTGTTTCCAGCTTGGCAGGGTGAAAGCAACACGATGGAAATTACCGTCCAGACCACCGATGTTATCGCCACGGGTATGACCGGATGCGATGACCTGCAGGTTTGCACCAGATTGATCGCTCATATTGTCCGGCGTCGAGGTCGGAATATCGAACTGGAACTCTGTACCGCCTGGCAGTGCCTGACCTGTTTTATTCGTCAGGGTCATGGTTGGATTCAACGGATAGTTCTGATCGCCGACTTTGAAACCGGAAACCGCTACGTCCACTTTCACGGCGTGTGTCGGAATGGCGCCTTCAGCAAGGGTATTGCCATATGGTGTCGCACTCGCAAACTTATCGTAGATGGCTTTGGTCATGGTGTTACCCATGTGATATTCGCCGTTGCCCGTCTTACAAGCGTTTTCTGTTGGATCGACGGTCGTACGGTTACCGCTGGCATCCAGGTTATAGCAGCTGTAGTCGCCCGCCAGTTCCCAGAACATGATCCCGCCAATTCCCTGATCGACGACGTAGTTCGCTTTGGTGTTAATGGACTCTTGATCTTCAGTCGACAGGAAGACTTTCTTCTCTGCGTTCCACAACCAAGGGGCAACAGAGACGCTGTCATAATGACGGGTGTAAGTGCCGGTCAGTGCATCTTGTGGATCGTTTACCGGATCCAGACCGTAAGCGGCGGTATATGTCCCGTAAATGCCGTTGGCCAGGTTCATTGCGTGCCACATTGGGTTCGAACCCGCTCCCATTTCATTGCCATTGGCATCTTTGTCGTGCCACATGTTGTCGATCCCAACCGCACCGTAACCACATTTGCTGGTTCCTGCACCTGTACCGGCAGGGCAATCACTCTGGTTTGGCAGCGCAGCCAGACCCCAGAGGCCATTGGTTCCGCCATTCACGCCTTGCCAGCCGCGTGTATAATAAGGAACACCGATGTTAATTCGTCCGGCTGGCATGGAGCCGCGGAAGTAGTGGTAGGCCCAGTCAGTATTCAGATAACCGGTTTTTTTGTACTGTGCTGTCCCGTAAACATTGCCCGCTTCAAGCTCTGCATCCAGGCCGCTGTCAAACAGAGAAGCATTGTGACCGACATAGTCGTTCCATGCACCATGCAGGTCATAGGTCATGATGTTGACGTAATCGAGATACTTGGTGACAGACATGGTTTCCATGCCGCGCAGCAGGTAGCCGGAAGATGGTGCTGCGATGGTCAGCATATAGTGGTGGCCGTCCTGGGCACTGGCCTGATCCAGTTTTTCACGCAGTACTTTCATCAGCTCATGGTAAGACTTCATCAAATGGGGGCGCATGGCATCTGAGTAGGCGAAGTCATCTGGATTGCCTGCACCTTGCATGCTGGTCGGATATTCGTAGTCGATATCCAGACCATCGAATTTATATTGGCGCATCATGGCGACGGCAGAGTCAGCAAAGGTTTGGATTCCCTGATGATTGATGCTGCCATCTGCATTGGTGGTCATGGTGTAGAAACCACCATCTGCAACGCGGTTGCCGTTTTCGTCGAAATGGCCACCGGTTTCAGCCCAGCCACCAATCGAGATCAGTGTTTTCACACCGTGTTTAGCTTTTGCTGTTGCCAGTGCACCGAAGTGACCTTTAAATCCAAGTGTTGGGTCGACTTCAACCCCCGGCCATTCTTTCCCAACGGCAGGGTTATTGGGATCGTTCACATTGCCAATGTTCACTTTTCCGTCAGAACCGATGCTAACAAAGGCATAGTTAATGTGGGTCAGGTTCTCCCAGGGAATATCGCTGACCAGATAATTGCTTTGGGCGTCGCCACTACTACGCCAGCTGGTGAAATAACCGATCACACGTCGCGCATGATCGGCCCCCATTGTTTCACGGCCATCCTGATCATAAACCGTACAGTAGGGGACATTGACGCCCGGTGTTTGATACAGACCATCAGGCCGGCAGTTCGCCGCTGCCTGGGATTGAAAGCTTAATAAACAAGCGGCACTCAGCGTGGCGAGTGTAAAGCCGCGCTTCGCATGCAGACACTGCATTTTCAGGTTCAACATCACTATGGTTCCTTTAAGAGAAAAACAAACAAACAAAATAAGTAACAAGCTTAAAATTAGCTGTGAAATAACTATAGGATTTTTGTGGTAGATACCGAGCATATTTATTCATTTATTAGCTAATGATCACAATAAAAAAGCACATTTCTGTAACATTTATGATGTTATTTTGTGCGGTCAATCAAATCTCGCTTTAAATTTACAGGGTAAAAAATCAGCCTGATCATGGCATTAGCGATACATTACAAATGAACTATGTTAATTTTCAGGTTTACATTCATTTGACAATTGAGGACAGGATTCCGAATGGACATCACCCTTTTTCATGCATCATTATTATTGTTCACGGGATTCATTGCAGGAATTATCAATACGTTAGCGGGGGGGGGATCCAACCTGACATTGCCTGCGCTGATGGTGATGGGGATGCCGGCTGAGGTCGCGAATGCGACCAACCGTTTAGGTGTTGTGTTACAGGCGATCACTGCAGTGTTTGGTTTTCGCCGTCACGGTAAACTGGATATGACGGACACCGGGCCCATTATGGTGCCCACGATCATTGGTGGTTTGGTCGGGGCCGCGGCTGCTGCATATGCCCCTTCATCCTGGATTAAACCTTTGTTGCTGGGCACGATGCTAGCGATGGCTTTGATTATTCTGCTGAAACCTGCGGCAGTTGCACCAGAGCCTGGCACTATTGCACGGAAAGTGGCAGACACACCGAGTTCTTGGTGGGGACTGGGTCTAGCCGGATTCTATGGCGGATTCGTTCAGGCGGGAGTCGGGTTTGTCTTACTGGCGGCTTTGGCTGGAACATTAAGGTACGATCTGGTTCGGGCCAATGCGCTGAAAATGCTCTGTACGCTGATGTTCACTGTGGTTGCCCTGATCCTTTTTATATACGAGGGATTGGTGCTTTGGTTACCGGGACTTATTCTGGCTGCGGGGACCATATTCGGAACGCATCTGGCAGTTAAATTTGCGATTCAGGCCAGCGCAAAAACGCTGAAGTGGTTTTTGTTTTTAATGACCCTTTGTGGCTGTATCGCTGCAATGATTCATTAAATGTAAAGGATGGTTTGTTAAATAAATTAACATCAGAGCGGTGCCAAATTTATTAATAGCATGATTCGGCTCTTGTCGTTTTTATTATTCAATTTGTCACACATTCATACATATTCAAATCGAAAAAAGCCGGGATTAACCTTTATTTTGGTATGGTTAATCCCGGCTTTTTTCGATTTTTTGATTTTTTTTTAAGCATGATTTCAATTTGGGGATCTAAAGTTTCATTTTTAATGAGTGTTAACTCAGAAGCGAAAGTGGCAAACTATTTCAAATGTAACAATTTGTATGGGGGTGTAACTAAAGCAGTGAGAGGTATGTCAGTTGTTACAATTTGGTTAACCAGTGAGCGTTTACGAAGCGTAGCACTGATTAGTCAGGTCAGCACATATTAGACATCAGCCCAATTCTGCGCATCTTGATTCAGATCAAAAATAATAACTCATGTAGTCACAGATTTGCGTTTGCAGATTTGATGACGACTTTTGCCCGAAAAGCTGAGAGAGAACATGAAAACCTCAAGATATAAAAATATCTTGTCGGGTGGTTTTGTCTTTTTGACAAGCCTTTTCCTGTCAGGATGTCAATTTGCGGTGCTTGATCCGAAAGGACGGATTGGGGTCGCAGAAAAAGAATTGATAATCACATCGATGTTATTAATGTTGATTGTCGTGATTCCCGTGATTTTGATGACGTTCTACTTTGCATTTAAGTACCGTGAATCAAATACCGGAGAAAAATATACGCCGGAGTGGGCTCACTCGACCAAGATCGAGCTGGTTGTGTGGACAGTGCCAATTATTATTATCGCCATTCTGGGCACGATCACCTGGCGTTCAACGCATGCGCTTGATCCCCGGCAGCCTATCATTTCCGATGTGGAACCGATGAAAATCGAAGTGGTTTCACTCGATTGGAAATGGCTGTTTATCTATCCGGATCAGCACATTGCGACCATCAACGAAGTTGCATTTCCGACGGGTGTTCCGGTTGAATTCCACGTCACGTCGAACAGTGTGATGAATTCTTTCTTCATTCCTCAGTTGGGCAGCCAGATCTATGCCATGACAGGGATGTTGAACAAACTGAACCTGATTGCGGATGAGTCCGGCATTTACGACGGTATTTCATCAGGTTACAGCGGTCACGGTTTCTCTGGCATGAAATTCAAAGCGCTGGCTTTGCCTGATCAGGCAAGCTTTGACGAGTGGGTTCAGAAAGTTCAGGGATCTAAGGATCAACTGAAAACACTGAGCGACTTCCAAACCATCGCCAAGCCAAGCGAGAACGTACCTGTCAGTTATTACTCACATGTACCTTCCGACATGCTGCTGACCATTCTGAATCAGTTCGAAGGTTCTCTGACGTGTACCATCACGCCGGAATTTTCTGCTGAGCAAACATTCTAGGACATATTATGTTTGGACGATTAACACTGGACGCCATTCCTTTCCATGAGCCGATCCTCATGGCGACGCTGGCGGTCGTATTGCTGGGCGGTGCCGCCCTGGTAGGCGGCATTACCTATCTGGGTAAATGGCGTTACCTTTGGACAGAGTGGTTCACTACTGTCGATCACAAAAAAATTGGTGTGATGTACATCATCGTCGCGTTTGTGATGATGCTGCGTGGCTTTGCCGATGCCATCATGATGCGGAGCCAGCAAGTGCTGTCTGCCGCGGGTGAGACTGGCTATCTGCCGCCACATCACTATGATCAGGTCTTTTCTGCACACGGCGTGATCATGATTTTCTTCATGGCGATGCCGTTTATCATCGGCCTGATGAACATCGTGATTCCACTGCAGATTGGTGCGCGTGACGTTGCTTTCCCATTCCTGAACTCCCTGAGCTTCTGGCTGTTCGTTGTGGGTGTGGTGCTGATTAACCTGTCTCTGTTCGTGGGCGAGTTCGCGCAAACGGGCTGGCTGGCTTATCCACCGCTGTCGGGGAAAGAGTACAGTCCCGGGGTCGGGGTCGATTACTGGATATGGGCGCTGCAGATCTCCGGGATTGGTACGACTTTATCCGGGGTGAACTTCTTTACCACCATCATGCGTCTGCGTACTCCGTCGATGCCAATGATGAAGATGCCTGTGTTCACCTGGGCATCCCTGTGCGCGAACATTCTGATTATTATTTCGTTCCCAATCCTGACCGTCACCATTGCGCTGCTGACGCTGGATCGCTATCTGGGCACTCACTTCTTCACCGTGGATATGGGTGGCGACATGATGATGTACGTCAACCTGATCTGGGCGTGGGGTCACCCGGAAGTTTACATTCTGGTGCTACCTGTCTTTGGTGTGTTCTCTGAAGTGGTTGCGACCTTCTCGCGCAAGAAGCTGTTCGGTTACACCTCGCTGGTGTGGGCAACCGGGGTGATCACTTTCCTGGCCTTTATCGTGTGGCTGCACCACTTCTTTACGATGGGTGCGAGCGCGAACGTGAATGCCTTCTTCGGGATTGCCACCATGGTCATTTCGATTCCGACCGGGGTGAAGATCTTCAACTGGCTATTCACCATGTACCGTGGCCGGATCAAATTCACCACACCCATGCTGTGGACCATCGGGTTCATGTTCACCTTCACCATTGGTGGCATGACCGGCGTACTGCTGGCAGTACCTGCGGCGAACTTTGTGCTGCATAACAGCTTGTTCCTGATTGCGCACTTCCATAACGTGATTATCGGTGGTGTGGTCTTCGGATGCTTTGCAGGCTTTGCTTACTGGTTCCCGAAAGCGACAGGCTACAAACTGGATGAGAAATGGGGCGTTCGTGCCTTCTGGTTCTGGATCATCGGTTTCTTCGTTGCCTTTATGCCGCTGTATGTACTGGGCTTCATGGGGATGACCCGTCGTCTGAGCCAGCATATTGACCCGCAGTACTTCCCGATGCTGGCTGTTGCAGCCTGCGGTGCGGTTCTGATTCTGTGCGGTATTCTGTGTCAGATCATGCAGCTGTACGTCACTTTCCGTGACCGTGAAGCGCTGCGCGATGTTACCGGCGATCCTTGGGATGCACGTACGCTGGAGTGGGCGACTTCGTCTCCACCTCCGTTCTACAACTTTGCCAAATTGCCTGAAGGCAATGAGCTGGATGCATTCTGGTATCAGAAAGAGCGCGGTGAAACGAATCAGCCTGTTCAGTATGCGCCGATTCACATGCCGAAAAACACAGGCGCAGGCGTGATTATCTCTGCTTATGCACTGCTGTTTGGCTTCGGTCTGATCTGGTACATGTGGTGGCTGGTTGCTGTGGGTGTGGTTGGCATGATCGGGACTTGGATCAAGCACAGCTTCAACGACGATGTGGACTACTACGTCACGGTTGAAGAAGTGAAAGCCATCGAAGAAGCCCATAAAGCACGTGTTGCGGGTGCAGCGCCGACACCAACTTCAAAAGACGACGAAGACGAGATGGAGGTCGACTATGCACACTAATGCGGTTGATCATCACGAGCACGACGAACACCATCACGATATCGGTGAAACCAAGCAGCTTGGCTTCTGGATTTACCTGATGAGTGACTGCATTCTGTTCGCAACGCTCTTTGCAACCTACGCCGTGTTGTGTGGTAACACGGCAGGCGGTCCGAGTGGTAAACACATTTTCGAACTGCCGTTTGTATTCACAGAAACCATGATGCTGCTGTTCAGTAGTATCACGTTCGGCTTCGGCATGATTGCGATGAAACGCAAAGATGTCGATGGCCTGAAACGCTGGATGTACGTCACCTTCTTGCTGGGCTTTGGCTTTCTGGCGATGGAAATCTATGAGTTCCATCACCTGATTGCGGAAGGTTACGGCCCGGATCGCAGTGCGTTCCTGTCTGCCTTCTTCGCGCTGGTCGGAACCCATGGTCTGCACGTCACTGCCGGGATGATCTGGATGATTGTGTGCCTGATTCAACTCAATACCAAAGGGCTGAACGATGTGATGGAAACTCGTTTCCATTGCCTGAGTATGTTCTGGCACTTCCTGGATATTGTCTGGATCTGCGTATTCACCATCGTTTACCTGTTGGGAGTATTGTAATGGCGAAGCAAGAGCATCAAACCGGTTACGGTGATTACATCAAAGGGTTTATTGCGTCACTGATTCTGACCATCATCCCTTTTTACTTCGCAGCAACCAAAAGCCTGCCAACGACTGCAACGGTCGCCATTCTGCTGGTTTGTGCCGTGGTTCAGCTGGTGGTGCATTTGGTGTATTTCCTGCACATGGATCGCTCTGAGCAAGGATTGTGGAACTCCATGTCCTTTATTTTCACCGCGATTATCGTGCTGATTCTGATTGCCGGTTCCATCTGGATCATGGTCAATCTGCACGTGAACATGCTGCTGTAAACCGGATGACGATATGATCAAAGGTTATCTCTCGATTACTAAACCTGGGATCATCATCGGGAACCTCATTTCGGTGTCCGCCGGATATTTTCTGGCTGCGAAAACGGAGGGGCTGAATGGGCCCCTCCTCATCTACACCTTGATGGGCGTTGCACTGGTGATTGCATCCGGCTGCGTGATTAACAATATTTTTGACCGGGATATCGATCAGAAGATGTCTCGTACCCAAAGCCGATTGCTGGCGACCGGGGCGATCAATGTTGATATTGCATTCGTTTACGCGATTGTACTGCTGCTGTCCGGGACAGTGCTGCTCTATCAACAGGCGAATCCGCTGTCTGCCGTTGTCGTATTGCTTGGGTTTGTGTTTTACGTGTTCTTCTACACCATGTGGTACAAGCGTACCTCGGTGTATGGCACGCTGGTGGGCAGTGTTTCGGGGGCCGTTCCGCCGCTGGTTGGCTATCTGGCTGTCACGAACTACATTAGCCTGGAAGCGATTTTACTGTTTACGATGTTCTGCCTGTGGCAAATGCCGCATTCCTATGCGATTGCCATGTTCCGCATGCAGGACTACAAGAATGCTGGGATTCCGGTGTTGCCGGTTGTTGCAGGCATTCAGAAAGCCCGCCGTCATATGATGGCCTATGTCGTGGCATTTACCGCGGTCGCGCTGGCAATGTTTGCGCTGGGCTTCAGTGGATATGAATACTTACTCGTGACGTCAGGTGTCTGCCTGTGGTGGTGTGTCGTCACGTTTCGTTCTCTGGATGAGAACAATTTTGTGCAGTGGTCAAAATCAGTCTTTAAGACATCACTGTTCGTGGTCACCGGGATCAGCTGTGTGCTGGGACTGGAGTTAATTCCGCTGGTTTAAGGGCGGCACCACAAGTACCGATTCAACACTCTCTTGGCTAACAACTTTCATTAGCTACTTTTGTTCCGGTTTTGGTTTTTCCTGACTCGATACTATCTCCATCGAGTCAGTGAAAAACCATTTTTTTTTCTGTAATTTACTTCTCTATCAACTGTTACTTCACGTAACAGGCAAATCCTTTCAGATAAAAACCTTCAGGATAGGCAGAGTCCAGCGGGTGATCCGCCGCCTGACTGAATCGTTCAATGAACTGAACCTCGCGTTTTGCGTCCAGCGCAGCATCCGCAATAATCTTCTGGAACAGACTGTTGTCCATCAGTCCTGAGCAAGAGTAGGTCAGTAAGGTGCCGCCTGGCTTCAGGATTTGCATCGCCAGCATGTTGATGTCTTTATAACCACGGCAGGCCCCGACCAGCTGTGCCTTTGATTCCGCAAACTTAGGCGGATCCATGATCACCACATCAAACTGCTCGCCACGCTCACGATATTCACGCAGTAATTTGAACACGTCTGCATTCACGAATTCAGCGTGCTCAAGCGGCAGAGCGTTGATTTCAGCATTTTGACGCGCTGTATCCAGCGCAGGCTGGGAGACATCGACATTGATGACCTGATCCGCACCGCCTTTCAGCGCATAGAGGCCAAAACCACCGGTGTAGCAGAAGCAGTTCAGCACGCGTTTACCTTTTACGTACTTGATGGCTGCCTGACGGCTGTCTCGCTGATCCAGATAGAAACCAGTCTTGTGGCCGCCCACGATATCCACATTGATTTTAATGCCGTTTTCTTCAATGGTGACAACGGATGGCGGCGTGTTTCCATGCAGCACGCCCGTGCGTTGTTTCAGGCCTTCTTTCTTGCGGACAGACACATCTGAGCGCTCATAGAGACTGCAATCCGGATAGCAGGCTTTCAGCGCCTCAACCAGATTGTCTTTCTGCGCTTCTGCACCGGCACTCAGCAACTGGCACACCAGGAAATCCTGATAACGGTCAATGGTGATCCCCGGTAAGCCGTCAGACTCTGCAGCGATCAAACGGTAGCCCGTCAGTCCGTCTCGTGCCGCCAGAATGTCACGCAGTTGCTGCGCTGCCTGCAGGCGTTTGATAAAGAACGCTGTGTCGATGGTATCGTTCTGGTCAAAAGTCCAGACACGGACACGAATTTGAGATTGCGGAGAATAGGCACCACGCGCCAGCCATTCGCCTTTGTGATCAAAGATGTCTACGGTCTCACCCAGACCCGGTTGACCTTCAACACGCTGAATTCCACGCGAAAAAACCCAAGGATGGCGGCGACGCAGCGATTTTTCACGCCCTTTCACCAGATAGATAGAAGCTGTCATGTTCAGACCAGAAGCTGTAAAAGAATGGGGGCGTATTATCTTGTCCGCAGGACGGAAAATCAACCGGAAGTCAGGGCATTTCAGGAATAGTGAAGTTCACCTGATCAAGGGGAAGCCTGGAAGGGATATCCCTCCCAGATAAAGGGGAGGGAAGACAGGCATTGCGGTTCGTTCTGAATCAGGCTCTGACGCCGTTCATCAGCACTTCGAGCTGCTGTGCCTGCTGGTTCAGGCGTTCAATGTCGGAAGCCGTCTGGCCAATGACGGCTTTGACCTGCCGGGATTGTTCCCGAACCTGTTCTACACTGCTGGCGATGCCATCGGCGACGGTGCCTTGCTGCTCGGCGGCAGCGGCGATCTCGGTGCTGCGGTCCGAGATGTGCTGATTGCGACCAGCAATCTGTGTGATTTGCTGATCCACTGAATCCATCAGGGTTTCACTTTCCCCGGCATTGGTGACCGTACTTTGCATCACGCTCATCAGCGTCTGACTGTTCTTCTGCAGTGACTCAATCATCTGCTGAATTTCAACGGTTGCCGTTTGCGTGCGGCCTGCCAGTGTCCGGACTTCATCTGCAACCACGGCAAATCCGCGGCCTTGTTCACCGGCGCGCGCCGCTTCAATCGCTGCATTCAGCGCCAGCAGGTTGGTTTGCTCTGAAATGGCGTTGATGGTTGTGACGACGGCATCAATCTTCGCGGCATTGCTGTCCAGTTCATTCACCGCTTCAGCAGCCTGATGAATCTCGCGGGTCAGCTGGTTGATCGCCTGTTTCGTATTGCCGACCTGTGAGCGTCCTTGCTCCGTCACTTGCTGTGCTTCTCGGGTCTGTTCAGAGGTATCGTGCGCATGGGCAGCAACCTCGCGGATCGATGAAGCCATTTCTTCGGTTGCGCTGGCCAGAGAATCGAGATGTTCTTGCTGTTCGGTCGACAGATTTTCCGTCTTCATACTGCGCTGACGGAGCTCGCTGCTGATTTGCTGCATGAGTGCGGTGGCTTCCTGCGTTGCCAGAACCAGTTGTTGTTCCCGTTCAGCGACTTTATCAATCGTGATGGCAATCAGGCTGAATTCGTCACGGACCTTGAAAAAATTCAGACGCTGAGTCAGATCGCCATCTGCCAGCGTATTCAGGGCACGGTGGGTGGTGAACATCGCGCCGCCAATGAATGTCATGATGTAATAGACTGCCGCAAATGTGATGATCATGATGCCAGCGGCAAGCGTGAGCTGGAGCCCTGACAGAAAATCAAACAGGCTGGATTGATTCGTCGAAATCAGACTGTAATGCATGCCGGGTACCGGAACTGCATGTTCGCCGCGGCCAATTGCAATCTGGCTTCCTTGTAATAACCCTGCAGCGTCCGACTGAGACGCTTGTTGTTCAGCAAGTAAAGTGGCGGCAGATTCAAGATTGAGGGTGATAAGTGATTGATACTGCTTTTCACCAGCATCAGCTAAAATTGCACTGACAGTGATCATTCCCAAAAGGGGGAGGAGGAACAGTAAATAGAACTTCTCCTGAAGCTTGAGGTGAATGAGGTACTTGTCTATCCATCGAAATGCAACTTCTTTCATTTTCTCTTCCTGAATGAATGAGGTGTTGTAGCGTCAGTGAATACTAATCTTTTTATCTATGAAAACAGACTGATCTTGAGGTGATTTATGTCACAAATTTGTGTCATGGTTCGTGTAACGGGCCATGTTCAGGGGGTTGGATTTCGGTTTCATACCGCACATGAAGGGTTAAGAATTGGTCTGAGCGGATACGCAAAGAATTTACCGGATGGCAGTGTCGAAGTGCTGGCCTGCGGTAAGCCGGAGAAAGTTGAACAATTGGTTCAATGGCTGGAAACCGGGCCCCGTACATCCCGGGTGGACAGCCTGAACCGAGATGATGTTGCCTGGCGGGCTTTAGATGGATTTGAAATTATGTAGCCGGAGTGGTGGATACTCCGGCAGATTATCGAACAGGCTTAAAGGCATTTGGCCGGTTTCGGCAGTCCCGCCAGTTTTGTGGCCTGTTTCGCCGGACCTTTCGGAAAGAGCTTGAACAGGTACTTTGAGCTGCCTTTTTCCTCACCGTACTGTTTTGCCATGGCTTTCACCAGCATCCGAATCGCAGGTGACGTATTAAATTCCAGATAGAATTCACGCACAAAATGGACAACTTCCCAATGGGCGTCTGTCAGCGCGACGCCTTCTTCCTGAGCCAGCAACGGCACCAGTTCGGGCGCCCAGTCGGCCACATTCTTCAAATAACCCTGTGCGTCGGTTTCAATCGTTTTACCGTTCAGTTCAAGCATGGTACTTCTCGCAGTTGTTAACCCGGCAAGGATAGTGATTCCCGGAAAACGGTGCAAGTCTGGCTTGGCTGAAAAACAAAAAAGCGCCCCGAAGGGCGCTTTCGCAAGATGATGATGCGCGACTCAATTAGTCGTCGCTGCCCATCACACCCAGAATTTGCAGCAGGCTGATGAACAGGTTGTAAATCGACACATACAGCGTCACGGTCGCAGAGATGTAGTTGGTTTCACCACCACGAACGATATTCTGCGTGGTCAGCAGAATCGCTGCTGATGAGAACAGCACAAACATCGCACTGATTGCCAGCGACAGCATTGGCAATTTCAGGAAGATGTTTGCAACCATGGCAACGATAATAGCAATGAAACCAGCCAGCAGCATACCGCCCAGGAAGGACAGGTCACGCTTGGTGGTCAGTGCATAAGCTGAACACACCATGAAGGTTAATGCAGTACCACCCAGAGCTGGCAGAATCACTCTGCCCATGCCCGCGCCAATATAAGCATTCAGAATCGGGCCGAGGGTATAACCCATAAAGCCGGTCAGCAGGAAGGTGAACACCAGACCCATGCTGTTATCACGGTTTTTCTCGGTCAGGAACAGCAGACCGTAAAAACCAACCAGCGTAATAATAATGCCAGGATATGGCAGGTTAAATGCCATCGAAACGCCAGCGACCATCGCTGACCACAGCAGTGTCAGAGACAGCAGGAAGTAAGTGTTTCGCAGCACCTTGTTGGTTGACAGTACGCCTTCGTAGCTATTACTACGGACAATACGATCGTTCATAAAATCTTCCCCTTAGGGTTATTGTTGAAATCCAGTATGCCTTATATGGCGACCATTTCGTCAGAAATCAATAGCAAGCGGTTGATTTCTTGAGCCGAAACAGAAGAAAAATATCTTACAGACCATGCAGCTCATGATACTGGAGGACGTGTAAATCCCGAGTACAAAGATGTAACAGTCTGTAACTTTCTTGCCTGTCCGCGCCAGAGTACGAAACTGACATTCATGCTAGCGGATCGGAGGCGCATAGTGCAAGCCGCCTTGTGACCACAGATGATTTTGCGCACGCTGAATGTGCAGGGGCGACTGGACACCCACAGTGCGATCAAAACTTTCGCCATAGTTGCCAACCTGCTTGATGATTTGATATGCCCAGTCCGGATTCAGGCCAAGGCTTTTGCCTTGCGGACCGTCAAGGCCCAGAAAGCGGCGGATTTCTGGGATATCACTATTTTTCATCGTATCAATATTTTCTGACGTGATGCCCAGCTCTTCGGCATTGATCATGGCATTCAGCGTCCATTTCACGATGTTAAACCATTGGTCGTCGCCTTGCCGGACCACAGGGCCGAGGGGTTCTTTTGAAATGATATCAGGCAGAATCACGGCATCTTCTGCATTTTTCAGGCTCAGGCGCAGCCCATAGAGGCCAGACTGATCCGCGGTCAGGACATCGCAGCGGTTTTCTTCAAATCCGACGATGGTTTCTTTGGCCGTATCAAAAGGCACCAGCGTATAAGTGAGCTGATTGAGCTTGAAATAATCCTCCAGATTCAGTTCCGTGGTTGTGCCCGACTGAACACAGATACTGGCGCCGGATAAATCTTTCGCGGTATTGGCATTCAGCGATTTTTTGACCATAAAGCCCTGACCGTCGTAAAAAAGAACCCCGGCAAAATGCAGTTCCAGTGCCGTGTCGCGCTGAAGTGTCCAGGTCGTATTTCGGGAGAGCAGATCAATGTCACCACTTTGCAGCGCTTTAAAGCGTTCTCTGGCATTGAGCGGAATGAATTTGACCTTGGCTTTGTCGCCCAGTGCCGCAGCGGCAACCGCCTGACAGAATTCAACATCCAGCCCGTGCCATTCACCCTTGGCATTTGGCATGGAAAATCCGGGAAGTCCTGTGCTGACACCGCATTCCAGATAGCCTTTTTCTGTGATCTGTGCCAGCGTCGCAGAGAAGCTGATCTGATGACTCAGCCGCTCTCTCAGCGAATTGACTTCATTTTCCAGTTCAGTCACCCGGTTGGCATCCTGACTCAGGCTCATGGTGTCGGGTTGGGTGTCCAGCTGCTGTTCAAGCATCTCCACTTTATTTTCGAGGGCTTTGATCAGCGCTTTATTTTGTGCGTCTTCACGGTCACATCCGGAAAGCAGCAGCAGACAAAAAATTCCAATCAGACCAGCCTGAATCGTCTCTGACATAACGTGTCCTTTTAGATGCACATGGAAAGGGCACTCATTGCGGGGCAAGTAGCGCATTAATAAATATATCAATGTTCAGTATAGGAACCGTTCGCAGATGTGCGAGGATCGCTGTTATAAGGCAATGAGGGGTTGGACTGGCGCCATATTGATGACGTCACGTTTGGCAAAGAGATCCATGAGGATACGGCTTTCCAGATCAGTCGGCGCCTTGGGGAGTGCCAACCAGCGTGCATCTGGCGATAACGGTGGAGGTTGCGTGAGTGTCTTCAAATCGACAACAGAGAGGAGCGCATGGAATTTATGGACATAGTCCTGGGTTTCCCGGGGCAGAACCAGTTGACTGAATTGACGACTGTTCGCCCGTTTCATGGCACGGCTGACCCGGCCTTCCCCGGCATTGTAAGCGGCCAGTGTTAACGATAAATCCTGATCAAATTTCTTGTACAGAAACGAGAGATAAGCCACGGCCGCCTGCGTACTTCTGGCGACATCAAACCTTTCATCGTGATCCTGTTCGACCCGAAGTCCGAAACGTTTCGCGGTGGCCGGGATTAATTGCCAGAGGCCGGCTGCATTGGCATGAGATACCGCATCAACCCGAAAGGTTGATTCAATCATGGGTAAGAGGGCCAGGCTGAGGGGCAGGGATTTCTGCCGGAGCGATGTCTCAATCGCCAGCAGGGTCTCCCGGTTTCTCAGCAAGTGCCGTTCAATCACTTTTTTGTGTGGCAGCAGCCGGTCGACCTGCGCCTGAAGGGCTTCCGCACTGAGCGAGAAAGACGGGTTCGCCGGGTCAGCAGACGCAGTTCCCGGTATCCATAAAAACAGACCTGTCAGACACAACACAGCCATCAGCCGGCTGCGGGTGCCGTGTTGTTTTTTCATCTCAGCTTTGCATTAAGGTTGTGCCGTAATCTGGTTCACCTTTGAGCTGGCGTAAGACTTCGCCATAAGAAGCCGATAAATTGCCATTCACCTGATTGGTTTTCTGGCATGAATGAATCTGGCTTTCCAATTGTTGCCAGCTCTGACGGACCTTCAAATTGAGCGGAGAAGGCAGTCGTTTCAGCAACAACGCCATGCCGCGCTTGTCTCCGGGCAGACCCAGTGACTTCAGTAGATCAGACCTGTGCTTTGCACTTTGCTGGAGTTGAAGCAGTAACGGCTCCTGACGACTGACCAGGTCAGACAGAGAAGAGCCGTCGAATTGCAGATAACTTGCTTGCTGACGCAGCATCAGCTGACCCAGTTGCTGATAAGCGTGAAGATCGCGACGAATCCCCTGAATCAGTGTTTTCACTATCTGCTGTTTACTCATAAAGACCTCAGTTGTGTCCGGTATGGAACTCAAGGATCGCACTGGACAATGTTTCTACGTCCAGTTTCAGATCACCTTTTGCCAGTGCTTGTTTCACGGCAGCAACTTTTTCCATGTCGATCTCCGGCAATTCGGCCAGCTCTTTCTGCGCCTCAGCAATCACTTGGTTACTGGTGCTGATGACAGGTTCAAGGCTTTTCGATTTGCCTGCGGTTTCAAGTTGTGCCGGGCCGGATGGACGCTGAGTGGACGATGCCACCTGAGAATTAAAAACTTTGTCGATTTTCATGAACTTATCCTGCCTGAAATTTTACCGCTGATTTTTGAATGAAGGTCAAATTACTTCCCTGATCAGGAAGGGCGACCGTTTCCGCCGGAAATTAAAAAATTGTTTGGACTTTTCCCCGGTCAACCACGATCACATCAATGACCTTGCCTGAAGTACTATTGCGGACAGAGATCTGCTCACCTTTAACCCCATTTTGCAGGGCTTCGCCTTTCATGCTCGCTTCCATCCCGTTTTTACTTGCAATAATCATGACACTTTCGCCGTCCTCAACCAGCCACAGGGGCTGAAGCTGAAGCGGACTGATGACCTGACCACTGCGGATCCGACGTAGCGTGCGCTGTCCGAGCACCTGTTCCGGACGGGTTGCAAAGGCTTCATCCCGGCTGAGGGTGAGTGTCTGTGTTTTGAGCATGGTTGCCGAGAGTTTTGTATCCCGCCGGATATGGGTGGCTGCCACGATCACAGGAATTCTTAAGCGGACCTGTGCCGTGACATTCAGTTTCCAGGGTTGCGAACCCGACTGACATTCCACCTGACGTCGTAAATAGCCAACCGGCAGGTTTTGCTGATCCGCTGCACTGATATACAAAGCCGTCGGGCAGGCCGGCAAATGGTCTGCCGAGGCAGGAATACTGAGTTCAATTTCAGTTTCATAGTCTGGCCAGCGTTGTCTTTTCGCGTAACTGGCGATTTCCTGTTCGATTTTCGTGTTGACCCACGACGAAAGTTGCTTCGTCTCCAGCGGTGTTCTGTCACTGGCCTGTACCGATGACGTCAACACACTCAGGGTGATCAGGGCGGATATTTTTGCGCTGAAAGCGACATTTCCTGACTTCCGCTTACGGGTTGAAATGCGGAAGTTCCGCTTCCCTTCCTCTTTGTAACTATCTGAAAAATAAAGCATAAAATATTGGCATGTTTCTTGTTTATGAATACAGCGTGACTAACTGCGTAAGCGTGACCGAATTAAGGAACAACAATGGCGATCAGTTTTGAAAATGCGCTCGGTGTTCATCCTGATGCGCTCAATTTCAGGGTACAGCGCAGCAAAGTATTGGCAAGCAACTTAGCAAATGTCGATACCCCTGGGTATTACGCCAGAGACCTGGCTTTTGAAACCGTGATGAAAAACACAAGCTCACGCGTGGATACCCCGCCACCGGAAATGGCTGTGAGTGCGAAATATCGCGTGCCTTATCAGAACAGTCAAACCGGCAATACCGTTGAACTGGGTGTTGAGCAAGCCAAGTTTGCCCAGAACAACATGGATTTTCAAACCAGCCTGACTTTCATGAACATGAAATTCAGCGGGCTGGCAAAAGCAATTGAGGGACGTTAATCACTATGGCTTTTACGGACATCTACTCAATCGCTGGCTCTGCCATGACGGCGCAAACCGTTCGTCTGAACACGGTAGCCAGTAACCTGGCGAATGCAGACGCAGTCGCCAGCAACCCGAACGATACGTACAAAGCACTGAAGCCAGTGTTTGCCACGGTCTACGGCCAGACACAACTTTCGGCTGAGAAAGACGTGTATCCGAATGCAGAAGTGCGCATTGTGGATGTGGTCAAGCACGAAGGCAAAGTCGATAAGCGCTTTGAGCCAAGCAATCCGCTGGCCAATGATGAAGGCTATGTCTTCTATCCGGGCATTGATGTGGTGGCGGAAATGGCAGACATGATGTCAGCCACGCGCAGCTACGAGACCAATGTGGAAGTGCTGGCGAATGTGAAAAGCATGCAGCAGGGCCTCTTGAGGCTGGGAGAAGGACGATGAGTCTAGCACAGTACACCGCGCTGAACGGTGATTCACCGAATACAGCGACGGGCGCGAAGACCGGCGTTCAGGGAAATGCCAACAGCGCTCAGTCGCTGGAAAACGAATTCCTGACTCTGATGGTGGCGCAGATCCAAAACCAGGATCCACTGAACCCGCTGGACGGCACGGAATATGTCGGTCAGCTGGCGCAGTTCTCGCAGGTTCAGAGTACCGAGAACATGGCCAAGATGATGCAAAACAGCATGGTCTTGATGGACAACATGCAGGTGCTGGCAACGGCGGGTCTGGTCGGACAGACCGTGTATGTCGATACCAATGAGATGGCGCTGGACGAAGACAGTGTCCAGAGCGGAAAAATCGAACTGGCGCATGCATCAAATCAGGTCAACCTGATTCTGGAAGATGAATATGGCCGGAAGTCCAAAGTCGCGCTGGGTGCGCATGGTGCTGGCGATTTAGATTTTTCGATTGATGCGGAAGAACTGGGGTTACCGAAAGGGAACTACACCGTATCCGTTGAATTGCAGGAAGGACAGGCTCAGCCAAAAATACTGCTGGCAGGTGAGGTTGAGCAGGTTCGAGTTCCGAGTAACGGGGGTTCTGCCCTGGTGAATGTTGCCGGTGTCGGCAGTGTTCCTTTCTACCAGATTAGCCAGTTCGGCAGCTGATTTTCATACAAGATAACGAGGATAACATGAGTTTTGATATCGCGCTGAGTGGCCTGGGAGCCACCAATACTCAACTGAATACCATCAGTAACAACATTGCGAACGTGTCTACCACGGGCTTCAAACAGTCACGGACTGAATTCGCATCCGTTTACAACGGTTTGCAGGCTGGCGGTGTGGAAGTGGCTTCCATTTCCCAGAACTTCGATAAAAATGGCAACGTGTCCGGCACCGGCCGTTCACTGGATCTGGCGATTGGCGGCAGTGGTTTCTTTGTTACCAAAGATACCTCAGGTCAGGTGGTTTATACCCGTTCTGGTGTTTTCAACACAGATAAAGACAACTTCATCACCAGCAACACCGGGATGAAGCTGCAAGGCTATACCGTAGATGCCAACAACAACCTGCAATCTGGCGCAACAGGCGATCTGCAGATTAAAACCGCTTCTCTGGCGGCGAAAGCGACCGACCGCATTGATTTTGTGGCGAACTTCGACTCCCGCGTGAATACCCCGGCGGTTGCACCGTTCGATATGACGGATCACGACACGTATAACTCGTCTTACACCACCAAGGTGTATGACTCGCTGGGTAACCCGCACACCATGACACAGTACTTCGTGAAAACGGGTGCGAACGCATGGGACATCCATGTGTCTGTGGACGGTGCAGCCCCTGCTGCGACTCAGGCAGCAACATTTAACACCGACGGTACGCTGAACGCACCGGTCGCACCGTTTAACGTGGCATTTAACCCAGCGGGTGCTGACCCGATGAGCGTTGATATCGATCTGCAGGGTACGACGCAGTTCGGTGCAGACTTCGGGACCAGCACGAATAACCCGAACGGGTATTCTTCCGGTGAGCTGACGGGTGTGCGTGTTGAAGATAACGGCATGGTTTACGCCACTTACACCAATGGTCAGTCCCTGCTGCAAGGTCAGGTGATGCTGGCTGATTTCGCAAACCCGCAGGCGCTGGTGAAAGTGAGCAACACCGGTTGGCAGCAAAGCTTCGCGTCTGGTGCACCGATTACTGGTCAGCCTGGCAGCGGTACGCTGGGTGGTCTGACGCCGGGTGCACTGGAAGGTTCGAACGTGGATCTGACCAGTGAGCTGGTGAACCTGATGACAGCACAGCGCAACTATCAGGCGAACGCTAAAACTATCTCGACCACAGAGCAGCTGACTCAGGCGCTGTTCAACGCGATTTAAGGGTTCGTAAATGGATAGTTTGCTTTATACAGCAACCAGTGGGGCCAGCCGGGTACTGAGCGCACAGCAAGTGCGCTCTAACAACCTGTCAAACGCAGACACCACAGGTTTCCGTGCCGACATGGAACGCGCCCGCAGCTACGCCATTGAAGGCCGTGGTTTTGATGGCAGCACCATGGTCGTGACCAACTCGGCTTCCACGCGTTTTGATTCAGGCGACATGGTGAAGACTGGCCGGAAACTGGATATCGCGGTGAACGGCGATGGTTTCCTGACCGTACAGCTACCTGACGGGACCGAAGCATATACCCGTGCCGGTAACATGAAAATCGATCAGGAAGGCAACCTGACCATCAACGGCTTCCCGGTGATGGCAGAAGGCAATCCAATCGTCATTCCGGCTTATCAGAGCATTGATGTGAGTGAAACCGGGATGGTTTCTGTGATCCCACCGGGTGGCGGCGCAGAACTTGAAGTCGGCCAGATCAAACTGGTGAAACCGGAAAACAATACGGTTCAGAAAATCAATAACGGTTTGCTTCAGGCGCGTGACGGTAATGATTTTGCTGCCGATGCGACCGTGAAACTGGCCCCGGAACATCTGGAAGGAAGTAACGTTTCCGCCATTGATGAGCTGGTCAGTGTGATGTCTCTGACACGTAATTTTGAAATGCAGGTGCGGATGATGAAAACCGCAGAAAAACTCGCTCAGGCTGGTAACCGCCTGCTACGCAACGGTTAAGAATAAGGAGAACTCGCATGCACTCTGCATTATGGGTCAGTAAAACAGGTATGGCGGCGCAAGACACCAAGATGACCGCCATTTCGAACAACCTGGCAAACGTAAACACAGTTGGCTTCAAACGCGATCGCGTTGTCTTCGAAGATTTGTTCTACACCATTCAGCGCCAGCCGGGTGCACCGGTGGATCAGGTGAACGAACTGCCGACGGGTGTTCAGCTGGGTAGTGGTGTGCGCGTTGTCGGCACCCAGAAGGTGTTCACACAGGGCAACAACTCGAACACCAATCAGGAACTGGACATGGCCATCATGGGGGGCGGTTTCTTCCAGATCGAAAACTCTGACGGCGAGCTGATGTACAGCCGAAACGGCCAGTTCCACGTGAACTCTGAAGGCCTGATGGTGAACACTCAGGGCCTGCCTCTGGTGCCTCAAATTGAGATCCCGAACAACGCAACCCGCATCAGCATTTCAGTCGACGGTATTGTGTCGGCGCAGGTTGCAGGCGACCCGCAGCCACAAGAACTGGGTCAGATCACTCTGGCGCAGTTTGTGAACCCGGCGGGTCTGGAAGCATTGGGCGGCAACCTGTATCGCCAGACTGAAGCCAGTGGTCAGCCGGATGAACTGGTGCCGGGCCTGGATGGTGCGGGCTCAATCAAGCAGGGCGCACTGGAAGGTTCCAACGTTCAGGTTGTGGAAGAGATGGTCGACATGATCACTACACAGCGCGCTTATGAAATGAACGCCAAAGTCGTTTCTGCTGCCGATGACATGCTGAAGTTCGTCGCACAGTCCGTCTAATGCTTACACCGAAAGGAAATCCTATGAAGTGGCTGATTCCATTTCTCATGGTGTTACTGACAGGGTGCACATTGCGCCCTGAATTCACAACACCGCAACCAGATGATGAAGCCTTTGCGCCACCGGTACTGGATTACTCATTGCCGGATGCAACCGACGGCAGCCTCTACCGAAACAACTATATGATGACGTTGTTTCAGGACCGTCGTGCATATCGGGTCGGTGACATTCTGACGATTGTTCTGGATGAAGAAACCCAGTCGTCGAAAAAGGCAGACACAACATTTTCGAAAGATTCAGAGGTGGGGATCACCGCACCTGTCATTGGGAATTACACCGCCAATAATCTCTCGGCCAGCATTGATGCCAGCCGTGGTTTTGATGGTTCAGCGCAAAGCTCTCAGGGCAACAAGCTGAAGGGCGCGATCACGGTGACCGTGAACGAAGTGCTGCCAAATGGTGTGCTGCGCATTCGCGGTGAAAAATGGCTGCGTCTGAATCAGGGGGATGAGTTCATCCGTTTGTCCGGCATCGTGCGTGTGGATGATATCAACCGGAATAACCAGGTGTCTTCTCAGCGCATTGGTGACGCCCGCATTACTTACTCCGGTCGTGGCGCACTGGCCGACAGCAACTCAGCCGGGTGGCTGACGCAATTCTTCAACAGCCCATGGATGCCATTCTGATGAAATCGCTGAAAACTATTTTACTGTTCACAGCAGTCGCACTCTGGGGGGCGCACTCCCTGACCGCTCAAGCCTCTGGGTCTATGCCAATTATGGATCTGGTTGATGTGCAGGGGATTCGTGGTAATCAGTTGGTTGGTTACGGTCTGGTTGTGGGTCTGGACGGAACAGGTGACCGGAACCAGGTGAAATTCACCAGCCAGTCAGTCACCAATATGCTGCGCCAGTTTGGTGTCCAGATCAGTGAAGGGACAGACCCGAAACTGAAAAACGTTGCGTCCGTCAGTGTAACCGCTTATGTGGATCCGATGGCCGGGAAAGGCCAGGAACTGAACATTGTGGTTTCTTCTCTGGGGGATGCGAAAAGCCTTCGCGGCGGTACTTTGCTGCTGACACCGCTGCGCGGTGTGGATGGTGAGGTTTACGCAGTCGCACAGGGCAACGTGATTGTTGGGGGGGCCAGTGCAGAGGGTCTGAGTGGTTCGAAAGTCACCATTAACACCCCAACCACGGGCCGGATTCCGAACGGCGCAACGCTCGAGCGTGAAATACCGACGGACTTCAACCAAAAGCCGCACATTACGCTGAACCTGCGTACCCCGAGTTTTACGACGGCGAAGAACATTTCCCGTGCAGTCAACAATACCTTTGGCCCGGGTGTCGCAACGGCGATCAACCAAGCCAAGATTGAAGTGCAGGCGCCGTTAGATACTCAGCAGCGCGTGACCTTTATGTCGATGCTGGAAGAACTGGTAGTTGAAGAAGGCCGTCGTCCGGCACGTGTGGTCTTTAATTCCCGCACCGGCACCGTGGTGGTGGGTCAGAATGTGACTGTGAGTGCAGCGGCCGTCAGTCATGGCAGTCTGACCGTGACTATCCGAGAAATGCAGGCGGTGAGTCAGCCGAATGCTTTTGCTGATGGGGAGACCAAAGTGGTGAATAACTCGCTGGTTGATATCAATCAGGACGAAGCACCGATGTATATCTGGCCGGAAGGCACAGAGCTGAGCACCATTGTGGATGCAGTCAACAGTCTGGGTGCAACACCGGATGATCTGATGTCTATTCTGCAGGCATTGCATGAAGCGGGTGCGCTGAATGCGGAGCTGGTGGTTATTTAATCTGGCGGGGAAGGAGTCACCATGAAAATTGATGGTCAGGCCAATGTCATGCTCTATCACGACAATAGTGCCGTGAATAACCTGAAATATCAGGCGGATAAAAAGCAGGCACTGCAGGAAGTCGCTGGGCAGTTTGAAGCCATGTTCCTGCAAATGGTGCTGCGCCAGATGCGGAGCAGCAGCGATGTGCTGGCCTCGGAGGACAGCCCGTTTTCCAGTAAAGAGCAGGGCGTGTTCCGTGATTTTTACGACGGTCAGCTGGCAATGAATATGGCAAAAAGCCAGAGCGCCGGGATTGCCGACATGCTGATCAAGCAACTGAGCCCGGCTACGCCGGGCGCAGAGAGGAACAGCGATCACATTGCTGCAAATCATGCGGCGTATGAGCCGATTGGTAAATTTAACGCCCAGTCTGGCCAGGCCGCCTTAAATCATGAGCAGACCAAGACTGGCAATTCAACTTCTGCCATCAGCAGTATGGCATTTCAGCAGCCGTTAATTTCTAAGATTGATGCGAAAATGGAGCGCGGATCTGAATGAGTATTATCAATATTGCATTAACCGGTTTGAATGCAAACCGTGCAGGTCTTGACGTTACCGCGCAAAACGTTGCTAACGTCAATACACCGGGATACAGCCGCCAGCAGGCGATGTATGCCGCGCTTGGTCCAAGCGCTAAATTGGGCAACTCCGCGGGTAATGGTGTTGAAGTCACCAGTATCCGTCGTGTGTCTGATGAATATGTTGTGAAACAAACCTGGGCGACCCAAAGCCAGGCGTCTTATTCATCCCGTTATCTCAGCAATATGTCTCAGCTGGAAAGCGTGATGGGTGCGGACAGCTTCAATATTTCCATGGGGCTGGATAACTTGTACGCGGCACTGAACGATGCCTCGGTCAAGCCAGAATCGGCCCCGCTGCGTCAGCAGATTATCAGTGAAGCCGATGCCCTGACCCGACGTTTCAACACCTTGTCGGAGTCATATTACTCTCAGCATAAAGACCTGAGTGATCAGCGTTCGGCTGCAGTCGCACTGAGCAACAGCCTGTTGCAGAACATCGCAGATGTGAATGACCGCATCGTCGAAATGAGTGCGACCAGCGGCAACCCGTCTCATCTTCTGGATGAACGTGATGCGTTGGTAGGCCAGTTGTCGGAACTGATGTCGATTAAAAGCAACAAGCAGCCGGATGGCAGTTTACAGGTGACACTGGCATCCGGTCAGCCACTGGTGCTGGGCGATCAGGCGGCGCAGCTGAAAGCAGTGCCGGATCCGGCGGATCCGTATCTGGCAGACATGGAGATTGATTTCGTTGGCCAGCGTTTCCCGATTAAAGGGGATATTGGTGGTGAACTGGGCGCAATTTCTGACTATCAGGTCGATACATTACTGCCTTTCCGCCAGACGTTGGATGAAATGGCAGTTGCCATGGCAGATGCTTTCAACAATACCTTGGCAACAGGTCAGGATCTGAACGGAAATCCGGGTCAGCCGCTGTTTGCTTATGATCCGGCCAGTCCGTCTTCCAGCCTGAAAATTAACCCGCTGAAAGCCGATGATCTGGCATTTTCATCCGATGGCACGCCTGGTAACAGTGATGTGCTGACGAGCTTGATTGGCTTGAGTAACCAGACTTTTGCCATTACGGGTTACGGCAATGTGTCGGTCAGCGATGCATTCACATCGATGGTTGGCGATACCGCAATTAAAGCGCGTCAGGTGACCTCGGACTCGAATGCGGCCGATAAACTGAATTCTGAAGCCATTGCGGTGAAAGAAAACCTGAGCTCAGTCAACAGTGATGAGGAAGCGGCCAATCTGATGGTGTTTGCGAACGCCTATCAGGCAAACATGAAAGTGATTAGCACTGCGAACAATCTGTTCGATACCGTGCTTGCAATGTTTTAAGGGGTGACAAATGCGTATCAGTGACACTCAATTCAGCCAGATGATGCTTGCCAGCCTGCAAAACAATAATGTGGGTCTGGGTCAGGTGATGCAGCAGATGTCGACGGGCGACCGTTTGACCAAGTTGTCGGATGATCCGATCGACTCAATCAAAATGCTCAACCTGAATCGTGAAGGTAGCGCATTGCTTCAGTATCAGGACAACATTGCGAACGTGAGAACAACGTTGTCAAGTCAGGAAGCCTATTTAAATACGGCCAGCGAGAGTTTACGTAGTTTACGTGATCTTGTGCTATGGGGTTCGAACGGCACCATGACAACGGAAGATCGTCAGGGCATCATCTCGGAGATGGAGAGCCTGAAAGACGGCATGATGGCAGTCTTCAACGCTCAGGACGAAGAAGGCATTTATCTGTTTTCCGGTACCATGACCGGGACACAATCGCTGACGGATACAGGTGCCGGGTATACCCTGAACGGCAATGCGGACAAACGTCTGGTGACCGTGGCCAAAGGGGTCACCATGGAGTCCAACGTGACGGCGCAGGATCTGCTGAACCTGGGTGGCGGCGCCACGGTTTTCCAGAAAATTGATGACCTGATCGCTGAGTTTCAGGCGCCGACAGCAAACTTCAGAACTGAAGTGGCTGACACGCTGGATGCCATTGATGATACCTACGGCAACGTTTTGGGCGCACTGACAGACATGGGTGGTCGTCATAATAACCTGGAACTGATGGCTGAAGGTCATGTGGACAACAAGCTGTTTGTCGACAAAGTTGAAGGGGACCTGAAGAACCTGGATTATGCAGAAGCTTCGGTTCGATTGAGCAACTATCTTGCAGCACTTCAGGCCTCTCAGGCCAGTTTTACCAAGATTAACGATCTGTCATTGTTCGATCGCTTATAAGGAAGAGAGAACACTATGGTGAACTCGACTGCAGAGATCCGGCAACAGTCGGTATCTCTGCTGAAAAATGACAAGGCAACAATTACTCCACCGGCGCAAGCCGGTGGCTCTGTTTCCGCACTGAAGGAAACGCAAACGGTCAGTCGTCCTGCAGTGGTGCAGGGGGGTTACACAGCTGCCAGTGAACTGTTTTCACAGGGTCAGGAGCAAGTCACTCGGGGTCAGATTGCGTATCAGAGCCTGGTGTCGGTGGGACGTGACCTGCAGGGCATGAAGAAAATTCTGACTCAGATGCTGGGCAGTTCGACCGCGATTACTCAGGGCAGAATTGATCAGCTGCAACGGCATCACAACCATGTGAATCAAGCCTTGAACGCAGGCCGTTTCGACGGTGATCGGGTGCTGAACAGCCAGCTGGAGTTTCAGTCGAAAGGGGAGCCAAAACAGGACTTCACGGTCAATGGGCTGAATCTGGTTCGTCAGCGCCAGCAAAGCGAGCAACTGCAATTGACGATTCAGGATCGCGGTACCGTGCTGTTGTCACTGGATGCGACCAAAACAGACCGTCAACTGACGCAGCACATCGATCGTGCTGTGATCCCGCTGGGTCTGCGCGCCGCGTCAAATGAAAACGGCGACATGGTTTTCTCTGCGGGTCATGCTGATTTTCAGGCCATGGGTCAGCATGTCACCATCAGCGGGCAAGGGCACCGCTATCCGGCAGGCCAGCCCAACCGGATTAAACTGCAGCCTGAGCCGCAGGGGATTGAGCAGATGACCCTGAAGCTGGCGGATGGCGAACAAATCCGTCATACCATGCGTCAGGTGAATCAGGGGCTGCAACAGGTTTCGAAAGGGTTGGATCAGCTTCGTGCTTTCCAGAGCAATCTGGATAGCCAAATCGGAAAAGCCATGTCGGCACAATCCTCAGAACAGATTGATGAGAAGCTTCAGAGCATGCGGAATCATCAGTCTTTTGCAGCGACTTTTCAGGTCGTGACGGCGCAGGCGAATGTCCACCGCCATACAGCGGTGGCACTGCTGAAATCATAAATCTGTCGGCTTACATTTCTCTGATTTCAACAATGAACGGTCTGCATATGCAGGCCGTTTTTTTCTGTTTTTTAATAAGATTGATTCATCTGGCCGTTCATTCTTGATGAGATTTGAACGAAAGAGTTGTCTTTCTGTGAGAATGAATGAGCCTGGGGCCTGTATATGAAGAAAAAATATGACCTGACCAGTTTTTTTGGGGCCCTGTTTATTTCAATAAGCCTGATTTCTGTCAACATGATTTTATCTGTGATCTTGATGGCTATCGGGATGGATATTGACAATGACACAGATTTTTTTATCGCCATGAATACATTGATTTCAGGATTTCTGGTGATCACGGGGATTGTTTTGCTCAACAAATTGTCATGGTCAAAACTGTTTCATGACAGCCCTAATTCAGTGAAAGCAACAATGGCTTTACTGTCCGTGCCGGTGATGTTGGTTGTTGCGGGCACTATAGTTTGGATCCAATTTCTGAGTCAATTCCTGTTCTATGACCTGGTGCCAGGAGAACCTGATCTGGCGTTTAACGCAAAACAGATGCGTGACGGTTTGGTTCTGTGGTGGCGGTGTGTCTCGTTGCACCCTTGGAAGAAATTATTTTCAGGGGGATCATCCTGAAGGTTTTTTAAAACATTACTCTGAAGGTGTATCGATTATGCTGTCCGCGATGATTTTGCAGCAGTCCATCTGAATATATTTCAAATCCCTGTGGCTTATATTCTAGGGACATTCATGGGCTGGGTGTTCGTGAAAAGTCGCTCACTCTGGCCGTGTCTCCTGATGCATGCTGGATATAACGCACTCGCCTTGTGGATGTGGCAACTCTATGAATATGATCCGAGTAGTGTCGCTGATGGAATCTCCTTGGGTCAGACTCAATTGATGCTTTTGAGTGTCGGCATCATGCTGACAATCAGTGGATTTTATCTCCTTAAGAAATTGTTAATAAAGCCTGCTGCCTGTCGCCTATAAGACAGTATGTATGGTGTTTGATTGCACAGCCCTGTGCTCTGAATCGTAAATCAAATCTTATACATCACTCACAATTGTAATGACACAATAAAAGAAAAGGCAAGTTGGCATGAAAAACTATATGAAAGCAATTGAAAATTATGTAAATTTCACTGGCAGAGCGCGTCGCGAAGAATATTGGTTATTCTGGCTGGCCAATTTTGTGATTCAAGTGATTCTGATGACAATTGATGCCTCGGTTGGTACAGGTCAGGCATTGTTTATGCTTTATTCTCTCTTTATTTTCTTGCCTTCGTTAGCCGTGACCGTTCGCCGTTTACATGACAGTAACCGTAGTGGCTGGTGGGTCCTGATTGCATTTATCCCCGTGGTTGGTTTGATTGCTGGCATCTATTTCATGGTTGTAGACAGTACACCGGGAGACAATGATTTCGGTCCGAATCCGAAAGGTATTACCGCCTAATCCAGTTACTTTGAGATAAAACTGCTGCATTGCATTCAGACTGGCAGCAGTTTTGTTTGATCGCATCGTGAAGGAAATGTAATGAAATGTACAAGCTGTAAGCAAGGTCATTTAACCCCAAGCTTTATTGAAGGGCAGTTCAGAGCCCATACCTGTTCTTCATGCGAGGGGAACTGGATTCTGATTGAAGACTTCGTGGCCTGGAAAGACAGAAATCCGGACTATCAGTTTTCGGAACAAATCGATTTCGAGCAGGAATCTCAGGATACGAAGAAAGCGTTGCTATGTCCGGTTACTGGCACCATCATGAACAAATTCCGTATTTCGGCACAAAACGACCATCGCGTTGATTACAGTGCTGCCGTCGGCGGCCTCTGGCTTGACCGTGGCGAATGGGAACTGTTGAAAAGTGAAGGTCTGGCAGGCACCCTGAATGCCGTTGTCACCAAACATTGGCAGCATCAGATCCGCGAGCAAAGCACGCAGCATAACTTTCGTGATATCTATCAGGACAAATTCGGAGCGGAGAATTACGCTAAAGTGAAAGCTTTCCGAGAGTGGCTGCAATCTCAGCCGCAAAAAGCCGATTTGCGTGCATACCTGCTGGCCGAAGATCCGTATTCAGCGGAAAAATAACGGTCGTAAAATAGCCAAAAAAAGTGAGTGATTCATGCTCACTTTTTTATTTGATTGAATCAGACTTAGGGTGTACAGGAAGTTTGTCATGGCATGATCAATGAAGGACGCCCGAAGGATAATGAATGAATATTAGATTGAAATCCATATTATTTGGTGTTGGTTTCTCTTTGTTGTTTTTTGTATTTAGAGAGGTTGTATATTTTTGGGATGTTCCAATGTCAACTGTCACCGATGCAATCAAAGAATCATCATTTTTTGATCGGATCTCTGGCCGTTATGATGATTGGATTATATGGGTTATCCTTGATGCGCTTGTGAAGTATACCCTGACGACTCTCTTTTTAATGATTGCGCTTCCATTGTTTTGCTATGCAGTTTGGCAAGCCAAGATTCCTGAAAATAATTATGTGATTATTTTTAAATCAATTGTCGTTTGTAGCATCTTATATCTGGTTTTTAACTACATAGATAACCAAGCGTACCTGAAAGATATGTACTTCCTGTATTGGATAGAGTCCAATTTCATAAAAAATATAGTCATTTGTTATATTTTATTTGAATTAACGGATCTGTTTTTTGTTTTTTTCTCATGGATTGGTCTGACTGTGTTGCATTTTCTTCATGCCAAGTCAAAAGGGAGTGCCTCTGATTCAGTTGTGCCCAGCGTTGAAGTGTTGAAGACGGGAGAATGAAGAATATCCCCCAGATATCCGTGTGACTGGCGGAGCGACTGAAATTCGAAACTTCAGAAGGGCATCCGAGACGGAGGTGTCCTTCTTCATCAGATTTGGTCAGCTAAGATCAACCACTCACAGTATTTCAACTGTCACCTGGCCTTTCGATACGGGGCAGCTTCCTTCTCATATTGGACTTTGCGCCAAACCACACATATGCAAATGGATTCTCATTGTTTCGTGAAACTTGATCCGCAGCCGCTTATCATACCGTTTCGATGATTCCCTGCGTGGCTTGACTGCCATGGGCGGTAGCCTGCCTGTTGAATCCTAATGACGCATGAAATGCAAAAGGTCTTCTGACAATGAAAAGTCTTTACTTCCTTATTCTGGCCTCCTTTTCAACCGTTGCTGAAGTCAACCTACAATTACAGTCTCAATTATCAGAGATGGCTGCAGTTGATCAGGAAATCCGCCGGGTGCTTGGTCAGTCAGGCCGGCATCAAGCGCCTGAAGAATTACGCGCGCAAGTATCGAAGATAGATGAAGTGAATACATCGAAACTGAAAAAAATGCTTGAAGGTCGTTCCTGGTTTACTGCCCCAGAGGTGGGTACGGAAGGCATTCGTTCCGCTTTTTTGATCATCCAACATTCGCCGGATTTAGAGTTTCAAGTAAAAATGCTCCCGAAGCTCAGGCAATCTTATCTGAATGGTGAAGGGATCACCGGACAGCAACTTGCATTGATCACCGATCGAGTGCTTCTCGCGAAAGACAACAAACAAATCTATGGCACTCAGGCTCGCTTTGATGAAGGCATCATCGTGATTGAACCTATTGAAAATCCAGCAACAGTGAATGAGAGAAGAGCAGAAATGGGCATGCCGCCTTTGGAGGATTATTTTAAACTTTTGGAAGAGATGTATGGCATCAAGGATCATCCTGAAATTAAGATGAATGTGTATTGACATCGTATTGTAAAAAATCATCGAATATTTCCGCAATCTGCCATTAGGATGGCAAGAAACAAGCGTCATAATGTTAGTGAGCCGCCGACTATCCTGTATGAAGCGCAGCAGGTTTTGCCTGCGGTTTCGCTTCACCCAATTGTTGAGGCAGGGGGAAAGTTGATCGTGACAGCAGCATTAAATCTCATGCATTGGCGGACGCGGGACTCTGAACTCAGTGTTGCTGCTGTGTGGGGGCGTTTGCTGCTCATTTTCTGCGGTTTTTGCCTGTCGCCTCTGAGTGCAGCAGAAATACTGAACTTAGAGAGCCTCAGCATTCGTGCCCGAATTTCTGAACAGACGCTGCTCGGCGAGGATGCGCCCGAGAATTTTGAGGAATATTCAGTGGCGGCGAACTATGGGTTTCCCTGGCAGCCTTATGTTTCGACAAGGTGGGCCGTGCGGACTCGTTTGATGGTCAGTGGCGGCCTATTGCGAGGGGCGGGGGAAAGTGCACTGGTGATTTCTGCCATACCCGAAGTCACACTGGGGACTGAAGACAGTCGGTTCTTACTGGATTTAGGTGCCGGCGGCGCCTTATTCAGCCGACATCGGTTTGGTGTGCAGGATTTCGGGGGACCTTTTCAGTTTGCGCTGACTTTCGGTGTGTCTGTCCCTGTGTATGAATCGCTTGGCGTCGGCTACCGTTTTCTTCATTATTCAGATGCTGGCCTGAATGGGTCTGATACAACAGGGGCAGATTTTCACATGATTGAGTTCAGTTACCGGTTTTGATTCTTTCAATACGCTGGATAGCGTTGAAACAATCTGAGGAAAAGTTACTTTTTAGAGGGCTTGTGCTCATGTGCGCTGCCACACTGACAGACAAAGGAGTGCTCGATGGATAGCATTGTTTCTCAGCGTTTTGATGATTATCCGCAGGATGTCCGGTTAAAACTGGTTGAAATCAGAACGCTGATTTTTAAGATTGCGGATGACTTACAACTGGGGGATATCACTGAATCGCTGAAGTGGGGTGAGCCCAGTTATCACGTTCAGTCCGGGAGTCCGATTCGCATGGACTGGAAGCGCAAATCTCCAGATTATTTTTACCTGTTTTTTAACTGCAATACCAAGCTCGTGGATACGTTCCGGGAGATTTACGGTGATGTGCTCACTTTTCAGGGCAACCGCGCGATTGTATTGAATCGCGGTGAAGCCATACCGGAGCCGGTTATTTTGCATTGTCTTACCCTGGGCATGACTTATCAGAAGGTGAAGCACCTGCCTTTGCTGGGTGCTTGATCAGGAGACTGGAGATGATCGGCCATGTTCGCGTATGCCATTCATTCGGTGAGTGAGATGGGGCAATGAAGTTGTCGCCAGCTGAGCTGAAACACAGAAGTGCTGTGTGGGTTGCATTTTCTCATTTGTTTTTAGATGCGGATGCCGCAGAGAATTACCCATGGATTGTTCGGACCTGTGTTGCGTCTCCTTATTCTGTCGCAACCCTGAAAGCGATTTTATTTGATGAGGTTTCCCCGGCGCTGTATCAAAACGTATTGAGCGTCGCGGGCGAGTGGGCCGGATTTGATGAAAACTGGCTTGTGGCAAGAATTGTCCAAATCAAGTCGGCACCTTATGCTTCGGTCTGCCGAATTCTGAATCTCAGGTTGCAATGGTTTCATCGATCTTATCTCCGAAAACATTGGCATGAAATTGAAATCAGAATCCTGCGTGAAACTTCGCATTCAAATGCCAGTGTGAGCGGGAGAGGGAAACAACAGTGAGATACTTCTTTATCAGCGTACTTTGTCTCGTATCATTCGGATGCTCAAGTATCCCGTTCAGCACAATGCTGGCGTTGCGTTCTTTTGATCAAGCGGACTTTCTGAACCTTCAACCCGCACAGTTGAAGACGAAAGTTCTGATTCATGAGCCCGTGAAAATTGATGTGCAAAGTATCCGGCTCACCTTGGACGCTGAAACGAATCACGGCATCAGGCAATATCGTTTTCCTCTGGTTTTGATCTCAGAACAGACGATTGCTCCGCAGAATGGTCTTTTTTTGAAGGCACCAGCGCAGACCGCATACACATTCAAGATGGCTGAGGAAGCAAGGCTCAGTTTCGGGGAAGTGCAGGCTGCTTTGCAGAGGCAAAACCCGCACCGGTTTGAATTTTCTGTTGATGCCGATTTCGAACCGATACCGGAATCCATTGAAACGGCAACCCTCTCTGTGCTGCTGAAACTATCTGATGAGAAGGATTACCTCACTCTGGTTGAAGATGCAGTACTCAATATAAAAGGATAATTGATTCAGCATGAAGTGGTGTTTGTTCCTAATTTTATCTTTAACGAGTTGCCTGACTGTTGCGATGGACATAAATAAGAATGAGACGAACCAATCTATTTTAGAAGCAATTCAGGTGCATGTCTGGGGAGGATTTGATACCCCAGATGATGTTCAAAGTATTATTTCTGATTTATTGGAAGAAGGCGCAGATGAGAATATGCTGCGTGATTCCGTCGGGACTGAGTTCAGCAAAAAGTTAGCTGCTGAGCCGTCCTGGCCAGAGGTAACTGATGTTGACCGACTCAAAAGTGTCTTTCAGGATTTAAAGAAGAGAGGTGTTCTGTGTTTGCACAACGCAGGATATACCCAGTCGGATGGTCATGAAGATGCGCAAGATGCAATCAATGCGTATCCGAAAGGTACATTCTTTGGCTATTGTTTTTATCACGGTCAGGATGTAGAAAGTGCTTTGAATGGTCGCGGTTTGTTCCTTGCCTATGCGCATTTAAATTGGACCGGCCCTGAAATGCTCAACGTTGGACAAATGATACAGCAAGCGCTTGAGCGGGCTGGGTTTGTGGTGGACTGGAATGGGTCGGCTGAGCAGAGGATTCACATCCCCGAGTTGAAATGGCAACATCGTTCTCATCGTTCGAGATAAGGTTGCTTAGATGGCCGGGCTGGTCAACTGATCGATGACAACATAGGGAACGATATGACAGCACCTGTGGCAAAGCATGTTGTACAAGCCAGAATTGATGAGGTGTACCGGCAGGAGGCCCGGAAAATCTATGCCAGCCTGATTCGCTTGCTGGGGGATTTTGATCTGGCTGAAGAAGCGCTTCATGATGCGTTCAGTAACGCACTTGCTCAGTGGCCGCAGGAAGGGATACCTGAAAATCCAAGTGCCTGGCTCATTTCGGTTGGGCGTTTCAAAGTCATTGATCAATTGCGCAGACATAAACGTCAGAGCGAGATTCTTTCCCAATTGCTGGATTCTCCCGTTGAAACGCCCCTGTTTCAGCACAATCGTGCAGCGGCTTTTGAGTTCAGTGATGAAGTGATCGAAGACGATCAGCTTCGCCTGATTTTTACCTGTTGCCACCCGGCGATGGATGCCAAAGTGCAGGTCGCACTGACGCTCAGGGAAGTCTGCGGTCTGACGACAGAAGAAATCGCCAGCGCTTTTCTGGTGTCACCTTCCACCATGGCGCAGCGCATTGTTCGCGGGAAAGCGAAGATCCGGGAAGCTAATATTCCATTTCAGATTCCTGGCGAGGCAGAGTTACCCGACAGAATTGAATCCGTTCTGTCGGTGATTTATCTGGTTTATAACGAAGGCTATTCAGCATCCGCGGGAGCGCAGGTGACGCGTGCTGAACTGACCGCAGAAGCGATTCGACTAGCGCGCTTGGTCTTGTCTTTACTGCCAGATGCGGAAGTGACGGGATTGCTTGCGCTGATGCTGCTGACTGAATCCCGCCGGGCAGCCAGAACGGATTCACAGGGCGATATTGTGTTACTTGAAGACCAGAACCGGCGTTTGTGGGATCAAGCACTGATACAGGAAGGTTCCGCTTTGGTTCAGAGCGCGCTGGAGAGCAGAGATTTCGGATATTACACCCTGCAGGCTGGCATTGCGTCGGTCCATGCCCGGGCGGCAGACAGTGCCCACACAGACTGGCACCAAATTGTGTCTCTGTATGCTTTGCTCTTACAGGTCGCGCCTTCGCCGGTGATTGAATTGAATCAGGCGGTGGCGATTGCAATGCGGGACGGTCCGCAGGCTGGTTTAGCTATCGTTGAAGCGCTGCTTCAGCAAAAAGTGCTGCAGCAATATCACCTGACGTATGCGACCTATGGTGAGCTTCTCAGCCGCACTGGCCGGGTAGACGAGGCGATCACGCAATTTGAGCATGCATTAACTCTGACTCAGCAAGTCCCAGAGCAGCGGATCCTGAGGAGCAAGCTAGCCCATTTATCTGACCTTTCACACAATCCCAAAAAATAATTTTTTTTCCGACGCTTGTCGATCGCACCGGATCTCACTCGACTATTGTGTAGAGAGCTGAAAAGAGCCGCTCTTGAATTCATCTGAATCTTATGGAGATGCACAATGAAAGTCATGGTAATCGTCAAAGCAAGCGACAGCTCAGAAGCCGGTCAAATGCCTGATCAGGCATTATTAACCGCAATGGGCGAGTTCAATGAATCGCTGGTCCAAGCCGGAATTATGACGTCTGGAGATGGCCTGAAACCCAGCCGTGAAGGTGTACGCGTCCGATTCAACGGCAGTGAGCGGACGGTGACCAAAGGTCCGTTTGCAGAAACCAATGAGCTGGTTGCGGGCTATTGGGTGTGGCAGGTGAACTCGATGGAAGAAGCCATTGAGTGGGTCAAGAAATGTCCGAACCCGATGACAGAAGCATCGGATATTGAAATTCGTCCATTTTACGAAATGGAAGATTTTGCAGATATCGATCGTGATGGTTCGGTCCGTGAGCAGGAAGACCAGCTGCGGCAAACCATCGCCTTGCAGCAAGCGCAGTCGAATTGTTATCTGTTTTTCAATGGTCGTTGTGATGAAGCGCTTGCGTATTATCAGGAACATTTAGGTGCCCGCATTCATTTGAAATTCCGGTTCAATGAAAGTCCGGATCCTGTTCCTGAAGGGATGCTGCCGCCGGGTTTTGAAAATAAAGTCATGCACTGCGAATTTACAATCGGGAAGATGAGAATCTTCGCCTCGGATGGCTGTGGGGATGAGGGGCCTTTTACCGGGTTTAATCTGACCCTGACGATAGATTCTGAAGCAGAAGCGCGACGTGTTTTTGATGCACTGGCCGATGGCGGTTCTGTGCGGATGCCACTGGATAAAACATTCTGGTCACCCTTGTATGGTCAGGTGACCGATAAGTTCGGCATGGGTTGGATGGTGATGTTGCCGGGCGAAGACGGGCAGCAGTAATCACTTTGATTCTTCGGAGAGGATGACCAGATATGAAATATGTGGCTTTGGTGTATTACGACGAAGCGACCATGAAAACGCTGTCGCAAGCCGAATGGGATGCACTGAATCGTGAGTGTATGGATTGCGGTGAGTCGCTTCGTTCAAGAGACTATCTGATCGGCGGTGAAGCGCTGCTGTCTGTTCAATCGGCAACCACGTTACGGGTGCGCAATGGTCAGGTGGATATCACGGATGGCCCTTTTGCTGAAACCAAAGAGCAGCTGGCGGGCTTTTATTTGCTGGATGTCCGGGATCTGAATGAAGCCATTCAGGTTGCCAGTAAGATCCCGCCTGCGCGCTATGGTTGTGTTGAAATCCGGCCGGTGCGTGAACTTCAGGCAGAAAACAATGTGAGTTATCAGGACCTAGATAGACGTTGAGCTAACCAGCAGAGGAGAATCATCATGAGTTATGTTGATGGGTTTGTTTGTGCGGTACCCACAGAGAAACGGGAAGTGTATCGTCAGCATGCCGCCGAAGCGGCTGAAGTGTTTAAAAAGTATGGTGCACAGCGTGTTGTTGAAGCCTGGGGAGATGATGTCCCGGATGGCCAGCTCACGTCCTTCCCGATGGCAGTAAAATGCCAAGAGAATGAAACGGTCGTTTTTTCATGGGTTATGTGGCCTTCAAAAGCAGCGCGGGACGAAGGCATGGCGTTGTTCATGAAAGATCCAATCTGCGATATGACGGTCAATCCCATGCCATTTGACGGCAAGCGACTGATCTATGGCGGGTTCGAAGCGATTGTGGATTGTTAGGTACATGCTTCAGGCTATCGAAAGGTGTTGAAAGACGAAACGCGTCCTCTGCGATATTTCGTATTGAGGACGCTTTTGTCTGTTCTGCATCGGATTGGCAGCTACCGGGTGCTGTGGTGTGTGGCACGCCGCTGAGAGCGAAATCAGATTCACACTCTTGCGAATGATTCTGAAATCAGACTTCGAGCTGTTGATTGAGGCGGGTGTCAGAAAGCTACACACCTAAGCTACATATCAAATCCAAGGATTTACTAGTTTCATTACAGCTCGCGCGTTACCATTAGATGCGAGCAATCTCTCATAATTCAGTGAATAATCTGAGATATATTCCAGATTGCTCTGCATACTCTCATATATCAGGCTGGCCCTTAAAGGCGTTAAGGGTAGACGCTGCAAATACAAACAAGTTCTTCGGTATTCATTAAGGTGCAACAACAATGGAAGATTCGCGCAGCTTTGATCTCAGTTGGCTATTTCCGAACTTTGATGCTATTACATCACTTAACTTTATCCCTACTAGTGGCGAGGAGCTTAGCGCTTTAGTTGTGTCACTACTTATTTTTATTTCGCTGAGCTTTGCTATTTCCTACGGATACCGCTATGTAGAGGCTTACAAGCGTATTCACTGGCTTAGAGATCTGCTTAAAGGCATTAATAGAGACAACGTTCTAAAGCAAAGGGAGTATCTCTACCAATCTGCGAGTGAAAAAAGTGGGAGTATAGGCCACTTGTGGTTGGAGTTTGATGAGACGTTAGTCGAGACTCGTGATCAGGCGGGTAACGATTGCCTCAGGAATACTCTCGATGCAGGGCACTTTTTTAACACACACACTTTAGCTAAGAGAGTAACGGAAAATCGATTGATTGCAGCTGTTCCTGGTTTCTTAACCGCAGTAGGCGTTATTGGGACTTTTGTGGGTCTTCAAATTGGTCTATCTGGGTTAGAGCTCGGCCAAGGTGTTTCCATTGAACAAATGAAAGACGGCGTTGGTGGTGTCGTCAATGGTGCGAAAGTCGCTTTTTTGACCTCTGTCTGGGGAATAGGGCTAAGTGTCTTTTTCAACTTTGGAGAGAAATGGCTTGAGCAGCGTATTCGAAACTCTATTAGAACTTTAGAAAGTCGTATTGATCATATTTTTCCACGTATCCGGCCTGAAGAGCAGCTCAAAACCATTGCTGAACATGGAGAGGAATCGAAAGAAGCATTGCAGGTCCTAGCTGAGAAGATCGGTGAAAAAATGCAAGAAGCCATGCTCTCGGCGACCGAGGGTATTCAAACCAGTTTAGAAAAGAGCCTGTCGGACATAATGGCTCCTGCAATCAATAAGTTGGTTGATGAGACGGCTGAAGGTAATCAAAAAGCGCTGGAAGGCTTGCTGGAAAGCTTTATGGATGGATTTGGGAAGGAGGGGAGCGAACAACGGGCAGCATTGAGCCAAGTGTCAGGTCAGGTTAATGAATCGGTAGCGTCGATGCAGACGACCATGAATGACTTTGTATCTCAGTTGCAGAAGTCACAAGCGGAGTCATGGGAAAGAGAAAAATCTATGATTTCAGATATCTCATTACAGGTATCAAAGCTTGTTCATCAAACTGAGGATATTCACCAGAAGTTGTCAAGCTTTGTTGAAGAGCAAGTCAGCGGTCTTTCAGAGCAATTGGATCAACGCGCAGAGTTGGCAGCACGAAGAGAAAAAGAACTAGTTGCTACCATCCAACAGCAGGTTGACGAGCTGGTTACTAATAGTCGAGAGCAAGGTAAAGTGTTAACACAATTTGTTGAAAGCCAGCTTTCGGGCCTTACAAATGTCATGGAGCAGCGAGAGCAACGAGCAAATGAAATTGAACACCTGCGAAACCAAAAAATAGAAGATCAGACAAATACTGTCTCAAAAGCGGTCGAGCAAATGCTTAGCTCTGTTGAGCATTCAATAACACGGCAAGTTGCTACGTCCGAGTCCTTGATAAGCCAAGGCCAGTCACTACAAAGCAGCATTGATACCTCTGTTGAGGCTAACGCTAAAGCTACCGAGGCGATGCGAGAGAGTGCGTCAGAACTAAGAATCTCTGCCGACCAAATGCGAGTACTTGGCTCAAATATCAAGGAAGCTGGCAACAAACTTAGCGGCGCAATAAAAGAGGCTGTGGATAGCACGCAAGATCTAGCCTCACAAAACCAGGTTTCGTCAGAACGTATGGAGGCGATGCGTGATCAGTTGACACATGACGTGGCTCAGTTCGATCAACTGGCGCAAAAATTATCAAGTATGTTAGATACTGCAGGGTCCACGTTTACTGAGTTGCGAGCCTCTCAAAGTCAGTACTTGGATGAATTAAAAGGTCATGTGGATACCTTATCTAATAAGATGGCTAAAATGCTGGAGGACTATGCTCAACAAGCCAATGGCCAGACTCGAGAGCATTTAAAAGTCTGGTCTGAGTCGGTTACGCAGTATTCAGAGCAAATGACGGGCGCGGTTAGGTCAATCAACAGCATTGTGGACTCTATTGAAGAGAAAGTGGGGTAATCGTATATGGATCGTATATTTCACCGCAGTTCTTCGAAGGTTGATGAGGAAAACCCTTACTGGATGTCATTCTCCGACTTGATGTCTGGTTTTTTGGTGATATTCATATTGGCAGCGATTGCACTAATTATTGAGCTAACCCAGAAAACAGAGGAAATTGACCAGAGTATTGATGAGCTAAAAAAAGCAGAGCAAGTAAGAAGAGACATCATTACAGAGGTACAAGATGAGCTAGCTAAGAAAAACATTCGTGTAGAGATCGCGGACAATGACACGGTGCTTCGCATTCGTGATAGCACTCTTGGTTTCAAATCTGGCGAAGATACATTGCCCCAAGATGAAGAAATGCAACTGGCGGTAAGAGATATTGGCTTTGCGCTTCACTCTGCCATTATGAAAAAGGAAAGATTCGCTTACCTAGATACGGTTTTTGTCGAGGGTCATACTGATAGCGACAGCATTTACTATCGAGGTAAGGGAAACTGGGGACTGTCTACCGATAGAGCTGTTTCAATCTGGCGCGTATGGCAGAGTAAGTTGCAGCTTACTCCCAAGTTAGGTGATCTGGAGAACGCATATGGTCAACGTTTGTTTTCGGTGAGTGGGTATGCGGCTACTCGTAGAGTCAATGAACAGGAAGATAACGATCAACAAAAAGCTGAAAATCGACGTATCGACATTCGATTTACAGTAAAGAAACCTTCGATCGCAGAAGTCGAGGCAATCAAACCCGGCATCCAAGAGCTTGAATAATGAAATTCCGATTAGACGACAGTATTTATCGACCGTTTATGGCGAGAATGACTGAACTCTCTCAAACGCTAACGTTAATTGCTCAAAAAGCAGGCACAGGTAATCCAAGATTTGAGGCCGCATGGCAACGTCTTCACCAAGTATTGGCAAGAGATAAATTCTATGAATACCGCGTGAGAGATCGTTTCGATTTGAGAGCACTCTCGGTTGCTCTGGGTGAAAGGCGTAGTCTCCGAGAAAATATTAGGGTTACGCCTGATTTGCTTGAAGCAGTTGATGAAATCACGCTAAAACCCAGCTCTCTCTTTGTTGATGCTTTGTATCAATACTATTTGCGTGACTTAGATTGTCTCGATTCACCAAAGGAGGTTGGCCAATGGTTACGCAACAAAAGAGCGTTGCTTGGCACGGCTAATGCCCTTGACGAGCATATTCTTGGAGATAATGGTCCTAATACACTGGCGATAGAGGCGATTAAACGAAGTGCTGAGTTTGATAGTGAGGTTGAGCGTTTTGGATTACAGAATTACGCTCATGGCGACTTTATAAGACGCGCTAAGCACATTTATTATGTCGAACAACTCAAGTCGATACCACTCAATCAACCTCATCGGTTACTTGAAGAAGTTAGTCGGCCTGATGTCTACGAGTCTCGGTATGATGAAAGCGCTTTGCTTGGGCATAAAGTGCTTGAAATCTTGATTCGTCGTGCACCGGCTCAGGATATTGATAAAAGCTGGCAAGAGTGTGTTCTCGCTGTAGGTGGTGATCCACGAGTGCCGCGAGGGCATCCTCGATTTGTGAAGTGGTGGGCTCAGATTCCTCAAGACCTCATTAAAAAAGTTCATACTTGGCTTTCCAAGCTCGACTTAAAACTCTTTCTTGATGCGCTTGAAGATTACTCCAATACCTTCGGCGATGCCGATATGCAACGTATGTTTCCTACTAGAAAGCAGTTTCTTGAAGGACTACATGACAAAGGAGCCATTGTCCATACCAAGCTTTATCTCTCAAGAAAAGCTGATTACTTCATCAAAAAATCCTACAGGCCAGAGCATGTCCCGGACTACTCAATTGTAAATAATGGCGATATATCAGTTATCTATGCAGAGTTAACACATGGCCATATGGTGGAGGGGAGCCATAATTGCCAGATATGGTTCTATGAGCGCCTACACAGTAGTGCTCCTGTACTGAGTCTTGGCTCGGAGCGACAAAGCTACCGTAGTTTAACCAAAGGGATGGATGAAGAAATGTCGATTTATGACTGTAGCGCAGTTGACCATTTTCAACACAATCCCTCACTTTTTGGTTGGCAACGACGTTCCGTCCAGGTGTTGCAGAAAATGGGAGTCGATATTTCGGCTTCTGATGTGCTTAGCTCTGAAAACTATAAACAATACAAACGATTTTACGGAGTAGAGTAGCGTGAAGCGTTGGATATCATCATTATTTACAAAAGGTAGCTGTGACAAAGGGGTCGAACACTTCACAGATGATGAGGGGGTTAACTTTTATTGTTCTACTGAGCAGTTTCAGTCTATCAAAAGAGGTGAATCGAATGACTTTTTAACGGCTCAGTATGTTGCGCTGAAAATGCTTGAAGAAGAAGGTAAAGCCGAGTCGATACCCAATGGTTTTATCGTTGCGCCGCGGTTCATTGCTGCGCTGGAAGAAGATGTACATCAGTTGCTTGAGCTACCGCCGATTTGGAATGGTGCTATTGTCGCCAATATTCAAGGAACGACAAAAAGTAGCAGGTTCTCGGTCGAGTTAACCGTTGAGTCGCCATCAGGCCGAATAACATCTTCTTACCGAATCAATGGACCCATGATCACATTCGGAGAATCTGAATTTGCACTGAAAGGCACTGCTTTTGAGGTATTTGATGCGTACAATGTGCATCAGCAAAGTGTGAAAGGTGAAGCCAATAACTTAAGGTTTCTTTACGAATTGCAACAAGCCCAAGAAAAAGGGGCAAATCTCAAGCTAGGCCACTTCGATAAGCTGAAAATACATATCCCTGACACTGTTGCGGTTGAGGCTGAACTGGATAGCCAAGGCAACCTCATTCTAACGCCAAGTATGGGCCAAGATGCTAGCTATGAACAAATGCAGCGAGTTTTAGGGCAGTTACAGACTGATGGTAATACTTTGAAAGTTGGTGATGAAATTATCTTATTCAATGAACAGACTGCGGCAGCAGCCAGAGAAATAATCTCTAACCGCAAAATACCAAAACAAAGCGTTCAACAGTTTTTAAAAACACCGAGCGCCTTCTTAAACGCCTCTCTCGTTAACTTAGATGTTGGCTTTTCCCTTCGTGTAAAAGGGGTTAGTCGTTTTAAGCATGCTTATTTTGGTGAAACAGATGAGTCGGGAATTGATTGGTTTGCAAGTAATAGCGCTGAAATCCGGCCGTTTAGTGCCATAACAAGAGTAGTCAAAACTTCAGAAGATTTGCTGGATGTAGAGAGGTTGGTGGCCGACGCGCAGGCGACTGGTGCAACAGAGGTTGCTGTTAACGATGTGTCATTTGACATCAGTTGCCCAGAAAATGTTGAAGAGACGATTAACAAGCTTAGGACTCGCGTGGCAGAGACTGAGCAGGAATATACTGACGTCGACGAGCCTCAGGATGATTCTGCTCCGGAGTTGGAGGAAGATAAAGGTCCGTGGGTCGTCGATATTGCTCTAAATGATGACACCTTGGATAGCCCTTCAAAACTCGTGGAGGAAGCGCTCCACAGTGTGCTTTATGAGGGGAAATTGGATTGGAGTAACCATAAAAGATCCCCTTATCCTCACCAGGACGTTGGCGTTAATTGGTTTCTTGGACTGGAATACTTGGCTAGAGAAAAGGAGCTTCTGAATGGCGCTCTACTGGCTGACGATATGGGATTAGGTAAAACCTTTATGGCACTCTCAGGTATTGACCATTATTACCGTCAGTGCGATAGCACTGGTCGCCCAACACTTATTGTTGCTCCGCTCAGCCTTTTGGAGAACTGGAAAGATGAAGTCGGTAAAACCTTCTATACATCGCCATTCAATGACATTGTTATTTTGCAGTCCGATGGTGACCTTAATCGCTTCAGAGTTGGAGGTGCAGAGACAAAGGGGAGAGTGAATGAAGAAGGCGAGCCAGAGCTTAGGTACTCTTTAAAGTTTGGCTCTGATTATCCACTAGAACGCTTGGATATACCAAAGAGGTTGGTGATCACGACTTACCAAACACTCCGAGATTACCAGTTTTCATTGTCTCAAATCGATTGGGGGATCGTGGTATTTGATGAAGCCCAAAACATCAAAAACCCGAACGCACTCCAAACCCGGGCGGCTAAAGCACTCAAAGCTAAATTCAAGCTGTTGGCGACGGGAACACCTGTCGAGAACAGCCTGGCTGACTTCTGGTGCTTGATGGATACCGCTTGCCCAGGTTTTTTGGATAGTTATCAAAACTTCCGTAGAGCCTACATCGCACCAATACTACAAGCCGCAGGTGATGAAGCCGCTCAGATTAGGGCTCAGTTGGGGCGACAGCTTAGGGAAAAGGTTGGCGCACTAATGCTCCGTCGTGTGAAAGAGGATAACCTTGAAGGTCTGCCTAGCAAAACCATTTATGTCGGGCTGCAGGGAGATGGTTGGCAATATGAGCCGATGATTGAGTCAACGATGGCGGACTATCAGTTAAAGGTTTATGACGGTGCAATTGAAGCTCAGAATCAAGAAGAAGACGCCCATGCACTGACAACGTTAGCGCGTTTGAGAGATAGTTCATTGCATCCTCGATTGGCCGATGGTGGTCGGCTGGATATGCCTAAACGTAAGCGAGATCTTCATGCTCTTTTTGAAGAGTCCGCCAAACTCTCAAGTGTGATTAAGATACTTGAAGCGATTCAAAACAGAGGTGAGAAATGCATCATCTTTGCAGTGAATAAGCGGCTGCAACGTTTTCTAAGTGTTGCTTTGGGTAGCTATTTTGACCTTGGCCCTCTTTTCGTTATTAACGGTGATGCAAAAGCAGTATCCAAGCGGGAGGGCAGCGTCAGCCGTAAAACGATGATCGCAGACTTCGAACAGCACGATGGCTTTAATATTATCGTCATGTCCCCGGTAGCTGCCGGAGTCGGACTTACCGTGGTAGGAGCCAACAATGTAATTCACTTTGAGCGTCACTGGAACCCCGCCAAAGAGGCGCAAGCGACAGACCGTGTTTATCGTATTGGCCAAGAAAAGAATGTGAACATTTACATCCCTCTATTACATCACCCCAGTTACGAGTCTTTTGATGTGAACTTACATCGTTTGCTGTCACAAAAATCGATGTTGAAAGATGCGGTAGTGACGCCTGGTGAGGTATTGCCGAACCCGACAGGCTCCGATGGTAGTGGAGGCGATTACAATAAAATTGTTGAGTTTGATGATGTGCAGCGACTAAGTTGGAAACAGTTTGAAGCCCTTTGTGTCGAGCTATTGGCGAGGGAGTATGGTGCTGATAGTGCTTGGTTAACCAAAGATGGTGCGGACTTCGGAGCTGATGGTGTATTAGTACTCTCCGACAGCGCGATATTGTTGCAAGCTAAGCATAAAAAAGGCAGCTATAAAGGGCACTCGGCAGTTCAAGAAGTAGCCAATGCCAGTGAGCTTTATTCACGCTCTCTTAAACGAGAAGTAACGCATAAGATTTTTATTACCAATGCCACTAAACTAGCTAAATCCACCCGGAACATTGCGAAGCAGTTGTCAGTAGATGTTATTGATGGCATCCAAGTGGAAGCGCTATGTAAGCAGCATGAGGTTAGATTTGAGCAGATCCATATCAGGCTCAACAAAAAGCGCTACTTTGTTCACTAACCTGTCCTGATTCAGACATTAGTATATTGGCGTCACTACCGCTGTGGCGCGCAGATAAAACACGCCAATTAACCCGTGTGATTTTCGATATGCTCAGGGCGCCCAAGGGGTAGGGAGCACCAAACCGGAAAAGTAAAAACTGCCATAGCCTGTCATTGAACAGGCTATCAAAAGGTGTTGAAAGACGAAAGGCGTCCTCTGCGATATTTCGTATTGAGGACGCTTTTGTCTGTTCTGCATCGGATTGGCAGCTACCGGGTGCTGTGGTGTGTGGCACGCCGCTGAGAGCGAAATCAGATTCACACTCTTGCGAATGATTCATATCAGCTGTAAAAGATGGGGATGATCATCTTCAGGATTGTTTTTAATATGGATATCAAATTACGACCCGTGGCAGAGAATGAATTTGAGCCATTATTTCACGTTGTAAAAAGAGGGATTTATCGGGACATCGAGTCAGTTTTTGGGTGGGATGACGCGTTTCAACGCGACAGATTAAAAACTCAATACCAATGGCATTGGTTTCATTGGATTGAGATAAAAGGAAAACGCGCAGGATTACTGTGTTACAAATCTGTTGAGCAGTCCTTGCATGTACATTTCCTGATTCTGGAGCCCGGATATCAAAATCAAGGGCTCGGAAAATCAATCATGCATCTCATTCACCGAACAGCCTGTGATCAAAAAAGAGAATGTATCACTTTATCTTGTTTTCAATGTAATGAAAGGGCACTTCATTTTTATCAATCGCTTAATTACGAGATTGTCGAAAGTGATGAAGATTTTATCTCTTTAGCCTGCTACCTTCATTGCTGACACGCACGACCTGACTGCGGAGCGGGTTATCCTGATCTTTGCACATTATCCGAAGGTTGGGTTTGTGCTTGGATTATGGAAGGGTCTTGTTTATCTTCAGAAGCTGACTACAGGAATACACTTTCAAAACGCGAAACAGCGTTGAAGCAAGAGCAATGTCCATATTCTTGATTCGGATTTGATTCAATCGGGTCCGGCTTTTTATATGGAGTTTTTTATGTCACAAGAAAACCAATGGGAACAATTCGCACAAAACTTTGAAGCACGGAATAACTATGTTGTTGGGATGACGAATATTGACCTCCTCAAAGGTGAGCTAAGGGCTTTTTCGGATCCTGGTCGGCTGCTGGAATTGGGGTGCGGGAATGGCACTTATACCCAGTGTTTCCTTGATTCGGCGTCTGAAATCATGGCTACAGATATTTCTGAAGAGATGGTCCGCATCACTCAGGAACGCTTTCAATCCGCACTGAATGTGCGTGTTGAACAGGCTGATTGCTTTCAGTTGCCGTATCAGGATAGCGCATTTGATACCGTGTTGATGGCGAACGTCTTACACATTATTCCGAACCCGGAAATAGCGCTGGCGGAAGGTTTTCGGGTGTTAAAAGCCGGTGGTCGTTTGATTGTCGCCAGTTTTACTTTGCATGGGATGAGCCTGATCCACCAGATGCTGATGCGATATCGGTACACGAAAATGTACGGCAAAAAATCTTCAACGGCGATAAAGCTGACACCTGTTCTGGCATCAGACAGGGTGAGTGCCGCTGGATTTCAGGTTGAAACGTGTCGGTTGATTGGCCATCACGTGAAAGCGGTTTACCTGGTTGCATGCAAGGTGGCCGATTCACACCGAATCGCGTAAACAGTCTATTTTTAACCCAAGTCAAACATCGATTGGTTGCTTACCGTAAAGGGGGCAACCCCTTTCTATTCCTCACCAAAATGGGAGGTTTCAGATGAAAGTTGTCGCAAGGTTTTCATTCCCGCATGAAGCGCATATTGCGAAAGCGAGCCTTGAAGCGGCGGGAATTGAAAGTGTGATTGCCGATGAGCATACCATCAATGCGCAGTGGCTCTATTCTGATGCCATTGGTGGTGTTCGTTTAATGGTGACAGAGCCGGATCAACAGGAAGCCATCGCAATTTTAGCAACCGACTTTTCAACGGCGGTCGAGCAAGGCACAGCCTTGAGTGATGAGATACGTTGCCCGCATTGTGGCGATCATCATTACAAACCGTTCACCAAAGGCAAACGGCCAGCGTTTGTCGTGTTTCTGCTGCTCGGATTCCCACTGTTTTATTATCAGCATGGTTATCAATGTCAGTCTTGTGGTGAATTTTTTAAGTCTGACGATGAGTAAAAAGCCTGCAGGTTCATTGCATATGCTCAGCCGCTGATGACAACTCAGTTGGAACGCCAGCATTTATCATTGTCTTTTACTGGTCGCCCCATCAACTTGTTTGAGTCATGAACCGTGACCATCTCCGGTATTTTGTCAGCGATTGCAGGTTCTGTTTTATGGTGAAAATTTTATTGAAATCAATTCTTTGGATGTTGAGTTTCTCGATCGCTGCTGCAACGGCTCAGGAAAGTATCTGTCACGGTACAACCTCCAACGGATCCCTTGAATATGGCGTACAGCTACCTGCAAGCGGAAATAACTTTACGGGGTACAGCACCATTGCCCGGTGGGCAGGGCGTACCTATGTTCACTCTGAAGTGGCGGACATTCTGCTGTCGGCTTATCAAAACCTTGAAACGTCAATGCCACAGAAAGTGTACAAATATGCAGAAACGGGCTTTGAAACTGGTGGTCAATTTAAGCCGCACAAAACGCACCGAAATGGCCTGTCTGTTGATTTTATGACGCCTGTTGTGAATGAGGAGGGGGTATCGGTGCATTTACCCACCCATCCGCTGAACAAATTTGGGTATCGCATTGAATTCGATGCAGCGGATCAATACCACGGAATGTCGATAGATTATGACGCGATGGCTGCCCACATCGTCGAACTGCACCGGGAATCCGTCAAACGTGGGCACAATTTATGGCGGGTGATTTTTGACCCCCAACTGCAACCAAAATTATTTCAGACTCGCTTTGGTGGATACCTGAAACAAAATATCCAGTTTTCCAAGCGCCGCTCCTGGGTCAGACATGATGATCACTACCACGTGGATTTCGCAATTCCCTGCCAGTGAACCGGGCAGGAATGTTTTCTTTTCTGGCAATTCTCAGGGGAACAAGCTTACTTATTGCGCATGTTCAGCAGAGCCATCGGATATTTTTATCAGTATAAGTATTAATGTGTGTTTACTCAGTTTGTTGAAGTTGTGATGAAATGGAATACACTTTGCAATTGAGTTCAAGTTGCATTGCGTCTGGTTTGATATCGGTTCCTTTTTCAAACATCCATTTGAACTTAACATATTTTTAACCTCGTCTTTCGACAACAATGATTGCGTTACATCGCTCATCGTTGACGAAAAACAAGGAGTCACAAATGCAAATGTGCATGACAACGAAAAGGACACTTCTCGCAGCAGCGATCAGTACAACCATGCTGAGTGGTTGTTACTGGAAAGACCCCAAACTGGCCGCGGCTTATGTCAGTAGCGAGATTGAACGTGAAGATGTGGTCGAACATTTAGTGGAATTAGAAGCCCGTGCTTCTAAAACGACAGATGGTCATTCAACAACCCGTGCTGCCGGCACAGACGGTTATCAGTATTCCGTGGATTACATCATTGATGTGATGAAAGAGCACGGCTATAAAGTAACCACGCAAGCCTTTGATTTCCGTGCCTGGGAAGAACTGGCGGGCACGACGCTGAACGTGAATGGCGTAGACTTAATCAGCACGCGTGAAGCGGGTGAAGGCGTTGAGCCGGACTACGCGGTGATGTCTTATTCAGGCGACTCAAATGGTCCGTTAAACGGCGAAGTTGTCTTTATCACACCTGATTTTAATTTCTCCAGTCCGAATTATGATGATACCGATGGCTGTGAAGCAACGGACTTCGACGGTAAAGCTGTCACCGGTAAAGTTGCCGTGATTCAGCGTGGTGGTTGTCCATTCAGCGATAAAGTCGTGAATGCACAAAATGCGGGTGCGAAAGCCGTGATCGTCTTTAATCAGGGCAATGATCCGGGCCGGACGGATGTCGTGAACGGAACGCTGGGTAGTGATACCGCTGCGGTCATTCCAGCATTCGGTGCGCGTTATGCGCTGGGTAAAAGCTGGTTTGATCTGAGCGAAACGCAGTCTGTACCGGTTGCCCTGAACGTTGATGTGAAAGACGAAATGGTCGTGACCCAGAACGTGATTGCTGAAACCAAGCGCGGTAACCCGAATCAGGTAGTGATGCTTGGTGCACACCTGGACTCTGTCCCAGAAGGTCCGGGCATCAATGACAATGGCTCCGGGACTGCCGGTTTACTTGAGTACGCCATTACGCTGGCGGATACCAGAGCGCCAGTGAAAAACAAAGTTCGTTTTGCCTGGTGGGCTGCTGAAGAAGCCGGGCTGGTGGGTTCTGAGTATTACACCAAGGAACTGTTTGCTCCGATTTATGATCAGGCGCAGCAAGAAATCATGGATGAACTGGGGATTGAAGATCCAAGTCAGCTGACTGAAGAGCAGATTGAACTGGTTGATGCCCGTTATTCTAAGCTGAATAAAGTGAAACTGTACCTGAACTTCGACATGATTGGTTCGCCGAACTATATCTTCGGTGTGATGGACGGTGACCTGTCTGATACGAAAGATAGTCCGGACAATGCCTACACCGGTGATTTCAAACCACCTTATGGGACTTCCGATATTGAAGCGACGTTCAACGAGTTCTTCACTGCGAAATCTTCTGCAACGGTTCCTCAGGCACTGTCGAAGCGTTCAGATTATGCCGGTTTTGCTGACTGGGGCATCGCATTCGGCGGCCTGTTCACGGGTGCCGAGAAGGTGAAAACGGCGGAAGAAGTCGAGCAGTTTGGTGGTGAAATTGATGTCGCATACGACAAGTGCTATCACCAGGCTTGTGATGACCTCAATAACGTCAGTCAGGAAGCACTGTATGTGAATACGCAGGCGCTGGCTTATGTGACGACTTACTACGCATTCAGTAAGCCGCTGTTCCCGCCGAAAGAAGTGCCAGACGCGAAACCAATGACCCGCATGCACAGTGTTGAACAACCTACACAAAAACTGCGCATTGGTGAGAAGCTGAAAGCCGCAGACAGCCATTCTGACCACGGTCACTTCCACGGTGACTTTGACCAGGATCGCCAGTAATTTCGAGCGGATCATCCGTTTCTAAACCGGGAAAAAGCCATGCAGTTGCGTGGCTTTTTTATTTATGCAATGGTGTGCAATTGATTTGGAGTGATGGGGATGCCGTTCGATGGAAAAGAAGTTTGCTGCGATTTTGTTTGATCTGGATGGCACTTTAGTCGATTCAGCGGAAGCGGTCAGCCGGGCCTGGTTTGCCTTTGCAGCGAAGTACGACATGGATGCAGCACAGATTCTGTCCTCGGTGCAGGGGATGCCGGGAAGTGAGGCGATTGCCCGGTTGCGGCCTTTGGCATCTGCTGAGGAAATAGAACAGGATGCACAATGGTTGGAAGATTTGGAAGCGAATGACACCGATGGGGTGGTTGCGCTGCCGGGTGCAATCGCATTACTGGAGCAACTGAATGCGCAGGCGATTCCCTGGGCCATCGTAACCTCGGGCAGTATTCCGATTGCCACCGCCAGAATCGCGGCTGCAGGGATTCCTGTTCCGGCGGTCTTGATTACCCCTGAAGCGGTGTCGCAGGGAAAACCTCATCCCGAACCTTATTTGCTGGGCGCAGAAAAATTAGGTGTTGAAATTAATCAATGTCTGGTGTTTGAAGATGCCCCCGCAGGCGTGACATCCGGGGTGAATGCCGGTGCTTGCGTGATTGGCGTCCAAACGCAATTTGATGCCGGGGTTTTAAAGGCAAATAAGGCTGCAGCCTGTATTTCCGGGTATGAAGAAATTGTCGTCTCTGTGAATTGCGGCGAAAACAGATGTCGTATTCATCAAGCTTCAGGTGCTTAAGGGCTGCCTGTACTTGTCGGGCAGAAAGTAACATTACCTGCGTTCAAAGCATCCGACGCAGAAGCGCTGCTGGCGATTTATTCTGATGTGAAAACGATGCGCTATATGTCTGATGCACTTCAGCAATTGATACAATATGCTAGGGGTCAAAAACTCAAAACTTTATGGGCAAAGGTTGACCGGCAGAATGGACGTTCGATACGATTGTTTCTCAAATTTGGCTTCCAGCCTGCCGCATCAGTTGCTTTTTATCTGTTTCTTGATTGATAAGTTTTCTTTCGGCGTGAGCTTCAAGTATCGAGGGTGAGGCGTTGCTTTCAACTTTGTTTCAGAAAAAGAAACCCAATATATATTTGGGGACATTGGCTGTTGTGCCCAATAGCAAATTGAATCGATTTGAGAACTGGCAAAACTGGGGTGATGACACGCTGGATGATCATTTAAGAACGCTGATGGCATCGATTTTCAGTTTAGCGGAAGCAAGTTCGGTGTCTGAATTTGAAAAAGACGATTTGATTCTGGACGTTTTCATGGTTGATCTCAGACGGGGAGATTTTGGTTTACTCCGGGCTGACGGTGGCTTGTACCCGATGGGGTATCGGCCCAAAATTCAGCTGATTTCAAGAATCCACCATGCCAGAACCGGAAGCACCCGAAATACATTCCGGGTTTCACAGTCGGTTCGCTGGTCGGAATTTGTCCGCAAATCGATCAGCTTCAAAGGGCTGCTGGGAATTGGAACGCTCTATGGACAGGAAGAGATGGAAAAACTGCTGATGCAGGCCTGCCTTCAATTGCTGGATCAGATGCGTAAGACAGTATGACGTGATTCGATTGGGGATGGGTGACGTATGAAACAACCGATCACGGGTTATCATCTGGATGAGGCTGGCGATTGGGTTGCAGAACTCAGTTGCGGACACTTTCAGCATGTCAGGCATCAGCCCCCGTTTTTTTGTCGTCACTGGGTGGTCACGAAACAGGGACGCGCCGCAATGCTGGGTTTCGAACTGGCGTGTAAAAAATGTGATGCAGGCGCTCCAAAGGATGTTGGTGAATAACACTTTGGTTACGGTTTGGCGGTCGCATTCTTGAAACAACGTTAAACGGATAGAACAAAATTACCGGCTTTGTTGGGTGAAGACTAAAAAACAATAAGGAATCACATCACAATGGAACTCATCACGTTAGCACCTGAGCACGAATTGTCTTTTTTACACTTTTACCAGGATTTTGAAAAATTCGATCCGGAGAATGCAGGTTATTATGCTCAGGGAACAGAGAACTTCGCTGAGTACGTGAAACAATTATCGGATGAAGCGCAAGGGATCAATCTTCGGGAAGACTATGTTCCCTGTACTCATTTATGGTTGATAGATGACGGTGTGTTATTGGGAGCGATTCGGATTCGACATCATATTGAGAATGAGTTTCTGTCTCTGGAAGGCGGCCATATTGGATACGATATTGCACCTTCAGCGCGCAATCAGGGGCATGGCAAACGGATGTTGACACTGGCATTGCCGGTCGCGAAAGCACTGGGAATTGAGAAAGCCTTGGTGACCGCAGATGAAGACAACCTGGCTTCCAGAAGCGTCATTGAGAAAAATGGCGGCAAATTTGAAAAAGTCATTCGCGGGAAAGTTTTTCCAGAGCCAATCGCTCGTTACTGGATCGAATGCACGGATTGATGCTCTCTGAAACGTGATTGAAAGGCTAAGGAGCAGGGAATGACACCGGAAGCCATCTCAGCACTTGAACTGACAAGAATTGCTTTAGAATTCGTCAGATTTACCAACACTTTCTGGGGCGTGATCGCCACCGTGACGATTGCTTTACTGGGCTGGGTGTTTGGCAGCAACAAGAAGTGGGTTTTCATCCAGCGGGTGGCTACATCGGTTGCCTATGGACTGATCGCTTGCATTAATTGTCTGGCCCAGTTGCGTTTCAATGATTTGATTAATGCCTCTATCGCGGATTTGAAAGCGATGTCAGCGTCCCACCCTGAAATTGCAAACCTTCATGCACAACTTACACATTTAGGCACGCTGGAAGACTGGGTCATCGTGTTGATTTATGCCGTTATTGCCACTGCAGTGATTGTGATCACGCTCAGACAGAACCAGTTTGTTCATCAGGGCTGAGTCGCGGTTTTCGCAAAGGCGGCTAATGCACGCTCAATGTTCTGGATCACATCTTCACAGCCTTCAATCTGGTGGCGGGCAACCAGATATTGCGGGTCGTTATACATGAGCCAGACCATGCCAAACTCATCCTGACTGACCAGCATTTTCTGGGGGAGATCGAGTGCAACGCTTTGGGCGCAGACCATGAGTGGCGACCCGACTCTTGGATTTCCAAAGATGAGCAGGATGGTTGGTCGCAGGTGAATGCCCGCTTTTCTGGCCCCGGCAGCGTGGTCGATGCGAGCAAATACAGTCATGCCTTTCGACTTTAAGGCTGTTTCCAGCCGCTCAACAGTGGATGCCACCGAATGCGCGCTTTTTAGCCGAATCAAGCCATTCTCCTGAGCGATTGCAGCAAGAGGAAAGCTCATCATGAGCACTAATGCAAGGGTAATGAATTTCATATTGCGTCCCGACTGTCGCATAAAGAGGGCACCAAAGTAATTATAAGCCTAGTGTGCTTCTGATCTGATGACAAACCTGGGCCGAGAGGCTGACAAGGAAAAAGAAAGGATGATGATTCATCGAAAAGGGTGTCTGATACGTTCAGCCGCGTGGTTGTCTGGCGTATTCATTTCCGCGGGCGTTTCTGCGCAAAATGACGCTTTTCATTTAAAAGTGACTGAAATCTCTGCTCAGGAATTTCAGCAATATCAGGGGCAGGCGCCTTCCTATAAGCAACCTGAACTGAAAAAAGTGACCGATTTTCAGGCAACGCAAAAAGAACTCGGGAATCGGTTCAGCCTGAATGAAACGCTGGTGATTCAGGACTCTCTTGGGGAAGTGGTGCGAGAAGAATCCTATTTTGAGGATGAATGTCGGTTTAATGCTTATTATCCGGTTGAAGAGATCATCTTTTTCACCTGCGGCCATGAAGCTGATACGTTGATTTCCCTTCGGACTGGCGAGGATTTAAGCGGAAATCCGGAGCGAGCTGTTTATTCTCCGAATCATCAATACAGATACATTGATGATTACAATGGGCAAGATAGTGAGCACTTTCTCCAGAAAAAGGTTGATCAGGAATGGGTGGATGTTTACGGGCATCATGAAAATGAAACTATGACGTTGTGGTGGGCAACCGAATTGACCTGGCTCAACGAGCAATCTTTTATTTTTAAGAAACCTTCCAATTCAGATTCGACATTGACCGAGTATTATCACGCGAAGTTTTGATCGAACTCATCCAATCCGCAGGGACGGGTGCGTCAGGGAAGACCACGACATGCAAGATGAAACTATCACGGATATTCTCCGGTTCTGGCCGAAAATATCGGGTGTGCAATCAGTGCATCCGGTTACTTTGGGGGCAACCAATCGGATTTATCATGTAGCGGGTACAGAAAACTATTTTCTGAAACAGTATCAAACGCAAGATGTGGCTAAGGTGCAACGGGAGCATCAGCTGATCTCACACTTATCGCAAATTCTGCCTGAAGTGATTGCACCCATGCCGACACAAATTGGGGCCGGGGAGGGTTTCGTTCAGGTTCAGGGGGATCTGTATGCATTATTTCCCCAGGCAACGGGTCAACTGATTCCAACTTCGCAGCTGACCTGTCGGCATGCCAGCGCAGCGGGGAAGATGCTGGGTCGACTGCATCACTGTTTGCGGGACTATCCGGCTGAAGGGTTCCCGACCATCCCATTAGAATGGGACAACCAGCAATGGTGTCAGCGGTTGGAGCGGGTCATTGCCTTGATTCAGGCACAACCTGTGTTGCAACAAGTCGATCACTGGGCGCTTCGCCGTGCAACCCAGCAAAAGCAATTTCTTCAGTGTACAGGACCGGTTTCGACGTATCAGCCGCATTCACGTTTTCAACTGATCCATGGGGATTACCATCAGTACAATGTGTTTTTCGGTTCGGACAGTCAGGTCACTGGCGTCATTGATTGGGATTTATTGATGCAAATGCCACCCGGTTACGAGGTGGCGCGTGCCTGTACCTATTTGTTTCAGATGCGTGTGAAGGAAAGTCTCTGTTTGATTCAGGCCTATTTGAAAGAGAACCCACTCACTGATGATGAACTGCTGGACGGTGCCAATTGTTGGGGCATTTTTGCTGACCACCATCTCTGGCCTCTGGAAGCCGTTTATCTTCATCAGAATCCTGCTGCGGCGAAGTTCATCCCGTTGCAGGATTTCGAACCCTGGGAGGCCCGCTGGCGGCCGGTTGAAACAATACTCAGAGCACAGTATTGATGAGAGATAATTGAGGAGGAAAGGGTTTGGCAACAGGAAATGATCTCGTCGATTTAACCAGCGCAGAAATCCATTTTGTTGATCTCACTGAGCCTTTCGAACTCTCACAACCCTGTAAAATCCTCTTTGATAAGACAGGTATTGTTCTGACGAAAATGTCAGATAAGCCAGCACCAAGCCATGAAAATTTTCCGGTTTATACTCAAGGAGATGATGGCTTGATTTGGGAACTGTTTGACTGCATCAAATGGCTGAGCCGTGGCAATACAGCTCTGGCGAAAGATTACTTAAAGAAGCTGAGCGAGCAATTTTAAAGACGCCAGCAGCGCTCATCTGAGTTCTTGAACAAGGACTCAGGACAATCTGAAAACCTGAGAATGGGGAGCACAATCATGGAAACGATTTTCATCACTGGCGCGTCGCGGGGCATTGGTCTGGCGCTGACCCAAGCGTTTCTGTCAAGGGGGGATAAAGTGATAGCAACTTATCGCGGTCAGCCCAGTCCTGCGTTGGAAGATTTATCCAATTCAGCAAATTTATATCTGCACCCGCTGGAAGTAACCGACGAGAAGGCAGTGCAGTCATTCGCGGCTTCCATTGCGGATCATATCGATGTGCTGATCAACAATGCGGGTGTGATTGGTCCGGAAGACCAGAGCATGACTCAAGTGACAGAGAAAGACTGGCTGGAAACTTTTGCGGTGAATACCATTGCACCGCTCAGCATCAGCCGCGCATTCTTACCGCATCTGAAACGTTCTGAACGCCCGCGGATTGTGACCATTTCCAGCATGATGGGATCGCTCAGCGACGAAGGGACAGGCATGTATGCTTACCGGAGTTCAAAAGCTGCGGTCAACAAAGTGATGCAGGTGCTGTCACTGGAATTACGCGAGGACGGGATTACGGTGTGCCCGATTCATCCCGGTTGGGTGCAAACAGACATGGGCGGTGCCAATGCGGAAATCACGCCCCAAGCCAGTGTGGCTGGCATCATTGCGCTGGTGGATAAACTCACGCTGGACATGAGCGGTCAGTTTTACACCTGGGAAGGGAAAGAGCACCCTTGGTAATGATTGTGTGCGCTATGCAGTAAATTGACATTGTGACTGCCCGGTACACTGGCAAGGATTGAGAAAGCGACTTTACTGAAGTCAGTCAGGTGGTTTTTGAATGTGAAAACTGTCATTGAATCTTGTTTAGGAGTGTTGCGATGAACTCTCTTTTTCGTGCCGGGCATAATATTGCCATGAAAATTCCAGCTCACGAATACGCCCAAACCGTATCGTTTTACCGGGATGTTCTGGCTTTGCCCGAAATTGAAAGGGCGCAGGAAGGCGATACACCACGGTTTCAGTTCGGGGATAAAGTGCTCTGGCTGGATAATGTTCCGGGCATCAGTCAGGCTGAAATCTGGCTTGAAATCGTGACACAGGATCTGCATGCCGCCGCAGATTATCTGCAAAACAATCAAGTTATCCGGCGAGATGAAATCGAAGCCTTGCCTGAAGGATTTGCAGCCTTCTGGATTGCTAATCCAGCCAACATCATTCACTTGGTTTCTCAGTCAGACGGCTAGCAGAGAGCGAGCACGGTTTTCGACTCGCTTGAAAGCGCGGGTCGGTGCAGGCATGATGCTTCTTTTCAGTGTTGGAGCAACCCCCAATGGTCGTTTGGCCTGCAATCTTAAAATACGACGGTGACCCGGAATTGTTTTATCTGCCGGATCTGCAAAGCTGGCAGGAAGATGAAGATTTACACTTACTGGGGTTTCAGCCGGAAGACCGATTGATTGATTCGGCCGGGCAGATCTTTACGTTGCACTGGAAAAAGGGCCAGCCTGTTGCGTTGGTGAAAGCAGTTGTTGAGGTTCCTCTGGCGGAACTGTGTGAGATGATTCAGTCTCACCAGTCCAGTCAGGGGGCATTTTGCGCTGCAAAAGTTGGTTTCCGTTCTATCGCTGAGGCCATCCGTGCCGTTGGCATCACTTGCCAGATGGCTCAGGCAGAATGATTATTCCCAGCCAAACACGGCATCGAAGGTCTGACAGTTACTGACCAGCGTTTCCGTACCTTCAAGATAGAGTTGCTGTTCGGCAGAGACAGGATAAGTCAGCCATTCAGAACACTGCGCGCTCTGACCATTGCCAATCACCAGTTTACTGCCAGGACTTAATTCACAGCGGGTCATTTTGTCCAGCGGTGACCATTGATAGCAGATTTCGTAGCCTTCCCGATATTGAGCAACTTTACCGTTTGGCTGGCTGGTTGCCCACCAGGCACCAAACTGACTGTTTGGGTTGGTGCTGTTCCAGGCACGGTAAATGGTCAGCGCTTCGCCGGCTTTCACTTCATACACTTGCCCCTGACACAATTTTCCTTTGTTTGGCTCGCCGATAGCGTTGGTCAGTAGCGCTGGATCATCAACGGCAACTAATTTGCTGGCCCATGCAGCAGGGGGCTGTGTGGTCCCGATGCACTGGCTGGTATTCAGAATGGTTTGTGTTGCCTGTGCAGCACTTGCTTGAGTGTTGGTGCTTTCCATCGTCGATGTACAGGCCGTTAAACTCAGTGTGGCAAAGATAACTGTGGTGAACGAGAGGTTTGCTTTCATCGCTGCTCCTTGTGAGGGTCTGATTTCCTTATGAATCTATTATCGTATCGGAATGTGGCCTTTTGACATGGCGTCTATTGCAAACCTGACTTTTGGGAAGCAGTTAACAATTTTCATGTAAGGCGTACAGGAAAGGGGGGGGGACCAAAGAAAACCGGAACCTGAGGTTCCGGTTGAGAATGTGAGGAGCAGAAGATCAGGCGCAGGATTTATTTCCGGGCATTTGCTTGTTTTTTTGCATCTGTCACCGGGGTTGTGGCTGACGCAGTGCCTGATTTATGACCTGCAGCGCTGACAGTACCGCTCGGTGTTGCTTTATCCGTATTAGCAGCTTCGGCGGCTTTCAAAGGCGTTGGTGCAGGCGCGGCAGACTTCTGGTTTTCTGTGGGTGCAGATTCGCCTTTCGCTGCAGCTTCTTTGTCAATGGTCACGACTTTTTCTTCATCTGCCGGGTGGGTTTGACCCAGGAAGCAGCCACCACGCTCAATACAGATGTCGTTGGTGTAAATGACACCTTTGGCTTTACCTTTCTCCAGAATTTCGATGCTGTCGGCATGACAGGCACCTTCGTGCAGACCGTTGATGACTACTTTGTTGGCATAGATCTCGCCAGAAACACGTCCGGTTGCACTGATGGACAACGTCATTTCAGTCCGGATACGACCTTCAACATAACCATCCACCTGGATGTTGCCGCTTAATTCGATATCCCCTTTGAAGGAACAGCCTTGTGCAATGATAGTTGCAGTTGAGTGCTTGCCTGTGCTTCCAGCACTTTTACTAAAGAGTCCCATTGGATGCTCCTCTCATGGTTAAACAGATAGTCAAAGTTATCGGGCCCCCATTTCATAAAGTATTGAGGATTTAACGCCCGACCCAGAAAACGAACCTCATAGTGGAGATGGGGGCCAGTTGAGGTACCACTGTTGCCGGACAGCGCAATTAAATCGCCCTTCCGGACGAAATCCCCGGTTTTGACCTTGAACTTTTGCAAATGCGCGTACAAAGTCATGAAGCCATAGCCGTGGTCAACTTTCAGCAAGTTGCCATAGCCTTTTTTACTTGGACGAACCAGTTCAATCACACCATCTGCCGGTGCATAAACGGGTGTGCCGGATCGGCTGCTCAGATCGATGCCTAAGTGGCGTCGCTTATTGCCATATACCGGGTGGTTCCTTGAGCCATAGCTGGAGGAAATCCGGCGATAATCTATCGGCGCACCATTGGGTATCACTTTGAGCATGGCGACACGTACGGCAGAGTTGAGTGCAGCAGTATCCAGCCGTGTATCCAGCGGCTGTTCACCTTCACTTTCAATGCCCAGTACGTTTTCCAGCTCATTCACCCGACCAGAAATTTGTTCCAGTTCGTAGCGCCGGTCTGCCAGATTCTGCTCGAGAGACTGTCGGTCGCTCTCCAGACTCTGGATTTCCTCCTTGAGCTCATTGGCGTGACGGCTAATCTGAGTCTTTTCCTGCTGTGACTGATCAACAGCACTCCACAGGTATTTGATGGAAAACGCCATCACGACCACAGAAACCATGAACACCAGAAACGTTGCCAGCAGGTTTCGTCTTAAATATTTTCCTAACTGAAAATGGTAAGAACCATTTATCGTTGATATCGAGATTGTGAGTTGATCTTTCATTTCGCTAAGCTCATTCGCTTTCTCTAATGCTTAGGCGACAAGCTGGTGGCAGGATTAACCTATATCAGGAAAGGGTGATGTAAATTTGTGCTCCCTGCCATGCATCATGCAATCTTTGCCCCTTTAAGCGATCAAAAAGAAAAAATACAGAAACAGAATAAAAGCCAGAAGAATGGCGGCCAGCGTCGGATAAATGATGTAGAAATCCCCGCTGCGTCTTGCCCGTTTAAAGCACAGGTAAGCCAACAGCCCGTTGTATCCAAACAACAGAAAACTGATGGTGGTCCCTGCATTTAACGTCATACTGTCCATGCGCAGCAGAAAATGACTGAGCAGGAAATAATCCAGAACAATCAGCCACAGGAATAACTTTTGCAGTCCATCTGGTCGGCGTTCGCGCGGAATCGCGGCAGAAGAAGATGCAGCTTTTTTCATCGGTAAACTTCGCTCATCGTGAACAGCCGGCAAAGAAAGTCTTTGCCGGCATCAGGCTTAAGAGTTTTTGACGAAATCCTGTCGAATCACAGGCTGGTTAAATTCCGCATGCTCACGGGCTTGCTGGACGGCTGGGCCATCCTCTGCTTTTGATGGTCCTTTGAACAGGGTTTCCACCATACGGGCGGCAGAGGTGGTCAGAACAAAGAGTTCAATCCGACGGTTCTCACTGGCATCCGGTTCATTCGGATTCAGTGGGGCCCGATCCGCCATGCCGGCAACCTGCAACACATGATTTTCAGGGGCTCCCCCGGCAATCAGGGTCTGGCGGGCAACATTGGCTCGTGACGCAGACAATTCCCAGTTGGATTTTTCACTGCGATTGCGGTTAAAGCGAACCGCATCCGTATGTCCGCTGATGATCAGCGGGTTTTGGATTTTGTGAAAAATCGGTGCCAGTTCAAGCAGCAAGTCCTCAAAGAAGGGCGTCAGTTCGCTGCTGCCACGATGAAACATGTTCTGCCGATAATCATCTTGCAGGACAATTCGCAGACCCTGTGGCGTGACATCCACATGCACATTGCCTTCGGCAGACGCCTGTTTTGCCAGCTCTTCAACCACTTTCGCTAACACTTTCAGCTGTTCCTGTGTGTCATACGTCCCCTGAACCAGTGATTCAGTGTACTGGCCGTCGCCGTTGCCATCATAGAAAGAGGTGACGGTCATGGCTGCGTCGTGTGAGCTTAAATCAGACGCCTCACCCCCGAAATCAATCGGGGACATGCTGCTGGAACTGTCAAACGGGTTGCCGACGCCTTGGTCAAACAGGCTTGCACTGTTCATGTAAGCCACAATCGCCTTACGCTCTGACTGATCGACAATGGCTAGAATCCAGAGCACCAGAAACAGAGCCATCAGGGCGATCATAAAGTCGGCAAAAGCCACTTTCCACGCACCCCCATGGCCGACATCATGCTCATTGCGCCGTGCGCGTTTAATGATGATCTGATCGTGCCGTTGCATTATACCTCCTGCTCAGACAGCCATTTTTCCATGTCATTAAAACTTGGTTTGATGTCCAGCTGAATATGTTTACGGCCTGCGTCAATCGCCAGCAAAGTTGGTTTTTTCGCGATGTAAGCAACCAAAGTTGCACGAACACACTCGAATGCTGTCATATCACGTTTTACACGCTGAGAAATTGCATTACTGGCCGGGTCCAGCACACAGTAACAACCAAAAATACCCAGGAAAGTACCCACCAGTGCGGCGGCAACTTTGTATCCAATTTCAGCGATTGAGCCATCAATGAACTGCATGGTGATGATGATGCCCATCACGGCAGCCAGAATCCCGAAACCGGGCAGGGCTTCTGCGGTGCGGTGCAGCGAACGGGAAGGCAGCAGCAGATCGTCTTCAATCGCCATAATTTCCTGCTCCAGCAGGGCTTCCAGTTCATGGGGAGACATCTGGCCCATGGCCATCAGGCGCAGGTTATCGGTAATAAAAGCAATCAGATGATGGTCTTCTTTGATTAGCGGATAACGCTCGAAGAGTTCACTGTTCTGCGGATCTTCGATATGGCTATCGAGTGATTTGAAACCACCGTTGCGGATCGTTTCCAGCAGCAGTTGCATCAGCCCCATTAGCTGCATGTAATATTCCTGCTCATTTTTTCGGGGCTTCATAATCTGGCGTAACTGAATCCGCATCTCACGAATCACGTGGGGTGGGTTACCGATGATGATTGAGCCCAGTGCTGCACCGGTAATAATGAGAATCTCAGCAGGCTGCCAGATGGCCATCAGCGTACCACCGGCCCAGAGATAACCGCCGAATACGCAGAGAAGAATGACGATTGCGCCGGTAAATTTTTGCATTTGAATTTGCTCCTGTCAGCAAAGATATTGGTTCAGTTGTTTCAGGGCCTGCTTGTGAAGCTGGCACACGCGTGGCGGTGTCAGGTTGAGCACCAGTGCAATTTCGTGCAGGTTCATATCATGTTGATAGAACAGCGTCAGTAAGAGTTGCTCCCGTGGCTTGAGCTTTGCCAGCGCGACGGTGAGCGTGCGACGAATATGTTCATGACGGACAGATTCACCGCCATCGTTGGTCATGGAGAAGTCGTTACCGCTCTCAAGCAGTTGATCCAGGCTCTGCATTTCGCTGGCCATTGAGGCATTCAGGCGTTGCAGATAGTCGGCCTGATCCGTGCCAAGCGCTTCGATGATTTCCGCTTCGCTGGGTTGTCGGCCGAGTTTTTTCATTAAATCCCGGGTGACGTCATTGAGCTCGTGCGCCTGCTGGCGTGTCTGACGTGAGCGCCAGTCAAGGCGGCGCAATTCATCGAGAATCGAGCCACGAATCCGGCAGACTGCGAAAGAAGGGAAGTTTGGATCTTCAACATTGCCATAACGACGACCGGCTTCCAGCAGACCCATCAGCCCGATTTGCTGCATATCTTCCAGACTGCAATGGGTACTGACATGGCTGCGGAGCTGGTTCACGACACGCTTCACAAGGATCAGGTGGTCACGAATGAGCTTATCTTCGTTGATGACCGGGCTGTTACGCCCGGTATCCTGCTCTTTCTCGTATTGTTCAGTCGGGTTGATATCAAGCATAGTCGCCTCACTGAATCACATATTTGGTCAGCAATACGTTGTCGATAGCGTGGGCGTAACGGGTTTTGTCAAAAGCTTCTAACAGCGTGCTTTTGACTTCATCCTGAAGCTCATCAATCGTGCGATCGTTTTGCAGCTGTTCGTAAGTTTTGTTGCTGAACAGCTTCAGCAGAGAATTGCGGACAACCGGCATGTAATTATCAATCCCTTCAATTGCTTCCGGACGACGGGTTTCCAGGGCCAGCTCCATCATGATGAAGTGCGTTTGACGTTCACCTTTCACAGAGAGCACCAGTTTCTCCAGCGGATGGAAAATAGGATCGATGTTTTGTGGCTGAGAAAAGGGAAGTCTTAAATTCCCACCGCCTTCGCCATGGTAACTTTTGACGTACCAAAGTGTGCCGCCAACGCTGGCCGCAGCCACCAGAATGCTGGTGATGAGCATGATGATAATGATCAAGACGAGGTTACGATGGGTTTTTTGCTGAGTCATGAAAATAGCTCCTCATCAGGCTCTGGTTGACAGCCAATGGCCTGAATCTGTTGTTGTTATCTGGTTGTCATCGGATGTTTGATTCGCAAAGATGACGGGTTGTGAGTCTTGATCTGCATGTTCCTGTTGCTGCCCCTGACGACCGTCGCCGACGTTGACATCCACATGAACAAAATTTTGATCCTGCAATTCAGCGCGAAGGCGCTCTGAGACCTGCACCAGTGCATCACGGACAGCCGTCTGGTTGGCATGAATCTGAACGCTGAGGCGATCACCATCCAAACGAACGGTAAGATCCAGTTTGCCCAGTTCAGGCGGATCCAGACGAATACGTGCTTCCTGCAGATTCTGGCTGGCCTGAAGTTGTACTCTGTCCTGAAGCACCTGCATCATTTGCTCGCCCCATTTGCTCTGCTGGCCCTGTGGCAGTTTGACACTGGCCCATTCAACTGGGTTTGCTGCTGAAGCTGCCTGTGCAGGGGCTGCCTGTGAATGCGATGCGCTTGCTGGGATATCAGCGGCCAGATTGTTCATCAGGGTCTGCAGAGCGGGCGAGCTGTTGGCAGCCCGGTTTTCCTGCATACCCGGGAAAGCACTGTCCTGCACTGAAGCTGACTGGCTGCGCTGAGCGATGGATGAAAGACGCTCATTCGCTGCAGCCGTTGTTGCTAGATTGTCAGAGGCCGATGCCTGAGTGCCCGTTTGGCTTTGCTGAGCACCAAGATTCCCCATGGCTGCAACAGATGATGCGCCTGCAGCCATACCACTGACGGACTGAGTCTGCGTGCTGGCTGCCTGAGCCGACACGGTCCCGAGCTGCCTTTCAGCCTGAGCAAGCAGATTCGCGATAATGTCGGCGGCGACGGCAGGAGTCAGAGATTCTGCAGTCGTGGCCTGTTCCGTACTTTCTCCGCTGAAAGAGGCCTCAGTTGTGGCTTCTTTTTCGGTGGCGTGTTTCGTCAGCGCCTGACCTTGCTCAGAGGCAGTGGTGTTTGATTGCAAGGTGTCTGTGAAGCTGGAAGCTTTGTCACCATTTGCCGGCTTCACTGCACCACTCTTCATGTCGCTTTGTTCACTGCTGCTTTGAGTGAGTTTGGAGTGCGAGACGATAGTATTCATTAAAGCTCCATGTTCATGGCCATCTGATAGGCCAGAAGTCCTTCTTTGCCTTCACTGACGGCATTCATATCTTGTTGTAATTTATCTCTTTGTGCTTTCACGGCACTGACCGCAGCAAGGTGGCTGCGTTTCAGGTGAGTGAGCGCCTGAATCTGCGCTTCACTCAGCGTGAGTTGCTGAAGATTCCGCAAGACCTTCTGCAAGGTTTGATCAAGCTGCTGCAGGCGTTCCCAGTCCTGACCCGCAACAGCGCGATCAATGTTTTGCATTAGGTTCTGCAATTGCGTCACCGTGATCTCAGCCATGCTGACCAAACCCTTCCCAACCTTCGCGGATGTTGATCATCACGTTTTCGACCGTTTCGAGATGCTCTGTTTTATTTTGCGAACTCGCTTTAAAGAGTTCGCCAATGCAAAACTCGTACAGGTCGTGCAGATTGGCAGCCAGCTCACCACCTGCTTCGATATCCAGTGCACTGTCGAGACCAATCAGAATGTTCATGCATTTACTGATGCTTTTTCCTTTGGCTTCGAGACGCTTGGCTTCAATGTGACCTTTGACCCGGACGAGTTCATCCAGCAGGCCATCAATCAACATCAGCACCAGCTGATGGGGGTTTGCAGAAGCAGCCTGAGCATCCAGATCAACGCTTTGATAAGAATCAAAGCCCGAGTTTTGCATTAGCATGGGGAACTCCTTAAATTGAGAACAGACCGTTTGTCTGGTTCATTTGGGTCATTAACTGATTCATTTGAGTGAACTGAGCCAGATAGCGGTCATAAGACATTTGGTATTTACGGTCCAGCGAAGCCAGTTTGTCGTCAACACGGCTAATGTTTTGCTGCAGGCTGTCTTTACGGCTTTTGAAGACACCGTCAGAGAAAGACAGATACGGTTTTACCGTCGCTTCCAGCGAGTCAAATAACTGATCTGCACCGTTAAACATCTCGTTTAGCGCGGCTGGATCGGCTGCCTGTGCTTCCTCAAACTTTTTGTTATCAATGGATAACTTACCGGTGCGGTCAATGCTGACACCAACAGAGTAAAGGCTCTTGTCGCCGTAGGTTTTGCGGAACAGGGTGCTGATTTGGTTTTCCAGCGAGCGGATGGTTCCGTCACCGGCAAGCACGCCACGTTTCTCATCTTCAGAACCGACTTTGGTGTACTTGTCGATTTCAGACATCAGGGCATTGTAAGATTCCACCAGCTTATTCAGCTGTTCTTTGGTGGCTTCTTTATCCGCACCGACCGAGATACCGATAGGCTGGTCACCACTTGTCTGAGCTTTAGTGACGGTCAGATCAACGCCATCAATCACACCTTCAAAGGTGTTGGAAGCGTTGGTCAACTTCATGCCAGTCCCTTCCGCACCCAGCCAGATCACCGCATCTTTTGGGGTGCTGATGTCAGTACCACTGGCAAAGGCCGTCTCAAAAGCGGCATCACCAGTCCCGGAGACGTTCACCGAAACGGTATTGGCAACGCCGGTTTCTTTACCAGCCAACATAAAATGCGTTTCACCGTTAGCGCGAACCAGTGTTGCATTCACGCCAGGGTTGTTTTCATCATTGTTGATGGCATTGGTCAGCTCCTGCAGTGTGGTGGTGCCATCACTGTCGGTGTCGATGGTGGCCAGATCCAGATTCAGCGTTTTGCCGTCCATGGTGATCATCATGGTACCGACAGCCGGAATCGCTGTATCTGCTGTGGTGCCAGCGCCCAGGTCAATCCCCATCTGATGCGAAGTGGCCACTTGCTCAACAAACACCTGATATTCGCCAGCCAACGCTTTGGCGTTTACATTGGCTGAAATATTGCCTTCCTGCGAAAAGGTTGCGCCATTTTTGACAACACTATCATTCAGGCCATTCATATCTTCGACTGCGGTACGGAATGTACGCAGTGCGGACTCAATCTTGCCGTAAGCAGAAATCTGGCCCTGAAACTTATCTGTTTGTGCCTGATAACGTTTCTGGAATGGCTGAACCTCATAGGTCGCCAGATTTTGCGCCATACTGATCGGATCAATGGAACTCATGGAAAACTCCTTTATTTATTGCTACTAAAGCAAGTAGCGTGCCATTGGTTTAAATTACTGAAATTATGGGAATTTATCTGTATTAACTCCGACTGGCGGAAACGGGGTTTCCGATCAGGTTTCCGCTTATTCTTCCGGTTATCGGCAAAGACTTCCTTGGGGGAAAGTCTCTGCACCGGTCGCGTTGATAGATATCCCTGGAGGTTGTTCGTCATCGCGATAGCAGTGATGCAACTTCCATAGTGTTAGGGCGGCATATTGGGAAAGGGCATTAATACCAATCGCAGTAAATAACTGGTCATCCTAGCTTGCTAAAATGTTCGATCACTACGTTAGATTTTTTGATTGCAGAATAACTACTTATCTAAAAAATCCGCCTTGTTCTCAAACATTTTTCCTGCGCTATTTCTGATCATTGACTTACTTTGATTGGTAAAAGGTATGCAGGCTGTATTGTCGGGGGGGGTGAAATAAAAAAACCGGAAACCCTGAGGTCTCCGGTTGGTCTTTCTGTTGTTCAAGCCATGGGGCTATTGTCTGGCATTCACCCGTTACTGTGTGGAAGCTTTTAGTGTTACACCATTGAATTGAGAATAGCCGTTGAGCAGGATGGAATAAGTTCCAGGTGTTGCCCCTGAGAAGGTACAGACTTCATTGTTCCCGTATCGGTAAGGCCGACAGTCCCAGTTTTGTTGGGTGGCCTCTGAGCCAAAAGATACATAAAGATCAACATCGCCGGTTCCGCCACTGGTGCTGATTTGCAGGGTTTTCTGCGCTGGCAGCTCGAAGCTGTAGCGTACTTCGCTGCCTGCTGCCCCGGATAATCCGCTGACAGGCACGCCATCTTTCAGCACATTTCCACCCGGAGGTGGTGGCGTTCCGCCGGTTGCATTGGCCATTTCAATGGCATAGGCCAGGCCAAGTTTGGTGAATTTTGTGGCATGAGCTCCGGTTGGATCGGAATTGGCCAGTGTGTCATGCGGGGTATGGATCATCGGATTGTAATCATTGAACTTCGCCTCAAAAGGCATGGCGGCAGAGAAACCGGCTTTATGCCAGGAAGCATGGTCAGAACAGGCATAACCGCAGCGATCGAAACCATACGTCAGGCTTGGCAGGTATTCATCGACAAGTCGTGTCAGGAAAGTCGTCAGGTTACTGTCGGTATAATCCGTAATAAAGACGATATCTTCCGCAGAACCCTGATAGTTCGTCATATCCAGTTGCAGTGCGGAAACCACATTTTTCCCTTCAGACTTGTATTGATTTGCCAGATCCTGCGAGCCGCGCAGGCCGACTTCCTCAGCTGCATACGCCATAAAGGCAATACTGCGTTTCGGCTGGAAGTTGTTTTCTGATAATACCCGGATAATTTCCGTGACGCTGGCAATCCCGGACGCATCATCATCTGCCCCGGGTGCAACACTATTTTCGCCGGTGTGAGAGCCAATGGTGGAATCCAGATGCCCGCCAAGGACAATCCATTCGTCGGGTTTTTCTGAGCCTGTGATCGTCAGTACGACAGATTTCTGATTGTAACCGTAATGAGAAACCTGCTGAACGCTGGCATTGGGCAGGGAGGCTGTGAGTGAGCGCCATTCGTTTGCGAGCCAGTCAGATGCCTGTGCACCAGAAGTGGTTGTATAAAAACGGTTGATGAAACTGGTCAGCGAGGTGATGGTGCCGGTAATGGCAGATGAACTAATCTGTGGCAGCCAGGCGTTCACGGTATCCTGTTGCGAAATATCCGGAATCGGAAAGGCGGCCAGCGATTGTGGCATGGTGCTGGCTGCGATCGCGCTTTCAGCCGAGTTGTGCACCATATAGCCGCCACAACGGTGATGATCTTCATGCATATGGTGAGATAATTCTGCCAGTTGCTTGTAATTGACCTGACCCACCCAGGCTTGCCCGGCGCTGGCAAGTGATTCCGGCAGCACGGAACGGGCATTGGATTGCATCACAGATTTCAGCGTATGCGTCGCATCAGAACCGATAGAGATCCACACTTTCTGCTCTTCATTGGCATAAGCCTGTGAACAGACTGCCGAGATGATCAGTGCCAATGCCGTTGTTGTGTTTTTCATTTGTTTCTCCCTGTTGTGTTTTTGTTAAATCAACAAAACTTAAGTCAGAACAGAGAAAAAGCGAATTTTTCCTTTGACATCAATGTGTAACGTAATGTTGTCATAAATCTATCAATAGTCAGCAGGGGCCGAAGAAATACCTCAATCATAATGATGAAATGCTTAATCAGTGCGAAAATTCAGATTGATATAAAGATAAGTTGCGACAGGTTAGTGTAAAAAATGGGATGAAGAAAATGATCCTGAGTTTCATTTTTGCGAGTGACTGCGAATTAATCGGGGGTATTTTTGAGTGACGAAGGGGTGAATCAAAGAGGATGCTTTCGTGATGACTGATTCATTTTCGTGAGCGATCACGGGGATCTGATATTGTCGTGTTGTTTGTCATCTGGAGAATGAAAAAAAGCCCCGTAAACGGGGCTTTCCAATGGAGTGTCTATCTGTACTAATCCGTGGATTAGCGCAGCAGTGACATTGCCATGCCAGACAGCTGGTTCGTTTGAGACAGTACGTTTGTACCGGCTTGCATCAGCATCTGGTTCTTCGTCATGTTTGAAGTTTCTACAGCGAAGTCGGTATCAGTGATACGGCCTTTCGCAGCAGTGGTGTTCTCAACCATGTTACCCAGGTTAGTGATGGTGTGTTCCAGACGGTTGATGTTCGCACCCAGTGCTGCACGAGCGCCACCAATCGTGTCCAGAGAAGCTGTGATTGCATCCATTGCTGCACGAGCATTGGTTTGGTTCGCTGCAACAGTTGCACCAGTGTCACCGAAAGTTGCCAGAGAAGCGATAGTACCGCCAGCTTCCAGAGCAGTCACTGCTGCGCCAACTTTACCGTCGATAGAAGTTGCGAAGTCCAGCTGCTCAGCAGAAGAACCACCGATTTGCAGAACGATACCGCCGCCCTTCACACCAGCTGCGTCAAACACAGTTTCGCCAGCGTATTTGGTGTTCGCCATCACGCTGCCCAACTCGCTGGTCAGCTCAGTGAATTCTGCGTACAGTGCTTCCTGGTCGTTTACAGAGTTCGTACCGTTCGCAGCCTGAGTTGCCAGGTCGTTCATGCGGTACAGGATGTTTGCAGTTTCGTCCAGTGCACCTTCAACAGTTTGCATCATGGAGATGCCGTCTTGTGAGTTGCGCATTGCAACTGACATGCCACGCGTTTGTGCTTCCAGGCGGCTAGAGATTTGCAGACCTGCTGCATCGTCAGCAGCAGAGTTGATGCGGTAGCCAGTCGCCAGACGCTCCATGGCTGTGTTCAGCATGTTACCTGTACCGTTCAGGGTGTTTTGGGTAACCAGAGATGCGTAGTTGGTGTGCATTGATAGAGCCATGAAAGTTCTCCTTTGTTTTACATCTTTTATATCGTTAAAACTGCCACACAAGCTTGTATGTTGTTCCGTGTGGCTGTCATTCCTACTCGCTAATATGAGGCGGAAGAGCTTTTCAAATCATTAATCGGTGATGCGAAAAAAAATGCCTTTTTGCGTAGGTTTTTTGAGGGGGAAATTAAAAGTGTCTTGTTTTTTCTTTTAAAAACATCAATTTAAGGTTTATATTGAATGCTAAAATAATTCCTAAAAAAATCGGGAATCTCCACTTTATGGGAGAGTTCAGGCGATGGTTGGATCAAGCGTATGGAAAAATAAATAAAAAACCTTTCAATTATGTCGACTGGTCAGAGGTCTGTTTTTTTGATTTTTCATGTTTATTTCGTTTTTTATTTAAGCAATGAGGGAATGAAATAATGATGAGGCAAAAAAAGTGATGGGTGCTGCAATGGATGAAACTTTGTCTATGAATGGGTATATAAAGCAAGTCACCCAGAGAGATTGAATGTGAGGATAAATCAGGTTTCTCATCCCCCCTCCCGAACACATGTCTGGAAGAGGGAGGATAAAAAGTAGCACGCTTACTTGACGACTTTCAGCTTACGCGGGGCAGCAAAGGAGGTGGGGATGTCGCTGATGTAGCCAAAATAATAGCCTGCACCCAGGCGGCGAAATCGGATTAAATCGTGTTGCGTTGCGATGCGCCCCGCCACAAAATCCACTTCATGCTGTTTGAGAAAGCGAATTACAGGCAACAAGCCTTGCTTGAAGGTGGTGTCTTCGTTGACCTGAGCGATTTTGATCGCCATGGGCGGATAAACTTCGAGCAAAGGCAGATAAGGCGTTGGCAGCCGGATATCTAACCAGAACATCGGACAGACATCACTGAGCCAGCTGAGTAATTGTTTCAGCTTCGGCTGATCTAAATCGGGCTGGAACAGTTGAATACAGGGAACAATTTCCCGCATCGCCTTGCCGTGGTGTTCATAAAGTGCCGATAAAAACGTATGCCCCGGCTCCCAGTTCAGCAGGGTTTCGGCCTGCAAAGGAACCACCAAAGGGTTAATCAGACTGGCGTGAATGGTTTCCTGCTGGAATTGAATATGCCGGATGGCCAGCAGTAAACCAAACAGATCCAGTGCATAGCGCATTTCATCTGATAAATTGAAGCGGTAAACACTTTGCTCACTGTTGCTGCCGAATCGTAACGTCAGGTGTTGAAAGGAAACGGCATTGGTTTCCGTATGCCGGATGGGCTGACAGGCATGTCGAATGTCATTGTACCGCATAGCTTCAAGGAGGATGAAGTCATCCGGAGTCTGGGCTGCCTGAATCAGCAGCCCTTTTGCATGCTCGCCCAGGGCGGCATCGGTAAACAGCTTAGCCAAGGTTTCCTACCACGTTAATTTGCTTATGCTCTGGAATCTCATTATATGACAAGACCGCCAGACCCTGCGCAAATGTACGTGCATAACGTGACAGCAGTGGACGAAGTTGCGGCATCACCAGCAGAACGGGTGGCATGTTCTGTTGCTTCAGCTGCTGTTTCACCAGCGGCAGGTTTTGCTGGAACTGCTGCAGGATGTTCGGCTCCACCGGGAAACTGTCGAGCATCACCTGACCATTCGACTGTGCTTGCTGGAGTGATTGCAGCAGAATCTGCTCCAGATCATCGGCCAGCGTATAGACATTCAAATCCTTGCGATCGCCATTGATCAGATTCACCAGCGTCCGGCGCAGGCTGCAACGCACATCGGCTGCCAGCAGAATCGGGTCTTTGGTGTTCTCCGTGCTGTCGAGCATCGTATTGGCGATGGTGCGGATATCTTTCAGCGGCACCTGATCCTGCAGCAACTGACGGAATACTTTCAGTTGTTGCGCCGGTGCCATCACGTTCCCCAGCGCTTCTGCCAGTTTCGGTGCCTGTGCTGACAGACGCTGCATCATGTTTTCCACGTCATCGTGTGTGAACAGCTCGGCCAGATTGTTTTTCATGATCTTGCTCAGGTGCGTTGCAATCACGGTTGCATCATCAATCACCTGATAACCCATGTTCAGGGCTTTCGCTTTATCCCGGGGTTCGATCCATACGGCAGGCAGCTGATAGGCCGGGTCTGTCCCCAGAATGCCATCAATATCCCCGTAAGTTTCGCCGACCGCAATGGCCATCAGGCGATCCGGTTCAATTTCACCCTGTTCGACGATCTCGCCATGGACGGCAATGGTGTATTGGTTCGGACGAAGGCTCAGGTTGTCCTGAATACTGACTTCAGGCAACAAGTAGCCCACCTGCTCAGACAATGTTTTGCGGATCCCGCGGATGCGCTGAGAGAGTGGGGCGCCTTGATCTTTATTGACCAGATGGACCAGACGGAAACCCAGCTGCAGCGACAGGCTGTGAATGTGCGGAATGTCTTCCCAGGCAAGTGTCTGCTCACTTTCACGGCGCATGGCATGACCCAGTTGTTCAACCTGATCCAACTGATGATCCTGCGTGGGAGACTTCGACTGTCGCCAGCCCGCGTAAGCAAGCACCCCGGCAAAGGCATAGAATGCCAGATGTGGCATACCCGGAACACTGCCGACAATCGCCATAATGGCGGCGGCGGTAAACAGGGTCGACGGTGTCGCCAGCAGCTGATTGCGCATCGATTCAGCCATGTCGTCATCGCTGTCGTTAATACGCGTGACAATAATGGCCGCCGAGGTCGCCAGCAATAGAGATGGGATTTGCGCAACCAGACCATCACCAATGGTCAGCAGTGCGAAGGTTTTGAACGCTTCGGCACCTGTCATGCCATATTCGAAGACGCCAATGCTGATACCGCCGATAATGTTGATAAACAGAATCAGCAGACCGGCGATCGCATCACCACGAACAAATTTGGACGCACCGTCCATCGAACCATAGAAATCGGCCTCATTGGCGACTTCTTTTCGGCGTTGCTTTGCGCGTTCCTGATCGATCAGACCTGCGTTCAGGTCGGCATCAATCGCCATTTGTTTGCCGGGCAGGGCATCCAGCGTGAATCGGGCTGCAACTTCGGAAATTCGTTCACCACCTTTGGTAATGACGACGAAGTTGATGATCATCAGAATCACGAAGACCACCATACCCACGACATAGTTACCGCCGATGACGACTTCACCGAAGGCCTGAATCACTTTACCTGCAGCGTCACCACCGTTATGGCCTTCAAGCAGAACCACCCGGGTTGAAGCCACGTTCAGCGTCAGTCGGAGCAACGTAGCAACCAGAAGAATGGTCGGGAAAATCGAGAAATCCAGCGGCCGTTTTGCGGTTGTACTGACCAGCAGCACCATGATCGCCAGGACGATGTTGAAGGTAAACATCGCATCGAGCAGCATGGGCGGCAAAGGCAACATCACCATAGCCAGTATCATGAGCAACGCAGCAGGAATACTGATCGTACTGCGCTTTAAATGGTTGAGTTGGGGTAGCCGGTTTAGCATGGGTTTGATCTCTCTCCTGCCTTAATACTGTAAATGGCGTGGGATAACAAAAGTCGGTAGAGCCTGAGGCTGGCCGCCTTTTCCAGAACGGAAGGCTTTCAGCTGCATCACATAAGTCAGAATATGTGCCACGGCAATGTACAGCTGGTTGGGCACGGCCTGTTCCAGCTGAGTCGTGTGATAAATCGCTCGGGTTAATGGGGGAGAGTTGAGCACTTCCACCTGATTCTCGCGGGCAATCCGCTGGATATGCTGCGCCATTTCATCGACACCTTTAGCGACAACAAAAGGGGCGTCGTACATGGTTGGATCATATTTAATCGCCACGGCATAGTGAGTCGGGTTGGTAATGACGACATCTGCCTGAGGCACCATTTTCTCCACTTTCCGTCGCGCGAACTGCTGCTGGATTTGCCGGATGCGTTGTTTGACTTCCGGGCGACCCTCGCTGTTTTTGAATTCTTCTTTAATTTCCTGCTTGGTCATTTTGAGCTGCTTCATGTGCTCCCAGCGCTGATAAGGCACATCCAGCAAGCCGAAAATCAGCAGCGCCACCCCCATCAGCAATACGCCGTGGAACAGAATACTCATGATCGCGACAATGCCCTGACGCAGCGGCTGGTTTTGCATGGCGAGCAATTCGGCAAGGTGTGCGTCCAGATAGAAATAAAGCAGCGAAAAAATGACTGTCACTTTGAGCGTCGATTTCAGCAGTTCGACCAGCGAGCGGGTTGAAAACATCCGCTTGATACCGGAAATCGGACTGATTTTAGATAGCTTCGGCAGAACGCCCGCCGGGTAAAACAGCCAGCCACCCAGTAACAGACTGCCACCCATGGCAGCCAGAAAAATCACGCCAAATAAAGGCAGCAACAGTTCAATGACAATGGCCAGGCTTTGGCCGACGTGCTCTATGCCTTGCCAGGGAGATTCCAGATCCGCACGCGTCAGTTGCATATTGAACCGGAAGATCCCGCTGATCGCATTCCAGATGGCATCTAACTGCACTGAAAAGAAATACACGACCACCAGAAAGATGACCGCACCGGTCAGATCTTTCGCCCGGGGAATCTGTCCCTGCTCACGCGCCTTCCGGATTTTCTGGGGCGTGGCCTTTTCTGTTTTGTCCTGCGTTGTACTCTGATCACTCATATGCCGGTTCCTGCGACGTAACTTGTCAGTGCTTGCAAAGTGGTATGGACAAACTGGGTATAACGACTCGGCACGCCACTGATCGCAATCAGCATGCTGAAGAGGCCGAGTAACATGGTCATGGGGAAACCCAGCGCATAAACGTTCAGGCTGGGGGCTGCGCGGTTCATCACACCGAAGCTAATGTTTGCCAGCAGCATCGAGATAATGGCTGGCATGGCCAGCGCCAGTGCTGAGGCAAACATCCAGCTCACCATCGACAGTACCTGATGAAGCGTGGCTTCACTGATTCCGGAGCCGACCGGCCAGATATAAAAACTCTGAACCAGAATATCGATCACCAGTAGGTGCCCCTCAAGGGCCAGAAACAGCAGGGTGCTGAACATCAGGAACATTCTGCCCAGTAACGCAACAGACATGCCGTTGACCGGGTCATTCATGATGGCCATGCTCAGGCCCATCTGCATCGAAACGATCTGGCCCAGCATGGTCATGGTGGTGAACAGCAAATGGAGTAGGAAGCCAAAAAATACGCCCCAGATGGCTTGCTCAAAAGCCAGCATGATGGCTTTGACCGACAATGGGTCCACCGCAGGCATGGCGGGCATCAGCGGTGCAATCAGAATACTGATTGAGAGCGCGAATAAAATACGAACCCAAACCGGAATAGCACCATCACCAAAAAATGGCATGGCAAGCAGCGCCGCACCTAAGCGGAAGAAGGGCCACCAGACTTGCCCCAGCCAGGCTGTGATTTGCGCGAAGGTCAGATCCATCAGCCAATCATTCCCGGAATGTTATGGAATAAATAGGTAAACAGATCAATCAGTTTCCTCAGCATCCAGTGCCCGGCAAAAATCACCATCAACAGGGTGACCAGCAAACGGGGCAGGAAACTGAGGGTCTGTTCATTGATCTGGGTTGCCGCCTGAAAGACAGCAATCAGTAAACCAACCAGCAAGCCCGGAATCACCAGCACCATGACAATGGTAATGATCATCCAGACGGCGTTGGAAAACAGTGTGACCGCGAGTTCCGGTGTCATCCTGAAACCTCCTAACCGAAACTGGCCGATAGTGTGCCGACCGTCATGGTCCAGCCATCTGCCAGAACAAACACAACCAGTTTGAACGGCAACGAAATAATCAGCGGCGACAGCATCATCATGCCCATTGCCATCAGCACACTGGCAACAACCAGATCGATGATCAGGAAAGGAATGAAGAGCATGAAGCCAATCTGGAAGGCTGTTTTCAGTTCACTGATCACAAAGGCCGGTAACACAACCGCAAAAGACATGTCTTCCGCTTTCTGATCCAGCGGTTCATTGGCAATGTGCAGCATTTGTTCCAGAGAACTCTGCTGTGTCTGCTTCAGCATGAAATCTTTGACAGGCTTTTCTGCAATGGAAAACGCTTCCATCAGCGTGATTTCGCCGCCGTCATAGGGTTTGAACGCATGCTCATAAATATCTGTCCACACCGGACGCATGATCAGCAGCGTTAATGACAACGCAATCCCGACCAGAACACGGTTCGGCGGGCTTTGTTGCAAACCCAGCGCCTGACGCAGAATCGCCAGTACAATGATAATTCGGGTAAAGCTGGTGGCCATCAGCAACAAAGCGGGAAGAAAGCTGAGCGCTGTCATCAACAGCAGTACCTGAAGCTTCACGCTGTATTCCTGATTGGCCGCACCGTCGGAGACGGTCATCAGCGTTAAACCAACGGTATCAGCAGCCCAGACGGTCTGAGAGGAAAATGTAAATAACAGAAAGCCGGCCAAGCATAGCCCGCCGGCGCGGGCTAGAACACGACAAAAATTGCGGAGCATCATCAGGATTCCACGGAGTTCAGCGGTGAGTCCACAATATCGATTAAACGCAGGCCGTATTTATCATTCACCACGACCACTTCGGCATGACCCATCAGAGAACCGTTCACTTTCACATCTAATGGTTCGCCATTCAGTTTGTCCAGCTCAATCACACTGCCTTCACCGGCTTTCATCAGTTCGCCGAGCGAGACTTCTGTACTGGAAACTTCCAGCGTGACCGTGACCGGAATTTTCTTGAAGAAGTTAATGTCGCGTGAAGGCACTTCATCGTAAGGAATGAAAGGAGAAGCGTCAGATTCCTGCTGAAGCTCTGCATCGCTGTCCAGTTGGTCCAGATCCAGATCATCAAAGTTCAGATCGTCCTCGCTGAATGCGTTTACGTCAGTCATCTCATTCACATCAGTCATTGTTGGGTCCTGTAATTGTTTATTTGTCATTTAGAATCAGAACGAGCTGGCCATCTTTGTCGGCCACGCATCCGTTAAATAGGTGTTCCTGTCCGATGCGAACAGGCACATTGGTCAGCAGATCAATGTTCAGTACATCATCCGGACGGAGTTTGAGCACATCGTCCAGCGGCATTTTTTTCTGGCACAGTGTCGCGTTCAGGATGACAGGTGTGTCTGCCAGAACCTTGCGAAAACCATCGTCGAGTGACTCGTTGGTCTGAACCGCCATCTCGTCCATCAGCGACTGCAGCATGGTTTCATTCAGATACACGGTGAATTCCGCAGTTTTCTTGCGGTAGCCGACCATGAAGGTGGCCATCAGTCCGACACCGACGCTCAGGGTTTCATCTGTCATTTGCCAGTTGTCATTGTCGTCAATCAATGCGCACAGCCGTTTCAGCAGGCGATGCTGCAAACGAAGGTCACTGGCGGTTAGCTTCGAAGCAGCATTTGCCAGGTCACTGCGGTCAATATCCGCGTTGTAAAACTTATCCGACAAAGACAACAGCATTGAGACATCAAGCTGTGCCTGAATCAGTCCGCCAGAGGGATGGCGAATCACAGAGGTGTGTTCCGTGTGCTCGGTCGGCTGTCTGCTTGCCAACTGAATGTCAGACAACCGGAACGACAGGTTCTTATCCTTCACCCAGCGTTGCAGATCCTGGGTGATTGACGAATCTGCCTGCGAGAAAGCTTTTTGTAACGATTCCCGGATGACATGGATTGGACGTCCTAAATGTTCAACGTTCAGCTTTGGGAATTGTTGAGCACTATTTAACTCAATTTTTTTCATATGGCATATCCGTCAGAACTCATATGCAACGAATTAAACGTTGCGGCTTTAATTACTGCTAAAAGTATTCATCAGTATTAGTTTTACCTAAGTCTAGCCTGAGCTATTTCTTGTGTTTTAGTTATTGATTTTAAATTTGTGATGTTAGTCCACATGTTGATTATCGAGTCATTTATAGGGTTTTCTTATATATGAATTGATGAGACTTTTATGTCCGCTATAAATGGCGCATTGTTTTAATCAGTGATATTAATCCCAACTTGCTGTTTTTGAAGCCATATCAAAGATTTTTAAGTGTCGGAAAATTTTGTCTCGCTGGTGTCAATTTAGTGTCAGCGGTGCGTCAAATATAAATTGAATCAAGATCACCTTTGACGTTTTAAAGTGATTTTGAGCAAGAAAAATAGACAAATAAATATAAAAGCAATTTGGCTATTTAATAATATTGGCTAAGTTGGTTCTTACGGGCAGAAAATGATTTTTTGGTTATTTCCGAAATCAGAGAAGGGCGAAAATGTTAATTTCATTCAACAAGAAATACACATTCTTATTAATGACTCTTGCGGCGGTTTCCTCTGCTGAAGCACAGGTTGTTTCTACGCCAATGGATCTTGTCGAATGGAAATACCAGGGCGGCAAATTTCAGTGTTCATTAAACCAGCAGGTACATCAGTTTGGTGAAGTCAGCTTTATTGCCGATGCCGGGGAAGAGCTGGTTCTGAAAGTCAAACCTCTGCGTCCTGTGGCCCAGTACGACAATGCTGGCCTCTATCTGCAGGATGGCCCTTGGGTGGAATCACCGACTCAGAAACCACTGACTCCCGGTCAGCAAATGAGTCCGTTAGAAGTCACGTTCACGGGCATGGCTGATGCACTGCTGGATGGCATGATGGCCGGACAGTGGGCCAGGGTTTCCCTGATGTATCAGCGCCCGAGCACACCGGTCGATGTCATGCTTTCCAGTGTCAATATGTCCGGCCCGCTGGCGCAGTTCAATGAGTGCCGTTCCCGTTTACCGGCGATGTCCTATAAACAGGCTCGGGATCTGGTGTTCCAGTTCGAACTGGGGCAACGCACGGTGAGTGCCTCTCAAAAAGAAACCTTAATGAATCTGGCGGATTACATTCGCCGGGATACATCGATTCGCAAGGTTCTGGTTGATGGCCACACAGACAGCGTCGGCTCCAATCTGGGCAACATTCAGGTTTCAAAAGTCCGGGCGGATGATGTCGCCAGTTTTCTCCGGGAAGCCGGTGTGAAGGACGGCTTAATTCAGACAAGGGCACACGGTTCACGTTACCCGGTCGCCAGCAATAAGACGGCGGACGGACAGGCGTTAAATCGCCGGGTCACGGTGAGGGTACTGCGTGCTGATAATCATGAAAAAAGCAGGGTGCAGTAATGTTCACAAAAACGATTCAGCTCATTGAGCCGGACAGACAGCAAGCCCAGCAAGTGATTCAGGTGCTGGAGCAGGCAGGCTATCAGGTGGATTATCTCACGTCAGGCAAAGCAGGCCTGCAATCCCAGCGGGCTCTGATCACGCTGGTGAGTTCTGCATTGCCGGATATGTCGCTGACGGAGTGGGTCCGCTTCAGCCAGACAGCTGCGGATCCTCAGCAACGCCGGATTGCCATCGCAATTGTCGATCAGCATGAAGGTTTGCTGGCTGCAGAAGCGATGAAAGCCGGGGCGACAGACTATCTGCTGAAACCTTTTGAACCGGCGCAGTTGCTCAGTCTGCTGGCCCGGGTCGAAGCGTTGCAAAAACCGATGTCTGACATCGTGGCTGAATCGTGGCGGAGCAAGCAGATTCTGCAATTGGCGCACCGGGCGGCTTGTACCCATGCCAGTGTGCTGATCACAGGCGAATCCGGGACGGGCAAAGAAGTGCTGGCGCGCTATGTGCACCAGCAGTCGCCACGCAGCAAGATGCCTTTTGTGGCGGTGAACTGCGCTGCAATTCCGGAATCCATGCTGGAAGCCGTATTGTTTGGTCATGTGAAAGGTGCGTTTACCGGGGCAACAGGCAGCCAGAGCGGTAAGTTTGAAGAAGCGAACGGAGGCACGATTCTGCTGGATGAAATTGCAGAAATGTCTCCACCGCTGCAAGCCAAATTACTGCGTGTGTTGCAGGAGCGTGAAGTTGAGCGTGTCGGAAGCCACAAAACGATCAAACTGGATATCCGGGTGATTGCTTCAACGAACAAGGATCTGCGGATCGCCGTTCAGGAAGGCTCTTTCCGTGAAGATCTGTATTACCGGTTAGATGTCCTGCCGCTGCACTGGCCACCTCTGCGCGAACGTCCTGAAGATATTCTCCCGCTGGCAGACTTTTTCATCCGTAGATATCAGCAGGGCAGTGCCTGTCAGATGTCATCAGATGCTCAGCAGATGATGATGCACTACCACTGGCCGGGCAATATTCGCGAACTGGAAAATATTATTCAGCGGGCACTGGTCATGCGTCATGGTGATTTCATCACCGCTCAGGACCTGATGTTGCCGATTGACAGCAGCAAAGTTCAGGCCATCAAGCCGGACTACCTGCCAACTGCCCCCGTGGCAATGGGTACGGAGCAGGGACATATCGGTGCGAAAAAACAGGCTGAATTTCAGTATGTGCTCGATGTGCTCAAACAGCATGACGGCAATCGGACCATGACCGCAAAAGCACTGGGTGTCACCACCCGGGCTCTGCGATATAAATTAGCGGCAATGCGTGAGCAAGGCATTGATATTTCACAAATTGGCTCAGCAGCTTAACGACTAGGAGACACAAGTATGCTTGCGACGAATCTGACGCAGACAACCACAGCCCAGCAGCTCATGCTGGATAAAATGCAGCTCATGCAAGCACAGGCAAATCAGGAATTTGCTGTGAAAGCCAACCCTTTGGATCAACAGGTCAAGCCACTTTCTTTTTCTTCGGCAATGACAGGGGTACTGGACCTGGTGAACAACCATCAGGCGCATGCGAGTGCGAAAATGACTGCGGTAGAAACCGGTAAAAGTGATGATCTGGTCGGGGCAATGATTGCCAGCCAGAAGGCCAGCCTGTCGTTCTCTGCGCTGATGCAGGTGCGAAACAAGGTGGTCGGTGCGTTTGAAGATGTAATGAAGATGCCGGTGTAAATTATGACCATGATTACTCAAGCAGAAGCAGCCGAGCTGACCGCTTCTGACCGTTCAAATAATCTGCTGAATCGGGCCAAGCTGGCCTGGCAAAGCAGTCAGCGCAATCTTGTTCTGTCTGCCGCATTGGCTGCTGTTGTTGCGGCGATTATCGTTGTAGCACTGTGGACATCCACGCAAAGTTACCGCCCGCTTTACAGTCAGCAGGAACGTTTTGATACCAGTGAAATCATCTCCGTGCTGGAAGCGGAAGGTGTGCCTTACCGCTTGCAGGAAACCAACGGTCAGGTGCTGGTTGAGGAAGGCCGTGTCGCCGAAGTCCGCATGCTGCTGGCTGCGAAAGGCGTCAAGGCGAAACTGCCAACCGGGCTGGAAACACTTCAGAATGACTCTTCTTTAGGCACCAGCCAGTTCATCGAAACCGCGCGTTACCGCCACGGTCTGGAAGGTGAGCTGGCCCGGACCATTATTTCTCTGAATGCAGTTAATAATGCCCGGGTTCATCTGGCGATTCCGCGTCAGACACTCTTCGTGCGTCAGAACAGCGAAAAACCGACTGCTTCAGTCATGGTTGAACTGAAGTCCGGCGAAGATCTGAAGCCGGAGCAAGTGGAAGCCATCGTGAATCTGGTGTCCGGCAGTGTGACGGGCATGTCAATGGAACAGGTTTCCGTTGTGGATCAGTTTGGTCGTCTGCTCAGTGTGGATATCGGTTCCGATTCCGCAGGCCGGATGAATACCAAATATCTGGAATACCAGAAGAACCTGGAAAAGCAGATCATTCAGCGTGCGTCCGACATGCTGACACCGATTGTCGGCCCGAGTAACTTCCGCGTGCAGGTGGCTGCTGATTTGGACTTCAACCGTATTGAAGAAACCCGTGAAATTGTTGATGACAATCCGGTTGTCCGCTCTGAGCACAGCATCGAGAACAACTCCATCGATAAAATTGCACTGGGTGTACCGGGTTCATTGAGCAACCAGCCGCCGACGGTGGAAGAAGACAACAATCCGGATGCGCCGAAAAATACCAGCGAGCGTTCTGAAGTGAACCGCCAGTTTGCGCTGGGCAGCAGTGTGCGCCATACACAATATCAGCAGGGCCAGATTAAGAAGCTGAATGTCTCTGTGCTGCTGGATGACAAATCCGCACCGGATGGCACCGCATGGAATGACGCTCAGAAAGCCGAGATCAGTCAGATGATTTCTGAAGCGGTGGGCCTGAATGCCCAGCGGGGTGACAGCCTGAGTCTGATGAATTTTGCCTTCAAACCGGTCACGATCGATTCTGCCGCGCCAATGCCTTGGTGGCAGGATACCGCACTGCAACAGCCGCTGCGCTACATCATTGGTGGTTTGCTGGGTCTGGCGATGATCTTCTTTGTCTTACGTCCGCTGATCCGTCACCTGACTGGTGTCGATAAAGCGCGCCGAGAAATGGAAATTGCCAGCCTGCCAGATGACATTCTGAGCAAAGAACTGGATGAAAAAGCCCAGGAAAATGAACTGAACCGTCGTCTGTCTGACCGTGGGTTAAGCAATACCACCAACGGTCTGGATGCGGATGCTGAAATGATGTTGCCGCCTTCCGGTTCACCATTGCACATCCAGCTGAAGCACCTGACTTTGATTGCCAGCGAAGAGCCGCAGCGTGTTGCTGAAGTCCTTAAACAATGGGTGAATGGAAATGAGCAAAACCGAGACAATTAATCCGGCAGATCTGGAATCGCTGAGCAGTGTTGATAAAACTGCGCTGGTTCTGTTGGGAATGGGTGAAGACGCAGCGGCACAGGTGCTGCGTTATTTCTTCCGCGAAGAAGTACAACGTGTCACCCGTTCGATGGCCAAACTCACGGGCATTAAAAGCGAGAATGCTAAGCATGTGATCCAGCGTTTCTTTGATGATTTTCGTGCCCACAGTGGTATCCGGGGCGCTTCGAAAGATTATCTGTCGAACACCCTGTCGAAAGCGCTGGGTCAGGATCTGGCCAAAGGGGTTCTGAACAGTATTTACGGTGATGAACTGCGAAATAACATGCAGCGTCTGCAATGGGTCGATACGGATGTGATCGCCAAGTTCATCAGCCACGAGCACCCGCAGATGCAGGCCATTTTCCTGGCCTATCTGCCGCCGGAGACGTCGTCTCAGGTGCTGAGCAAACTGCCATCGGAGCAGCATGATGAGCTGATTTACCGCGTTGCCCGCCTGAGCGAGATCGACCATGAGGTCGCACAGGATCTTCATCAGCTGGTTGACCGCTGTATTCAGCAGGTGTCTGGCGGACAGGGCGCATCTGTTCTGGGGGCCAAGCAGGCTGCCGATATCATTAACCGCTTTGAAGGTGATCGTGCTCAGCTGATGGAAATGCTGAAACTGCACGACGAGAAAATTGTCAGCGAAATCGAAGAAAACATGTTCGACTTCGTGATTCTGGCACGTCAGCGCGAAGCAACGATGGACCGTCTGGTGCAGGAAATCACCATCGATCTGTGGGCAACTGCACTGAAAGGTGCTGATCTTAAGCTGCAGATAGCGATCAAACAGTCGATGCCGCAGCGGATGGCAAGTTCACTCGACGACGAAATGGCGATGCGGGGTGCGATGCCGCTGTCCCGTGTTGAAAAAGCACGTCAGGAAATTATGCAGGTGGTCCGCGAACTGGCAGATGCCGGTGAGATTGAACTGAGCCTGTATCAGGAACAAACGGTGGAGTAATTGATGCGTTCATTAAAAGTGATGCGCCTGACCCCCGGTGAATACCGTTCTCACCGCTTCCCGCCGATGGTGAAACCTGTGGTGCATGGCAGCGAAGAGACGGTTCAGAATTTGGATGGCTTTACGGACGAAACGCCGCTGAACACGCAGGAGCATCAGGCCGCACTGCAAAAACGACTGGAGGAAGGTTTCCAGCAGGGATTGCAGCAAGGCTATGACGAGGGACTGCGTCAGGGGACCGAACAGGGTCGTCAGCAGGGCTTTAATCTGGGTCAGCAGGATGGTTTTCAGCAGGGCTATACCAAAGGAGAAGGTCAGGGACGTGAAAAGTATGAGTCAGTGATTGCGCCGTTGCAGGCACTGGAGGCCCATATTCAGCAGTGGCAGAACGAGCGGGAACATGCACAGCGTGAGCAGATCTGTTCGCTGGTTCAGAAAGTCGCGCAACAAGTGATTCGCGCCGAACTGACACTGATGCCTCAGCAAATTCTGGCGCTGGTTGAAGAAACACTCGACAGCATGCCGGGGAACAGCGACAAAGTTGTGGTTCACCTCAACCCTCAGGATCTGGAGCGAATCAACAATCTGAGTCCGACCCTGCATCCAAGCTGGAAGCTGGTGGCGAACAAAGAGATGCCCATTGGTGGCGTTCAACTGGTGACCGAACATGCGGAAGCCGACGCCAGCAGCGATGCGCGACTGGAAGCCTGTATGGAAACGCTCCGTGAGCACCTGCTGGAAGAAAATCAGCAGCCCGCTGCAGCAACGGAGACGCAACCACAAGCGGTAAGCACGGAGGAAATCCGTGAGTGACCCTGCTTTCCATGAGCGTTTGAACGATGCGATTGCATCGATGTCATCCATTCCGATTGCCCGGGTCACCGGGCGTTTGGTGAAAGTGAACGGCCTGATGCTTCAGGCCGTTGGCTGTAAATTCCGTCTGGAACAACGTTGTCTGGTCGAAACCGATGATGGGGAAGCCATTGAAGCCCAAGTGGTTGGCTTCGACCGGGATGTTGCTTATCTGATGCCGGTCCGGCAACTGGGCGGTCTTTATGCGGGTGCCAAAGTGGTGCCGCTGGATGGCGACAGTACGGTTTCACTGGGTGAGCACTGGCTTGGCAGGGTCGTGAACGGTCTTGGCGAGCCTTTTGATGATCTGGGCCCTCTGAAAGGCGGCGAAAAGGTGTCTTTAAATCCTGCCCCGATTAACCCGATGAAACGTCGTATCGTCGATACACCCCTGGATGTTGGTATCCGGGCGATGAACGGGATTCTCACGCTTGGGAAAGGCCAGCGGATTGGTCTGATGGCAGGCAGCGGCGTGGGTAAAAGTGTCCTGATGGGCATGATCACCAAAAACACCAAAGCGGACATTGTGGTGGTTGGGCTCATCGGCGAACGAGGCCGGGAAGTGCGTGAATTTATCGAGCGTAACCTCGGTGAAGAAGGCATGAAGCGCGCAGTCGTGATCGCTGCTCCGGCTGATGAATCGCCGCTGATGCGTCTGCGTGCGACCAAACTGTGTCACCGGGTTGCGGAGTATTTCCGCGACAAGGGAAAAGACGTGTTGCTGATGATGGATTCCCTGACTCGATTTGCCATGGCGCAGCGTGAAATCGCCCTGTCTCTGGGGGAGCCACCAGCTTCCCGGGGCTATCCGCCTTCGGTGTTTGGTCAGTTGCCACAGTTACTGGAACGCGCGGGAAACGGGGAGCATCCGGATGGCAGTCTCACGGCGATTTATACCGTGCTTGCAGATGGCGATGATCAGCAGGATCCTGTGGTGGATTCAGCGCGGGCCATTCTGGACGGCCATGTCGTGTTATCACGCACACTGGCTGAACAGGGTCATTATCCGGCGATTGATATCAATGCCTCGATCAGCCGTTGTATGAGCAGTTGTACCGAAAGCTCACATGTCACGGTCGCAAACCGGTTCCGCCAGCTGAATGCGAACTATCTGCAAGTGAAAGAGTTATTGCCGCTCGGGGGCTATCAGCCGGGACAGGATCCAGAGTTGGATCTGTCTGTTCGGCTTCATCCGCAGCTGAAAGATTTTCTGGTGCAGCAAGTGGATGAGGTAACCGATTACCAACAGTCTCTGGTCCGTTTGGCAGAACTGTTTACACAGACTCAGTAAGGCAAGGACAGGTATGTTATGAAGGGTAAATTAAAAGCCGTCAGCCAGCTTCAGCAAATCGCGGAACAGCAGCGTGATCAACAGGGGCAGGATTTTGCCCGGCAGCAGGAGCAGGTTGGTTTTTTTGCCCAGCAATTACAGGCTTTGGCTGTACTGAAACCGGGGAATGTTCAGCAAGGTGCAGGCGGTGTGAATCCGCTTGCGCTGCAAAACTCCACACAGGTGAATGCCATGCTGAACCGCCTGATCACCCACCAGCAGCATGAAATGGCGCTCATGCACGCAGAAAGCCAGCGCACCAAAAAGGCGCTGGAACAGAGCCAGGTGAAGGTAAAAGGTCTGGAAACCGTCATGGAACGCTGGAAAGTCAAACAGCGCTATGAACAGGCCAGAAAAGATCAAAAGCTCATTGAAGACTTAATCAACGCCCGCAGCAAACGCAGAGCATTATAAGAAAAGCGCCGAAAGGGCGCTTTTTTCATCGATAAGCTCAGGATGTTTGTCTGAAAAAAGCCAAGCCAGATGCCATGGCGAGTAACACGGAAGCGCATGTTTTGTTGAGTGATTTCAGGCGACTGACCGATAAATACTTTGCCGCCTGGAAACCTGCAGCTGCGTAAACTAGCATCACAGTGACGTCAATCACGATGGTAGCAATTGCGAAAAGAATGTATTGCATCAAAACCGGCATGGTTAAATCCAGAAACTGAGGAAGAAAAGCGCCGAAGAACAGGAGCCCCTTAGGGTTAGATAGGGCCGCGAACAGGCTGCGCCGGAACGCTGCAGCAGGGCTGTGTGCTTGTGCGCTTTTGAGTTTGTCTGCTGTCAACGCGCTGGCTGAAGGTGTACTGCGCCACAACTGGTATGCCAGCCACAGCAGATAAGCAACGCCACAATACTTCACGGTCAGAAAGAGGGTTTCAGAAGCCGCCATTAATGCCCCCAGCCCCAGTCCGGCAGCACTGATTAGAATCGCATCAGAGAGAGCTGCTCCTAAAATGCCATAAAGTACAATTTTCTTGTTTTTACTCACACCGTTCGACAGAGACAACAGCATGGTCGGTCCCGGAATGACGGTCACGGTAAATGAAGCGATGCAGTAGAGCAAGAGTGTCGTCAGCAAAATAAATTCCTCTTATCCTTGAGTTGAAAAATGTGCCGTAGGTTAGGCGCATTGTTGCATTTACTCTCGCCTGTCACAATCATTCATCCTTGAATCAGCAACATCAGTGATTATATTGAAAAAATGTTTAATCAAACCAAAAATTGGACGCCTTAACTATTTGCTACCAGAGTACCCATGAAGATTGTTGTTAAGCCAATCGCACAGTCTTCAGCCGTGGTACTGAATAGCGCATATCCTGTTCCCGTTAGGAACATTTTCACCACTATTTGTTTACCCGATATCTTGTTGGTATCGGGTTTTTTTTGGCTTCAGAATATGAACCCATAAAAAAGCACAGCCAGTGGCTGTGCTTCGTGTTTTCGGGTTGCTTGTTGTTAAGCAGCGGTCGCTAATTTTTGTTGCAGCGCCTGTGCGTTTACGGGTTTGGTGATAAGTGCCAGCAGCACAGCAACACCCAGCATGGCGGAGCACACGGTGTAAGCCAGCGTGTAAGTGCCTGTCATGTCGACGGCAACAGCAGCAACCACAGGACCAATGAAGCCACTCACACCCCAGGCCGTGTAGAGTACACCATAGTTTGCACCGTAGTTCTTCAGGCCGTAGAAATCTGCCGTAATGGATGGGAATACCGCCAGCAACGTACCGTAACCCACACCGGCAACAGCCGCGCCAACCATCATGCTGAACTCGTTGTCAAAGGTAGCAAACATCACCATGTTGATGGCTTGCATCACGAAGGCGATCAGCAGGGTTTTCACACCACCGATTTTGTCGGACAGCATTCCAGCAACAATCCGGCCGCCTGAGTTGAAAACCGCCAGAATCACCACCAGAAACGCAGCGTCTGACAAATCTGCCTGTGCCGCTGCAATCGAAGTGATATTACCAATGATCATCAGGCCCGCCGCTGAAGCGAACGCATACATCACCCACAGAGAGTAAAACTGAGGTGTCTTGACCATGCCGCGCCAAGTGATATCCACACTCGGTGCCTGCGCAGCTTTTGCATCCGTACTGGCGGGTGCTTCAGGCTGATAGCCTGCTGGTGGGTTAGAGATCGTGCAGGCCAGTGGTACGGCAATCAGCAGCACGGCAACACCCAGGATCAGGAAGCTTTGGTTGATGCCGTAGCCAGCAATCAGCGAAGCGGTCAGGGGCGCAAGATACACAGCTGCCAGACCAAAACCAGCAGCGATCAGGCCATTCACCATGCCTTTTTTCGACGGGTGGAACCATTTCATGGCCGAAGGGCTTAAACAGGCATAACCAAACCCGATACCACAACCGGTCAGGACACCAAACGTCAGCACCAGCATCAGTGGGGTGGTGGCAAAACTGGAGATCATCATGCCAAGGCCAACCATGGTGGTTCCTAACAGCAGAACTTTCCGGGGACCAATTTTATCCTGCAGAATACCCGCCATTAACAGGGACAGAGAGAAGGTAATAATGGCGACGGTGTAGGGAAGTGATGCGTCGGCATTTGACCAGCCCAGATCGACAACCAGCGCTTTCTTAAACACACTCCAGGCATACAAAATGCCCATACATAGGTTAATACAGAAGCCTGCCAGCAGGATTTGCTTGGCACGATCAAATGTTTTCATAGGACTCTCTATTGCGGAAAAGCTAACTGCTTCATTCGTTAAACAATTTTTGATAATAATCAAAAAAAGATGCATTTCTTGATAAAGGCGCGGATTCTATCAATAAATGTTGAAGAAATATCGAAGGGTAATGTTTTGTTACAAATGGGGTGTTCAACTCGGAAGATGGTTCGGTGCTGATGTCTTCACCTCCATGGCGTGAAGGTGAAGACAGGGTCGATTTCCTGGGTGGGTACCTCAATGTCTGATTAATTCGTCAGGATGCTGTGAAGCTTATCCTTCAGTTGTAAACGTTCCATTTTCAGTTGGGTGAAGTGGTGGTCTTCGGTCGGAATATTGGTGCATTCCAGTCCCCGGATTTTGTGGTCAAGTTCGTGATATCGGTCGGACATGGCTTTGAAGTTTTCATCCTGCGACTTCAGTTCTGTGATTCTTTCCTGCATCTCGGGGAACTCAATGAAGAGTGCGTGATTTTCACCTAACATGTTTGTCACTCCATAGTTTACGTGAATGAAAGCCCTGCTTTTTCTCCTTTAATTCTTATCCATATGCATCTGATATGGCTTCAGGTCGGAGATTGATGCTGCTTTTTGCAATCCTTGCAGTCTAAAGTACGGCAGCACCTTGTTAAGGATAGTCGAATCGTGCCACTTTCAAGCGAGTCAGCCCGAAAATTGAGGGAAAGGAAGGTTATTTAAAGTGACGTTGTCACAAAGGTGTGCTCAGCGTCAGAACAAAGCAGCCAAGCAAGGGGAAGTATTCAGAGGGCTGCTATCCATCACTGGCTCAGCGATGGATCATCACAGAATCAATTGCCTTTGTATTTTTTACTGCGCAGCGTTTTTTTGAGCGACTGAATGTAAGCAATGCGATCTGGGTTTGCCGGTGCAGCCTGAGTTTGCAGCTTTGTTTTGGCTTGTGCTTCTTCTGCGGTGAGGTAACGGCCATTTAAGCGAACGTGAAGTGCTTTGGATTCTTGTTCCGCACGTTCAGAAGCATCTTCCTGAGCTTTTGCCAGCGCATCTCGGGCCAGACTCTGACTGGTTTTATCTTCCTGACGTTGCTGAACCCAAAGGGGTTGCTGCTTGGATTGGGCTGGCTGTTTGGCTTGCTGCTGGCGTTGCTTGAGCACATTGTCCAGATAATCACTAAAGTCCATGGCGGCCTCCTCTTGGCTGGGCGGAATATTGTAAACCGCTGCCATCGAATGGCAAAGCAGATTCACGACGCTTTTGCGCAAAGTTTCGAATCCCTGCTGCTTCAGATCAGGAAATCGAGTGGCGTTTGAGATCGAGCGCAGCGGTTAAAAATTCAGTTTCAAACTGCGCCACGGGTAGTGGCTGACAATACAGAAAGCCCTGAAATTCTTCCACACCTATACTGGCCAGAAAATCGGCCTGCCCCTGATTTTCGACACCTTCCGCAACCACGCGAATGTTCAGGTTATGTGCCAGTTCAACAATCGCATTGGTGATGGTGACTGATTCCCGGTTAATCGGCAGATCACGGACAAATTCCCGATCGACTTTCAGGATTTGAATGGGAAACCGGCTTAAATAGGCCAAAGATGAGTAACCGGTACCGAAATCATCAATCGCGATTCTGACGCCCAGCGCGTTCAACTGACGTAGTTTGCTGAGTGCCTGTTTCACATCAGACATCAGCACACTTTCAGTGATTTCCAGCTCCAGATAGCTTGGGTCACATCGGTTGATCTGGATGGATCTCTGGATGGTTGACACGATATCCGAATTCAGTAATTGCCGGGCAGAAATGTTCAGCGCAAAATGCAGCCAGTGGCCTTGTAACTGCCATTGGCGGAGTTGTTTGCAAGCCTGATGAATCATGGCTTCACCCACATCAACGATGAGGCCCGTGGTTTCAAGAATAGGGATAAACTCTGTCGGAGACTGCATTTCTCCCGCATCGTTGTGCCAGCGCAGCAAGGCTTCAACGCCACAAAGTTTGCGGTTTTGTGAATCAAAGCGGCCCTGATAGTAAAACTGATACCGGTCTGAGCCACAAGATTGTCGTAACTGTGCCTCCATCTCCAGCCGTTTCACACTGTTGAGGCCCATCTGCCGGTTATAGACCCGATACTGATGTTGTTGGCCTTTATCCTTGGCTTTGTAGAGCGCGATGTCGGCCTGGCGGAGTAAATCCTCGCTGCTGGTTTCTTCCTGTTCACAATACGTGATACCGATGCTGGCACCCACGACGACTTCTTTGTTGTCGATCACAAAAGGCTCATGAAGCTGATCCAGAATCCGTTCGGCAAGTTGTTCCAGCACCGGAAATCTCTGTTCTGAAACCACCAGAATCGCAAATTCATCACTGCCCAGCCGGGCAAGAATATCGTGTTCCCGCAAAGTATTTTGCAGACGCTGGCTGACAGCAATCAGTACCTGATCCCCCGTATCGTGGCCGAGGGATTCGTTAATCTGCTTAAAGCGATCCAGATTCAGCGTCATCAGCCCCATTTGGACAGCTGACGGCTGCTTCCTGAGCATGTCGATGTGTCTTTTGAGCATCAGACGGTTGGGAAGCTGAGTCAGTAAATCAAAGTGCGCCAGCTTTTCCAGCTTGGTTTCAAAGAGTACGCGCTCGGTAATATCTTTGCCTGTCGTAATGTAGTGGCTGATTTTGCCGCGGTTGTTACGAATCGGTGAGATCCTTTTTTCCAGATATCGCAGGCTGTTGTCTTTTTTGCGAAGCGAAATGATGCGGTTGACCGTTTGACCGCGGACTAATTGCTGCTGCAGTTTTTCCAGTTCGCTCGGACTTTGTAACGTGGCCAGGATCAGATGCGCGGCGTCGCTGCCGATCAACTCGTTGGCTTGCATGTCATTGATTTTCTCAAAGCTGTGATTCACATACTCAATGATGCCTCTGTCATTGGTAATGATGATCGAATCATCACTTTGTTCGAGTGCGCGTGACATACTTTTCAGCTTCTCTTCACGTTCAACCCAAGAGGTGATGTCACGGATATTCAGCAGTAACTCGTTCCCGTCGAGATAGGTCGTTTCAGTTGCAATGATCTCAAGGTGCTGGGGAGGGTTTACACGCAAAGTGATTTGCGTACTGACGGGCTGGTTATCTCCCTGGCGCATGGCTTGGTGGACTTGTTCCAGTAAATCCTGCACTTGCGCTTTGGCCTTCGGATCCAGAAGCAGATCTTCAATATGTGTGTTGCTTGCCTCGTTTTCTTCTGTTCCCAGAATCTGGCAGGCCGACTGGTTCAGGGTCACAATCCGATTGTCCTGACTCAGAATGACCATGCCATCTGGCGCGTACTTCAGCACATGACCATACTTTCGCACCATATCATGGAGTTCAGCTTTGAGTCGGCGCTCATGTCTGAGCGCTTTGTGTAAATGCCAGGCCAGCAGTAAACAGCCAATCAGGAAACCAAAAGAGATTAAAGAGAACAGGGTGAATTTTTGCAGTTTTTCCTGAGAATAAAGGTTATTGAGGATGAAATGGTTCACACTGAACTGATTCAGAAAGGCATGCAGATCGCTGGCATTTTTCCATTCTTCTGCAATCCGGTGATAGGCGTAGGTGACATTCTGCTCAGTCACAGCAAGTGAGGAAGACGCAGTATCGACTGGCTGTGCAGCGGAAACTATCCATAGCCCGCTGAAAATAACAAACAGAGCAATAAGGACTATCAGGGGGACGAGCAAGAGTTGGCGTTTCCGGAAATGGAGTAGATTTCTCTTCATATATCATCCATGACAGAGCAGATATCCAGTCAGTGCGTATAGAAACCTGCATATGGATATCACAAAAAAGTCCTGTGAGTTTTTATGATTCTCTGATGAACAATAGACGATCTTCTGGCAGAGGAAAAAAATATACCCAGTATCCTGAGGTTACCGGGTATATGAAGAGGGGGGACGTAAGCACGACGCGAATCAGTGAATCATGAACTGATGGCGGTGGCTGCTTCGCGGGTTTCTGCGGCCTGACTTTTCATCACCAGCGCAAAACCGGCCAGAACAAAGACACAGGTACCGGCAATCCCGTAAGCGACAATATCCAATCCTTTTTCTGCGTATGCTGCCACAAGCGAGCTGGCTGCAAAACAACCCATGGTTTGCAGGAAATTCAGCAGGCCAGCTGCCGTTGCGCTGCAGTGTTTGAAATCTTCCAGCGCCTTGCTGATCACAATCGGGTAGATGGCACCATTGGCAATCGCAATAAAGCAGAAAGGGATCAGAATGGGCCAGATGGTGTCAGGTTGGGTCTGAACGGTAATCACCAAAATCACCAGCGCACTGCCAATGAACAGTTTCAGCAGCCATGGCAGAATTTTCTTCCCTTCAGTCCGGCCCAGCAGCGCACGACAGCCGTAGCCGCCAATCAGGAAGGCAATTGTCTGTGGCACATAACTCAACCCGATATCTTCGCTGGAATAACCCATGGAAGACATGACAAAAGGAGAGCCGGTCAGATAGGCAAAGAATGCAGCCGAGCAAGCGGCAAAAATCATCATATTACCGATGAATTTTTTTGACTTGAGCAGAGAGCGATAGTTCACAGCCATTTCAGACAGCATTTTTTCCTGCTTGTCTTTTTTGGCTGCGCTTTCCGGCTGCCATGCGGTCATGAGTGCGAGGACGGCACCAAGCAGGATCAGGCTCAGGAAGATGGCACGCCAGCCAAAGTGGGACTGAATCGCTGCACCCACCAATGGTGCAAGGGCGGGTGACAGGGCAACCAGCGGCATAATTGTGGCAAACACCTTTTCAGCGACTTTGCCCTGATAGCGATCGATCACAATGGCTTGCCACAGGACGGTGGCACTACAGGCCCCCAGCGCCTGAAGGAAACGAAACGCCAGCAGGATTTCGACATTCGGAGCCATGGCACAGCCAACGGTTGCCACACTGAACAGGAACATCGCGCCCAGCAGGACCTTCTTCCGTCCCAGACGATCGGACAGCGGGCCGTAAATCAGCTGACCGACAGCCATGCCAAGTAAAAAGATGCTTAACGTCATGCCAATCAGGCTCGACGAAGTGCCTAAATCTGTCTGCATCGCACTGAAAGCAGGCAGATACATATCTGTTGCTAGGAAGCCCAGCATACTGAGTAAGGCAAACCAAACAAGTGTGGTGACGGATGGTTTTGTCGTCATTTTATTTAAACCAGTTAAAACATTGTGTTTCAGATTTTAATCTTGGTGTTTTGTGCTGTGAAACGCTAAAATTTCACCATTGCCTTCAAAAATTTTGATGTGAACTTTACTCGATTGTAAGCGAGATAAATATGTTTTCTTTCAATGATTTACAGGTCGTTGATGTCGTCTCCCGGCGTGGCAGTTTCTCGGCTGCTGCTGAAGAATTACACAAAGTCCCCAGTGCAATCAGCTACACCGTTCGTTTAATGGAGGAAAAATTAGCGGTTGAATTGTTCGAACGTCATCACCGTCAGGTCGCGTTGACGCCAGCAGGGCGCTATTTCGTTGAAGAAGCCCGGCAACTGATAAAACACATGGAACTCATCAAACACCAGACACAAAGGGTTGCCAATGGCTGGGCTGAAAATGTCTCGGTTGCACTGGATACCGTGGTTCGCCAGAGCCGGGTGAGCACCATGGTCCGGGATTTTTATCAGGCGTTTCCAGATGTTGAATTGCATTTGACGATGGAAGTTTACAACGGGGTCTGGGATGCGCTGGCAGATGGCCGGGCGGATCTTGTGATTGGTGCCACTGCAGCGATTCCGGTGAGTGGTGATTTTGATTACCGGGATATGGGCAGCCTCAACTGGGTGTTTGTGATGTCCCCTGATCATCCGCTGATTCAGTGCCAGAACACGCTGGATGAAGCTGAGCTGGCCAAGTATCCCGCGATTTGCCTTGAAGATACGTCCCGTGTCTTACCGAAACGAACTACATGGCTGATGAACAATCAGCGTCGGGTCATGGTACCAGACTGGTCGAGTGCGTTTCAGTGTCTGGAAGCCGGCTTAGGTATTGGCGTGGTGCCGGAGCATATGGCGATGCCAAAACTGAAGGAAGGCGTGCTGGTGAGCCGACTCTTGCCGCATTCACCCCCGGTGAGTCCCTGTTGTTTAGCCTGGAATAAAGCAAGCCTGAACCCGGCATTAAATTGGTTATTGCAATATTTGGGAGACAGTCAACAACTTCATCAGGAATGGATGCGTTAGCACTGGTCCGACTTAATCTCTTTTTGTCTGTGTACGCTTAGTCTGAGGGTGAGGCAGGGGGCTGAATTCTGAATGAAATTTGCTCAATCAGAGAATTATCGTCATCAAAGATGCGCTAAGTCATAATTCTTTCATTCAGAGTCTTTAGGATGCCCTGCGTTAAATCCAATAAGACACAAAAGAATGACTATGGATCAGAATATTAAAGACAATCACGTGAAGTTGGCTACGGCGATTGACTATATCTATCACGCTTTTCCGAACCTGAGCTACCGGCCCAGACCGGATGATGTGAAACTGCTGGCTGCATTTTTGCAAAGTCAGAATCCGGACTCTCCTGCATTTTTAGGAGAACTGATGAAAAGCAGTTACGACGCCATTGAAATTGAGATCAACAAATTTCACAGTCGTCTGGTTAAACAGCATCAGCAACTGCCAGCCTTCAGTTAACAGGACGCTGTGTCAGTGAAGAGAAAGCTGCTCGGGAAGAGCAGCTTTTTTATGGGGGAAAACTTATTCGTTGGCTGGTTTGAGTGTCTGATAACCCGCCCAGATTCGGGTCGCTGTAGTGATCCAGCATAAGGAGCCAAAGATCCACGCAATGAGCGCAAAGTGCTCAGGCAGCAGGCAGAACAGGACAAAACAAGCGATGGTTTCACTGCCTTCCGTTAATCCACCCAGGTAGAACAATGATTTGTGCTGGTACACCGGATTCTCAATCTGACGCTTGCTGGCCATAATGGCAAATGCCAGGAAGCTGGAACCTGTGCCGACGAAGGCAAAGATTAAGAATGCCCCTGCGACAGCATTCTGTTCCGGTTGAGCCAGGACAAAGCCAAAAGGGATGAGCGAATAAAACAGAAAATCTAAAGTAATGTCTAGAAATCCCCCGCAGTCGGTAATCCCTCTTCGCCGCGCCAGAGCCCCGTCCAGACCATCGAACAGCCGGTTCAGAAGGATCAGAATCAGTGCCAGCCAATATTGCTGTAAAGCCAGGGCCGGTAATGCCAGCAGGCCGATGACAAACCCTGCTACCGTGATCTGGTTGGCGCTGAAAGGGCTTTTATTCAGCAGTTTTCCGAATTGATTTAAAGGCAGCCGAATCAGCTGTATTGCGTAACGGTCAAGCATCGCCATTCTCACTCTGTTGCTCGGGCCAGTGCAATAATTGTCCTTCGGGGGGCACATCATCCTGATCATGGGTCACCATGAGTGCCGGTATGTTTTGTTGTCGGATTTGCTGAAATACGAAATCCCGAAATTGTACCCGCAGGGTTTTATCCAGTTTACTGAAAGGTTCATCCAGTAAAAGCGCATCGGGTTCGGCCAGCAAACAACGCATTAAACTGATGCGGGCACGCTGACCGCCTGAGATCTGATCAGGATGAGCCAGCGCTAAATCCAACAGACCAAGGGTGTGTAACGTTTCCATGGCTTTTGCCTGACGTGTCGCTTTCTTCACTTGGGGCGGCAGGCCGAAGGCCAGGTTTTGCCAGACATTCAGATGAGGAAAAAGCAGATCATCCTGAAAAAGGAGGCCAATCCTGCGCTGTTCGGGCGCTAACGGGTGTATGTCCTGATCGTTCAGACGGATCTGGCCATCTGCCTGTGTGTCCGGTGCACTGTGCCCGGCAATCACATTCAGCAAGGTGGATTTACCGCATCCGCTCGGCCCCATCAGGGTGAGAATCTGCCCTGGCGGCACAGAAAACGAGAGCGACTTCAGTAAAATTTTGCCCCCGTTATTAATAGTGAGGTTTTTCACGGATAAGCACATCAGGTGCAGGCTTCCTTGTTGATGGGTGAGCAGTCATTTTCGACTGATAAAAGCGGTTGGCCAGCATGGCAGCGACAAAGATCAGAAACGGCACCAGGCCTTGCAGTAAACCGTAAATTGCGCTGATGCGCCGATCCTGCCCGCTGGCCAGTGCAACGGCTTCTGTTGTGAGCGTACTGATGCGTCCGGCACCCAGGCTGAGTGTGGGCAGATATTGCGCCAGACTGACACTGCAACCGACCGCAACAGCCAGACAAATGGCTGGCATCAGCATCGGACGTTTGACCTGCCACCAGGCTGCCATGGCTGAATATCCCAGACTCTTGGCGGTTTGTGTGTAACGGCAGTCGTAAGTCTGCCACGGACCGTCCAGCGCTAAATACAGATACGGGAAGACAAACAGCACATGGCTCCAGACCACCCAGACCACGTAATGTTGTCCGGGCACCAGATAAGTGGAGACTTGAATGCCAAACAGCAGCGAGACCTGCGGCAGCACCATGGGCATCGCAATCAGCCAACTGGGGAGGCCGATGCCGGTTTTGTCTCTGAATTCGAGACAGCCGATGGCCAGGAGTAACGCGATCAGGGTACTGATCACCGCCAGCAGAACGCTGGTGGTTGCAAGCTCGGTGACGAACGCTGTTTCCTGTTGCCAGAATCGCACGCTCATCTGGCTGGGAAGTATGTCCGGAAAACGCCAGCGTAAGCTGAGAGACCACAGCAGCAATACCGGGATCACCGTGAACGGGACGAGGATCAGCGGCCAGTGCAGCGTCCTGCCCGGCAGACGGTGGACCCGCTTCCCGCTGAATTGCCAATGCGGATAGCCGTGGCAAATCAGCCATTCCAGACATCGGAAAACAGCAATGCACAGCATCCCCAGCGTTAATAAGCCAAGGGCGCCCATTGCAGCTCTGGGCATCAGACTGATATCCGGATCATTGAACCATTGCCAAACCAACACTGAAAATGTCGGTGGTCGGTTGGGGCCCAGTATCATGGCCATATCGACCACAGACAGTCCGTAAGCCAGTACCGCATAGACGGGCAACCGCATCCGGGGCAACCATTGCGGCAGGATCACTTTGAGCCACACTGTTGTGCTGCTGTAACCTAATCCGTTTCCGGCAGCCAGCAAACGCTCGATATTGAGTTGTTGCAGCACGGATAAACTCATCAGCAGCAGGAAGGGTGTTTCTTTGATGGCGAGTGCCAGTGTCAGCCCGATCCCCAGAGGATCCTGAATCAGATGGAAAGACTCAGTGTCCACACCGAATGCGGTGAGAAGGCGGGCGAGCATACCTGTTGAAGAGAAAGTGAACGCAAATCCGATGGCAAAAGCGACATGCGGGATCGCCAGGACAGGTGAGAGCCACGACTCCAGCCGGTGCCAGCGTGTGGTTCCCCAGCTTTTCTGAAGGATCAGAAAGGTAAAGAGGATAGCCATCAGTGTGCTGAGGATACCTGAAGCCAACGTGAGCCCGACGGAGGTCGGCAAACCGGGCCAGGCCAGCATCATCTGCACAGCCTGCAGGTCCGGTGAATGAAATCCTGTGCCGGGTTGCCAGAAAAATGCGGGCAAGAGAATCCCGAATAATCCGGGCAGCAATGGCAGGCAGCACAGGATTAGCGTGGCAATAAACAACAAATACAACATATTGCAACGTGACTCTTTTCAAACAAAATATCGGCTTGCCGGGCTGACTTAATGCCCATAGCGTTGTTGCCAGGCAGTTTCAAGGGCGGTCTGCCAGCTTGGGTGTGGTTCGGCAATCGCGCGGAATAACTCGAACGTCTGCGCTTCGTCAGCACCGCTGAACGCATCGGTTGTTAACACGGACGGATCCCCCCAGATTTGACTGTTGGCTTTTCTGGCCTGGGCTTCAGGGCTCATCAGGAAATTGATGACCACGCGTGCGCCTGCTTTCGCGCTGGCATTCCAGGGGATCGCCAGAAAATGAATGTTGGACAGAGCGCCTTGTTCGAATGCAAAGGTTTGTGCGGTTTCCGGGAGCTCGCCACGTAGAATGGCTGCCTTGGCTTCATTGGGGTTAAAGGTGATCGCAACCAGCAATTGGCGGTCATCCAGTAACTGCAGCATTTCCGTGGCGCTGCCTGGAAAGCGTTCGCCCTGCTGCCAGGCTACCGGATGCAGTTGATCCAGATAGCGCCAGAGTGGGGCGGTAATTCGGTCAAATTTCGCCTGATCTGCAGCAGGATCAATGGGTTCATATAGTGCCGGGTCTGCGTTGGATAATTCGATCAAGGCTGCTTTCAGAAAACTGGTCCCGTGAAACGCAGGTGGCTGCGGATAAGTCACTTTTCCCGGAAAAGCTTTTGCAAGACTGAGGAGTTCGGTAAAGCTGGCTGGTGGATTTTTCAGCGTTAGAGTGTCATGAATGAAAACCAGTTGACCGATGCCCCAAGGGGCTTCCAGACCGTCGGTGGGTTCGGTGAAATCTTCATAAACAGGTAACCGTTTATCGACCCGTTTCCAGTTTGGTAGCTTGGCCACAAAAGGGCCGTCCAGCAGATCATTGGTTTTGAGGGTCCGGAAGTTTTCACCATTAATCCAAACCAGATCGACACTGCCGCCACTGGCTTTTCCGGCTGCTTTTTCTGCCAGTAACCGTTGCGAGGTTTCTGCAATATCGGCAACTTTGACATGATTCAACGTGATACCGTAACGGCTTTTCACTTCGCGGGCGACCCAGCGCAGATAGCTGTTAATGGGCTGGCTGCCGCCCCAGGCGTTGAAAAAGACCGTCTGTCCGCGCGCTTGTTGCTCGATTTCCTGCCAGCTCATGTTGCTGGCAGATTGCTTTTGTTCTGCAGCAGCAGCCATCCCGGGGATGGCTGCTGCAACGGCCAAACAAAGGGCGATCCATGTCTGCTTCATTTCTGTTCCTTATTTTTCCTGCACGTGTGTTTGCTTATCGGCAATGGTCGCTTTCTGCGGGTGGTCGCTTGCATCTGAAGCGCCCCGTTGCCAGTTGTGGAATTTCTCAAGCCAGCGCAGCACTCGCTCCGGTTTGTGGGCTTGTTTCCACACACCTGCTGTATATTTATTGGCTTCGCTCATGGTTGGGTAAGGGTGCACTGTCCCTAAAATTTTATTCAGGCCCAGACCATATTTCATGGCCAGTGTAAATTCTGCAAGCAGTTCACCGGCCTGATTCCCAACAATGGTCGCGCCGAGGATGGTGTCTTTCCCTTTTGGCGTCAAGACCTTCACCCAACCATAGTCTTCTCCGTCGGCAATTGCGCGATCTAAATCATCAATCCCATAGGTGGTGACAGCAACTTCCAGTCCTTGCGCAGCGGCTTCTTTCTCGTTCAGACCGACTCTGGCTACCTCTGGTGCAGTGTAGGTGACGGCGGGCAGGACACGGTAATCCGCTTTGAATTTTTTGAAACGGCCAAACAGGCTGTTCACGGCAGCATACCAGGCTTGATGACCCGCTGCGTGGGTCAGCTGGAAAGGACCAGCGACATCGCCAACCGCGTAGATGTTGGGATAATTTGTCTGGAGATACTCGTTGATCTCGATGGTTTTGCGGGGACTCAGGGTAATGCCCAGTGTTTCAAGGCCAAAGCCTGTCACATTCGCCGCGCGGCCCAGCGCTAGGATTGCCGCATCGAACTGCACATCATGATGCTGGCCCTGGCTGTCTTCCAGCACGACCCATTGTTCTTTTCCTTCTGCCGTTTCTTGGGTTCTGAATTCAACTGCTTTGTGGCGCAGGCGAATATCCACCCCATCGCGCTGCAGGCTGTCGAACACCAGTGCGGCCGCATCCGGATCTTCCCGGACCAGCAACTGATCGGCCATTTCTACCTGCGTGACCTGACTGCCTAAGCGTTGGAAGCTTTGTGCCAGCTCGCAGCCAATCGGACCACCACCGAGTACCAGCAGTCGTTTGGGCTGTTCAGTGATCGACCAGAGTGTATCCGAAGTCAGATAGTTGACGGATTCAATCCCCGGAATAGGCGGCACGACAGGTCGAGCGCCTGTGGCAATCACCATATGCTGTGTTGTGATTCGGGTGCCGTTCACTTCAACTTCCCAGGGAGATAAAATCCGGGCTTCTCCCTGAATACAATTCACGCCCAATTTAGTGTAACGTTCGACGGAATCATGAGGTTCGATGGACTGAATGACGCCGTGGATGCGCTTCATCACCGCGGCGAAGTCCACCTGAGGTTGTGCGGTATCAATGCCAAATTCAGGACTGCGGGTGATGGTATGCATGGTGTGGGCTGCACGGATCAGCGCTTTTGAAGGAACACAGCCGGTATTCAGGCAGTCTCCCCCCATTTGGTGTTTTTCGATCAGGGTGACTTTGGCTTTGACAGCGGCAGCAATATAGGCACTCACCAAACCGCCGGCACCTGCTCCAATCACCACCAGATTCTGATCAAAGGTTTTCGGACGCTGCCAGTTCTGATACACGCGGCGACGCTGAATGAAAGCCATGACCGCTTTGGCCAGAAAAGGGAATATCCCCAAAAGCACCAGAGAGACCAGAACCGGGAAAGAGATCAGTCCGGACAAGGATTGGATTTCACCGAGCTGGGTCCCTGCGTTCAGATAGACCGCTGTTCCAGGCAGCATTCCGAGCTGACTGACCCAGTAGAACGTTTTGGCGCGCATTGGGGTAAGCCCCAAGAGCAGGTTGACCAGAAAGAACGGGAAAACCGGAATCAGGCGTAGTGTAAACAGGTAAAAAGGTCCATCTTTTTCAACCCCCTGATTGATCGCACCCAACCGGCGTCCGAATTGTTGCTGAACCCATTCCCGGAGCAGAAAGCGGCTTGCCAGGAATGCCAGTGTTGCACCCAGAGTACTGGCAAAAGACACCAGGAACAGGCTCCACCAGAATCCGAATAACGCTGCACCCAGAAGTGTCATCACAGCAGCGCCGGGGAAGGAAAGTGCGGTGACAATAACATAGACAGCAAAGAAAATGGCACTGGAGAAGATGGGCTGATCAGCAATGCTTTGCTGCAGTGAATGCTGATACGCTTTTGCCTGTTCCAGCGTGAAGTAAGCTCCCAAATCGAAAGCAAACCAAGCGATGATCGCGGCTGCGATCATCGCCAATAACAGTGGCTTTTTAATATCTTTCATGAATCCTTGCTCGTGTTGTGTGTTTGCTGTGAGTTTTGGTTTTCTGTGGGTGCTGTGGATTCCAATGGAATCGAACAAAATGCCTGTGCGGGGACATCCAGTGCGGTGTTAAATTTAGCCGACAGGTTCTGAAAACTGACTAGTGCTGTCAGTTCAATCAGCGCATCGTCGTCATACCATTTCCGGAGTGTATCAACCATTTGTTGAGTAACTTTATTACCAGTGACAGTCATGGCTTCTGTATAAACCAGAACGGCTTGTTCTTGTTCGTCAAAATGTGGGCTTTGCTGCCATTCGGCAAGCGCCTGTATTTTCTCGACAGAATGGCACCGTTCAGCCAACCGCATGCCGTTCGCATCCACGCAGAAAGCACAGTTGTTCAATTGTGACACCCGAACACAGACTAAAGAGCGCATGACAGCTGACAACGGGGAGCCTTTGCGATCCAGATATCCGAAGAAACTGGCCACAAGATAGAAAAGTACCGGGCGCCGGCCCCATAAGAGTGCCGGATTCAGCGGTTGTCCAAAATGGCGCTTCTGCAGCCACAGTAATGGGCGAATCAATATTGAGTAACGGTTTCTGGGAGATACACGCACCTGAATTCTCCGGACTGGTCGTTTCAAATACCGACCGAGTCATATTAGACAAATTTCAATTTTAGTGCGATTGAGGCAGAGAAAGTGTTTAGTTGATTGAAATCTGAACAGAGCGGCTCAAAGGCTGGCTGGCAACGGCTTCAGGGGACACAGAATTCAGGATCAGATAAGTACTGACCAGGACGGGTAACAGGGCAACCAACATGGTTTTTCCGATGTGATATTGACGATACCAGTACTTACGAGCCTTCAGTTTCAGAACCATGCCCCAGCAGAAGAGCGCAACGTTAAAACTGGCAGCGATCAGACAAGGCGCCTGTAAACTTTGGTCATCAGCCGTCATTTGAGAAACAATCAGCAGAAATGCTGCGGGGAGCAGACTGACCAGCACTAAATAACGCATCAGTTTTGGCCATTTGTGGAATTTATCTCTGAAGATGTTGTCGTTTTGGCCCGGAAAGGGGATAGATGAGCGCATTTGACCTCTCTGCTGATGTAAAAATATACATTCTAAAGGCGGCGAGGCTGAAGAAAAGTTAACTGAGTGTCTTGTTATTAATGTTTGTGACTGGCGTCTGCCTTTTACACAGCCCTGACAGATGTCAGGGCTGTAGGGCAGGTCATTTCAAACCACGCAGGGGAAACAGCGTGATGAAATAATCTTAGTGGTGAGCGCTTGAAACAGGAGATTCCAGTTTCGAGAGCAACTCATTTCGGCGTTGTGGCGTAATGACAGACCAGTGTTTACCACTGACTGCACCTTCCAGCGCCCAGAGCAAATCCAGACTCAAAGATTCGTGATGAGATTCCTGTAGTGCCTGAAACGCACCAATTGCACCCACTTCGAATAATTGGTCAACAGAGCTGATGCCTGCTTTTTTCAGCATGCGCTCGTTGGCCAGTCGAAGGTTTGGCAGATCTTTAATGCGATTCGGACTCGCCTGCATCTTTTTCTCTTTATCTGCCTGAGCAGCATTCAGAGAACGTTCCGCATGTTCCAAAATAATTGCTGTGTTATCCCACCAATTATCTGGAATGGCGTAGTGTTTTGTGACGACAGGAAAACCGCGCTTTTGATAAACGTACGGTTTCAGGCCAGCTTGCTTGAAGGCTTCTTCGTTTTTCGCATTTGCACGAAGGTGCAGCTTATCGTTTACAACCAGGGCAAACATCGTTTCGCCTGCGAAAATACCAAACCCGCCAAACATTGAGCGAGATTTTATTTGACCAAATTTCTCAAATAAACGAATTGAATCTTTCAGTAGTGGTTTGTCCATGCTTCTTTTCTCGGTGATGAAATTCAAAAAAGAAGTCACCAAACAACGGAGCGTGGATTCAATTGTGCATAAGATTATGAACCTTTTGTCATAGGAATGACAAAATTAGTCCAAAACCTTCACTTCATCCATCGGCAACCCCGCTACCATGAGCAATAACATTGTCACTAAGTCATTGCTTTTAGGCCGGAAGCTTTGCGTCCCATCCTTTCAAATGGTTTGCCTTGTTCGTGACTGTTTAATCATATATCAATAAGTTCGGTTTGATATTGATCGCACAAAAAATTGTGAGATTTATCCCAATAAAAGTCGTCCTTAAATTACAAAAAGTAAGACTTTATTCCGAAAATTCCTACATGTGGTAGTAATATTCCATATACAAATAGCCAATAGAGGGATAATTATTGGCTATTTTTTGTTCGACTTGAAGTTATATCGTTTATTTCTTATTTGAAATTGTCTTTACCGAATGACGAATCACCAGTTCCGGATTAATTTCAAAGGTTTGAAAGGCATGATTCTTATCTTTCACGCGCTCCATTAAGATTTCCACTGCGGTTTTACCCAAACGGCGTTTGGGTTGGTGAATTGTCGTGAGAGGCGGGGAAAAATAGGGCGTCAGATCAATATTGTCATAACCAATGATGGAAACATCTTCCGGTACGTTGATCCCTGCCTGTGCAAAAGTACTGATGAGCGCCATGGCCATGATATCGTTAAAGCAGAAAATCGCCGTCGGGCGGTTTTCCATCGCGATAAAGACTTTCGCAGCATCTACAGCAGATTCGCACTCGAAGTCACCTTCAATAATCCAGTCTTCATTGACCGGGAGCCCTGACTCACTCATGGCTTTCCGGAAGCCCTTTAATCGTTCACGACAGGTCGACTTGTCGGTCTGGCCGGAAAGGCAACCAATGAGCGTATGGCCATTGTCAATAAAATGACGGGTCGCCAGATAGCCACCGAGTTCGGCGTTATCCTGAATATTATCGCATTTCGGACGAGCAGGGCCCCAGTCCATGATGACCATGGGCAGATCACGCTGTCTTTCCAGCTGTTCCAGCAATTGATCATCCAGATCCGAACACATCACCAGCAAGCCGTCGACCCGTTTCTCAGACAGCATCCGCAGATAATCTTTCTGCTTCGCGAGGTTTCCTTCGGTGTTACACAGAATCAGTGTGTAACCTGCTTTGTAACAGTACTCTTCAACGCCATGCACCAACTCTGCAAAGAACGGGTTGGTGGATTTTGTCACCAGCATGCCAATGGTGCTGGTGGTATTACATTTCAGGCTGCGCGCGACGGCACTGGGTGCGTAGTTCAGTTCTTCTACTGCAGCCAGAACCTTCTTCTGGGTTGCTTCTGCCACGAAGCGTGTTTTATTGATTACGTGTGAGACTGTGGTCGTGGACACACCAGCCATACGCGCAACATCTTTAATCGTTGCCATAATTATTCTTCTAGTCATCAGGCCAAGGGTGTCTGTATACCCTGTGGGCCGGTTTATACCTGAATTTCAGCCAGACGCTAAAACGCCGCTTCTGCATCAGAAAGCGGCGGAAAAAGTGAGGCTCAGCCCCGGTGCTTACAATACATGACACCAGATAAGAAGTCTGACCTTGTCTATTACTCTTCGTTTCATAGGTTAATCGCTTGCGATCACATTTTACAAGGACTCTCGCACAGTGCAACGTTTCTCTTGATCAGTCGAATGAATCTTGATGAAGCTCAATAATGAGCTGCAACGATTGCACTGGTGGGCAGTGAAAGAGATGATCTGAAATGAATTCAGGCATCCGAATTGATGCCTGTGGGTTGATCTTATGCCGAAAGCACAACAGGAAAATGGCCGCGGGGATGAGATTCTATCATCACGGGTGACCCATAAACAGACTGAATGTTTTCTGCGGTCAGCGTATGCCAGGCATCGCCATCGGCTTGAATCTTCCCTTGATTGAGCAGAACAAGCCGGTCGGCATATTCGGCGGCCAGGTTGAGATCATGGATCACCAGAATGACGGCTGCGCCCTGAGCTGCCCTTTCTTTTGCGAGCCGAAGACAACTGTGCTGGTGCGCCAGATCCAAAGCCGAGGTGGGTTCGTCCAGCATCAGGACACAACGTTCCCCGGCTTCACTGAGCTGTGCAAGCACACGGGCAAAATGAACGCGCTGTTTTTCACCGCCAGAAAGCGTGGGGTATAAACGCTGGCCAAGATGCGCAATCCCGACATTTGTCATCATTTTCTGTGCAAGACGCTGACTGTCATTCTGCTTTAACCCCAAGGGCATCGTGCCTAATTCTGCAACTTCTTGTGCCGTAAAACCAAACGACAAGCTGCTATGTTGTGGCAGCACACCTAAATGTTTTGCCAGAGCTGCCGGTGCCCATTGTTGTCGCTTTTCCCCAAAAAAATATACATCGCCTTTGGACTGGACTTCACCACATAAGACTTTGAGCAGTGTACTTTTACCCGCACCATTTGGACCCAACAAAGCTGTCAGTTCACCGCCGTGGAAACTGATACTTAAATTGTCGAGTAAGGTTTTACCGCCCAGACTGAGGTGGAGCCCTTCCGCTGAAATGGCCGAGCGCATTCCCGCTGTTGGCTTAGAACGTTGACGAACAACATGGTGAATCATTGTAAGCGACCTCGCTGTTTCATCAGCAGCGCAATAAAGAAGGGCGCCCCGATCAGGGCGGTGATAATCCCAACGGGAAGTTCTGCTGGAGCGGCCACAACACGGGCAAGCATATCTGAAATCAAAAGGATCAATGCACCCAGCAATGCGGACAAGGGCAGTAATGTTTTATGATTTGGGCCAGCAAGCATTCGTCCGAGGTGCGGCACAATCAAGCCGACAAAACCGATCACCCCGGATAATGAAACCGCGACGCCAACACCTGCTGCACAGAGTAGAATCAGCAGCCGTTTGAGCTGTTGGACATGAATGCCCAGATGCTTGGCTTCGGCTTCGCCCAGCAAGAGTGCATTCAGTGCGCTGGCGCGACGGTTAAAAAGCCAGAACAGGATGGCCAGCGTTGAAAAGGCTAACGAAATCCCGGGCCAGGTCGCGCCAGCAAGTGATCCCATCGTCCACAGAGATAAATCCCGGAGCGCTTGATCATCGGCGTAGAAATTCAGCAGCCCTAATGCAGCACCTGATAGCGCACCAATCGCGACGCCTGCCAGCAACATGACGGTGACTGAAGTCCCGGAGCGGTCTGTTCCCAGCTGGTAAACGACCCAGGTGGTCACAACACCGCCGATGAACGCGAACGCCGGAACGGTGCCGAGTGTCAGCAGGAGCGGGTAGGAGACGGCAAGGCCGCTGAACAAGACGATGGCCATTGCAGCCCCGAGACTGGCGCCCCCCGCAACCCCAATAATGCCCGGATCGGCCAGTGGATTGCGGAATAAGCCTTGCATGATGGCCCCACACAGCGCAAGAATCGCACCAATTGCAATGCAAAGCAGTGTCCGGGGTAGACGGACTTGTTGAATAATCAGCTCAATATGTGGGGCAACGGTTCCTTTTCCCGGGAGCAGCGCCCAGAGCACATCTGCGACGTGGATGGACATCGGCCCGACAAGGATAGAGGCGACCGACGCAAACAATAACAGCCCCATGATCAGCGGCATCAGATATGCTGCCGGAATACGTTGCCAGATGATGCGCCGTGCGCGGTTGATGACTGTGATCATGAATTACTGACCATAGAGCGCTTGATTCAATCGCTCTGCTTCTTCAAGGCTTTTCAAGTTGAGTCCGCCAATCAGGGCGGTGCCATCAATCGTAACTATTTTTTTCTGCTGGCCTGCAGGCGTCGCAGCAAGGAGTGGCAGTGTTTTCAACAGGCCATCAATCCCGCCAATAGACTGACTGGTATGGGTACTGAGCAGAATGATGTCTGGCTGCATGGCCAGCATGGCTTCTGCGGACAGCGGTTTGTAGGATTCAATTTGTTCTGCGGCAGGATTAATTCCGCCAGCAAGCTGAATCAAGGTGTCGGCAGTTGTATGACGTCCGCCTACCATGGGCGCTCTGCCGCCATGAATGGTCAGGAAAAGTATCCGCTGACGATCTGACTGTGCGGTCAGGCGTTGCTGAATGCCGGACACCTGCTGATGAATGGTGTCTACCAGTGTTTTTGCAGCTTCCTGTTTACCGGTGAGTTCGCCAACCTGAGTGACGCGGGACGCCAGATCCTCAACCGTTTCGCCAGAATTCAGAATATCAATCTTGATGCCTGCCTGACGCAGCAGGTTTAGCGTTGATTCAGGCCCCATTTCTTCTGAGCCGAGCACCCGATCAGGATTCAGAGCGATCATACTTTCAGCGGAGAGTTGTCTGTGATAGCCCAGTTTTGGCACCTCATCACCGACATAAGCTTTGCTGGTGATGTCAACAGCGACGATCTGGTCTTCTGCGCCAACGGCATACATGAGTTCAGTAATGCCTGAACCCGCACTGATGATGCGTTCTCCTGCCCAGGCCGTGGTGGAAGTTGTCAAAAAGAGAAGGGCGGATAGTGCAGCATGTTTCATTTAAAGGTTCCTCACTTCACTGAAATATAAGGATTTCAGCAACATATTGGTCAATGTGTGAACAGATATATCAATAGCGTATAAAGTGTGAAAAACAACTCATTTTCGTAAACGAGAGCGCTATCAAAAGTGATAATTATTTTTAATTAAGAATGATTATCCATGAATGTCAAACAATATCAATTATCATTTGCAAAAGGGCAGGTCGGGCCTTATCATTTTCAGAAATACGATTCATTATCATTATTTTTATTGATGATTGCAGTGCGATCGATGCCTTGACATGAGATCAGGGAGCTGCAATTGCGGTGGAAGGAGCACGACGAAGTGTTTGAGAAGTTCAGCCTGCCTGAGTTAAAAGAAAAAGTCGGCACAATGTTAGACGAAAACCCAAGCCTGCATGCTGTCTTAATGGCTGATGAGCTGGGTGTAACCGAGGGCGAGATCATCATGGCATTTCCTGATGAGCTGGTGACTCGGATTCAGGGGCATCATGCCCAGGCAATCTTGGAAATGCTGCCAGAGTGGGGAGTGATGACGACCATTGTGCATTCAATGGGGTCAATCTTCGAAGTCAAAGCCCCTTTCCCGAAAGGGAAAGAAGCCCGCGGTTACTATAATCTGATGGGGAAAGCCGGAGAAATGCACGGTCATTTGAAACTGGATCGCGTTTCTGATGTCGTGCTGGTCAGCAAACCTATGCGTGGTAACGAAAGCTATTTCATTGGTTTTCTGGCTGAAAATGGTGAGTGTATTTTCAAAATTTATCTGGGCCGTGATGAGAAGCGTCAGCTGATTCCGGCTCAGGTTGAGAAATTTAATGCGTTAAAACAAGCTTTTGTGGTTGGAGAAGAAGCGTCATGAGTGAAGTCAAACAAGAACGTTTGCAAAATCGTCTGGGTCCTCAAATTCAGGAATTTCGTGCAGCATGCCAAACCGTGCAGCTAGCGACCGTCGATGCAGGTGGGAAACCGAATGTCAGCTATGCACCTTTTGCGTTACTTGAAGATGGTTACTATGTGCTGATTTCAAAAATTGCACGTCACGCTCGCAACCTGCTGGAAAATCCACAGGTGTCCTTGATGATGATTGAAGACGAAGCATCGTCGAAAACCATTTATGCGCGTACCCGTCTGACATTCGAAGCGAACGTTGTGTTGGTTGAGCGTGAAACGGACCGTTGGCAGGCTGGAGTCGAGGCGCTGAAAGCGCGTTTTGGCGAAATCATTGATGGATTGAGTGGCCTGGAAGATTTCAAACTGTTCCGTCTGGAACCGACGCAGGGGCTTTTTGTGAAAGGCTTCGGCCAGGCATTTCAGGTCAGTGGTGATGATCTGGTTGATTTTGTTCACCTGACTGAAGGCCATAAGCGCATTGAAGATGGTCAGGAAGTCAAATCGGCCTGATTTGTTCCACTGATACATGAACCAACCGGACAGATTGATTTCTGTCCGGTTTTTTTGTGCTTGCTTAAGTGTGAGGGGAAGTGGTTTTCCCGGATTGAGCCAGAATTCTCGCTGTGATCGCTTTCACTTTCGGCAGGCTCTGCTGGCTGGTGAGTGCCAGTTCCTTCTGCTCGGCAAGAACATCTTTCAAAATGTCAGGTGTGGTCAGTGGGTTGGCCAGCACAACACGGAAGACCGTGGTCATTCGTCTGTCCCATTGTTCCGGCATTAACCGGGTTCTCGACACGAAAGATTTCCCGGATTCACGCTGCCGCTTCTGAATATATTGCGTGAGGTCATTGAGCGCATCATGAATGGCTTGCTTGTCTTCATCATTCGCTAAGGCCAGCGCCTTTTGCGTCTCTTCCGGCACATACCGGTAAGTCAGCAGGCAAAGTTCGGGTGCTGAAATCAGCTCGAAATCAGGATCGTTTTTGATCAGTTCGGCAAAATACTGCGCTTTTTCAATACTGTGATTGATCAGAAGCTCGTAGCCTTGCCGACTGATGATATTCAGGCTGGCATAGAGCAGCATGGCCATGCCACTGCGTGATCCTTCCAGTGTATGGCTGCCAAGGTCCTTGGACCCTTTCCGCAAAATGTATTCTGCGTGATGTTCAATAGCAGACATCAAGGCTGGGTTCTTAAAGATCACCATGCCGGCACCCATCGGGATATAGAGCTGTTTATGGGCATCAATCGTGACGGAATCGGCCCGTTCAATTCCTTTCAGCAGCGTACGATACGCGTTTGACATCAGGGTAGCGCCACCCCAGGCGGCATCGACATGGAAATGGCAGTTGTGCGCTAATGCAATGTCAGCCAGCGCATCCAGCGGGTCGATATTCCCGGTTTCAGTGGTGCCGGCAACGCCAACAATCGCGAAGGGTTTGATATTCCGGGCTTTGAGTGACTCAATCGCCGCTTCCAGATCCTGAGTACAGATCCGGTTGTTTGCATCGGTTTTCACCGCGACCAGATTTTCCCGCCCGATCCCCAGCACGTCCGCAGCTTTTTTCAGTGAATAATGACCCCGTTCAGACACCAGAACAGCCAGATCATCATAACCGTAATGCTTCATGGCTCTGAACAGGCCTTCCTGCGCAACACCTTTGAAATCACCGTCTGGCTTCAGCAGATTGTTCCGTGCGACCCAAAGTGCAGTGATATTGGCGATAGTACCGCCAGAGCAGAATGCGCCCAGCGAGTGTTCCGCACTGTGCATCCATCGCTGATAAAACGGCTCGGTTTCACCGTAGATCAGGTTATGCAGAATCCCCAGGACCTGACGCTCTAATGGCGTGAACGCTTTCGACGTTTCAATTTTGACCAGATTCTGGTTCAGGCCAATCATGATCTTTGAAAGCGGCATTAAAAAGTAGGGGAGTGCCGAAGTCATGTGACCGATGAAAGTCGGTGCCGAAGTATGTACCGATTGTGCGACCAGTTTGTTCAGCAGGAAGTGTGTGTGCTCCGATACAAAGCTGGGTTGCTCTGGCACGGTTGCTGATGAAAAATCTTTTTCAATTTCTGTCAGCGGTTTTTCCTGTGCCGCAATATGCGTTTGTAAAAAAGCGTTGAGGTTTTCAGAGATCTCTTTCTCAATACGGCCAAGTGTTGAGTCTGGCGCTTCCGGTACTGTAAAGATCCGGTGCAGAGTCTCAAGAGATGCTTCAGCTTGTCTGTTTTCCACTGCCATAATCAGTTGTTACTTTTCGTTAACGTCGGCAAATCCAGCTAATGTACTGGAAATGAGAATGATTGTCTTGGAGAAATTCTCAAATCTACCCAGTGTACGCATGGTCTGCAGTGATCAGTGAGGATAATCACCGGACGGGATCCGTCCGGTGTGGTAGGGGCTGGCTTATTGACACACCGTTGCCGCAATGGCGCTCATTTGCTGGTTGTATGCTTTCAGGGGCTCGTCAATGTCATCTGGGTGGGTCAGCAGTTCAGCAAACGCGCTGCGCAGCTCGTAGTTCTTCGGATGCGGGGCGCCCTGACGATCTTCGAACACTTTCTTCGCATAGTCACCGAGTGTACCTTGCTGTTCAGACAGGTTTTTAATGTCCTGCTGCGTTAGCTTCAGCCATGATTCTACAGACTGAGATAAATCTAAATGGCTTTTATCGTGTGTTAAATACCAGTCAACGGCCTCACGTTTCAGCTCAAAATGATGAGTACGACCTTCGAGAAACCAATCGCCGACTTCTTGTAAACCTGGATCCTTTTGAACGGTGAGTTGCACCAGTGACTGATACCAGGTCAGCGAGGCGTCGATGTACTTGTGGTATTTATCACTTTCACAGCTTTCTGTTGAAGCGAAAGCAGAAACGGGCAGCAGGGCTAATGAGAGAACAAACGCTGGAAACTTCATGGGCTTTCCTTGAACGATTTATTGTCATGCATTCTGGCACTTTATACATAACGTGCCGTTGCATCAGGATTATTTTTTTCAAATTGTAGCGGTAGAAGCTACTGAAAGGAAAGAAATCTTAGGCGGATTGCGCCTGAGATTCTGCAGAATATGAAATAAAGCGCACTTTTGATGTGGTTTTAATGAAGTCTGTTGAAAACTTTCCCCGGAAAGAGGTAAAAGAAGAGGCCAAATGGCCTCTTCAGTGTTGTGGGTCGCTTAAGCTTTATTCTTCATCGCGACAGAGATGCAGTAGGCTGCGCCTCCCCAGGTAATCCCCAGGCCAAAAAGCATCATGATGATGGCACCAGCAGTCATATTAAACCTCTCTGTTCGTGTTTGGTTTGGAAGCAACATTGATGAGTACAGCAGCAACGAACATCGCAGCAACCAGACCCCAGCCCAGCATCAGCAGATCAGACATGGCATAGCCGCCATAACCATCGTTGAATGTATTCACCAAGTTGGTCCCCAGGATGATAATTAACATAATCGGGCTGATGAAGCGGATGCAGATCTCAAACCATTTGCCGATTGAAAACTCAGAAATGTTGTTGACGTACGCACGAATATCCGCGACTTTCAACAGCCAGCCGATCACCAGCAGTTCAATCAGGCAGCTTGCCAGCAATGCAACGTTGTTGATGAAGTAATCCACCAGATCCAGCAGCAGCAAGCCACCATTTGTTGCAAAAGCCATCGAGATAACAAAACCGAGACCACATACCACAGACGCAGCTTTTTTTCGGCTCCATTTCAGTTTGTCGATGACGGCAGACGTGACCGCTTCCAGAATTGAAATGTGTGAACTCAAACCGGCAACAACCAACGCCAGGAAGAACACCGGACCCAGAATGTAGGGTGCTGGAAGCAGGTTAATTGCCGCGGGCAGGGTGACGAATGCGAGACCCACACCAGCCGAAACTACTTCGGTCAGTGGTTTCGATTGTTCTTGCGCCATATATCCCAGTACAGAGAAAATCAGGACACCAGCAACGATAGAGAAACCACAGTTGATCAGTACTGTCATGAAGGCGTTATTGTTAATGTCTGACTTTTCAGGCAGGTAGCTGGAGTACGCAATCATGATGGCAAACCCGACACTCAGGGTGAAGAAGATTTGTCCGTATGCGGCTGACCAGACTTTTGCATCCATAATTTTGCTGAAGTCAGGCTGGAACAGATAGTTCAGGCCGTCCATTGCGCCTTCCAGGAAGATCACCCGGGCAATCAGTGCCAGAACCATGATGAACAGCAGTGGCATCATGATTTTGCTTGCGCGTTCAATCCCGCCTTTGACACCGGTGAAAATTGCCGCGAATGTGATCCCCCAGGCAATCACCATCGGAATGGCAATGTGCAATTGCAGCCCTCCCAGATTACTGGGTGAGTTGTCGCCTAACTTCAGATACTCACTAAAGAAGAAGGCGTTTGTGTCTGTGCCCCAGCTCTGTGTGAATGAAAAACCGACATAGGAAATTGCCCATCCGATCACTGCAACGTAATAAACAGCAATCACTGCGGCAATGAACACCTGAAACCAGCCGAGCCATTCCAGTTTGCCCCCCAACTTAGAAAAAGCTCTGGGTGCAGCCCCACGTAGTTTGTGGCCCAGGCTGAATTCCATAATCATGAATGGAATCCCTGCGGTCAGCATTGCAAAAAGGTAAGGAATAAAGAATGCGCCGCCGCCATTTTCGTAAGCCATGTAAGGGAAACGCCAAATATTCCCCAACCCAATTGCAGAACCCACGGCCGCCAGAATAAAGCCGGCTCGGGTTCCCCATTGTTCGCGTTTCATAAGTATCTCCTTATGTACTGCTATTCTCCATGAAACAGCATTATTTAAGATTATTATTCTAAATATTTACTTCCTGTATCGTGGAATCTGGTTTGATACCCCACGAGATGAAATGAGATTAACCACTGATATTGGCTAGCGCAATAGACAGTAAGTTTTGTTCGATCTGCCAATTGCAGGGATAACTTTTGCGATTGACCTCCGTTCTGCGTGATTCACGACTTGTTAACAAAATGTATAGAAGATCTCACCACACATGACTTCTTACTGAGTGATTTATTTTCTTTAATTATTTGGTACCTATGACTAATAAATAGTCAAAAATTAGACTTTTGCAACATTATGACTATCAAACTCCCACAGCGCAGAGTTTAGTGTGGTTACTCAAAATACAAAGCTGACCCCCAGATTGGTCTGATAAAAACTCAGCCAGTCATTATCTATATTGATATCACACGTTTGTGGGCCTGAATCCGTGTCGCAACCTGCGCTGGTTTTCCCGTCGACACGGTTGGCAATCCAGCGCGCCTCCAGTCTTATTCTGACATTATTGTTAATAAAAAAGTCGGAACCGAAAAAGGCACCGCCGGAGAATAAAATATCCTGTTTCGACCAGCTGGCCTCAATGAGGGTGCCGCCAACACTCAATCCGATGAAGCTGGTCAGCAAAGGTGCGATACGGTAATGGTTACTGGCCTGAAAATGAAAAAAGCTGACACTTTCATCATTATCGATGAATCCGTCTGTTTTCATGTTCATGTGCTGTGCCGTAAAACCAATTCTTCCGTTTTGATACCGTTGTTTTCCGTAATTCCCTTCGACGGTAATCCCAATGAGATCATTGTTGTCCGGAGCGATTTTGAGGCCGCCATCGGCATTGATGCTGTCAGGAAAGGCATAACCCCAGTAAGGGGTGATATAAACGGGATGGTCGTCGCTCGCGAACGCTGCTGATTGATACCCCAAGAGAAAAATGCCGAAAAAACAAGGTAAGTATTTGTTATATAAAAGCATTAAGCTCTCCTTATACTTGGGTCGGGAACTGTGACCATCATCCTAAAACCATTTTTTCTGTATGGTCAAAGGTGAGGGATGACGCTACAATTTTTGAATATGTTACTTTTTGTTGCAGGCAAATTGATTGCGGCAACGTTCCAGGAGCTTTTATGAATCATCTGAACCCTGAATTGAAGGCAGCTTTGGTCGTGGCCTTCATCATTATGATAGTCCTTTTCGGATTTGGCCTGACGGCAATCACACACTAAATCTGTCAATTTTCGAGCTTTTTGGCTTTTTGGGATTAATAAAGATAAGTCCCTGCAAAATTTTTCCCCTGTCCCTTGATGCGCATCGCGCTTCAATAAGAGAATGGGGAACTGTTTGTTTTTGCTGAAGTGAGTATGTTGGATGAATCACTTGCCTTTTAGTCTCGGGGATTTGGATCTGAATCTGGTCGATACATTTGCGAACCAGCTGGCGGGGACCAAAAAGCAAAAAATTGCACTCGTGGTTCAGGGAGGCGGCCAGCGCGGTATTTTTACGGCGGGTGTGTTCGACGCATTTCTGGAAGCCGGCTTTGATCCTTTTGAACTTTATATCGGGACTTCGGCTGGCGCTTTAAACCTCTCATCCTTTATTAGTCGCCAACACAAGTTTGGCCATAATTTCATTGTCAATTTAACGACGCAGCAAGAGTTTTTTAATCTCTATTACTATCTGAGCCAGCAAAAACCCATGAATCTGGACTGGGCGTTTGATCAGCTGGATCAGCATGGTCATACGCCGCTTGATCTTGCGACTGCACGCCGGGTGCTGACCTATCGTCAGGCATTTGCCTGTGCAACTCGAAAGGATACCTTGCAGGATATTTATCTGCCGATGTACCAGGACAACTGGCGTGATGTGCTCCGGGCAACCTGTGCGATACCGTTGTTATACAATTTGCCGGTAAATCTGAATGAACTGGAGTGGGTTGATGGCGGCGTCAGTGCTGCTGTCCCTGTGAAAGAGGCCTGGCACAGGGGGGCTGATCTGGTCGTTGTTGTGCGAACCGAGCCGCTCCAGACAGTTCAGCTTTCAGCTGGGAAGTTTGATGACTGGCGGGAGCGGATTGAAGTGGCTTTACCTGAATACATTGAACGCTTCAGTTTGAACGAGTCGCTGGAGAAAGTGAAAGCGGTACACAGCGATCTCACCGAACGGTTTGATCACTGGAAAAGTGCATGGCTGAAGAAAGCCCAGCAGGGGATGGATGCGGCAGATACTTTAAATCAGGAACTCGAAGACGATAAAAAAGCGGTGAATGGCTACCGGAAATGGCTCAGCGGATTAAATATAGAGCGATTTCTGTCACTCACGGGAAAACGTTCTGAAGTGCTCGATATGCTGAACAAGTACTATCAGAGCTATAAAGATCTGAACGAGTTTATGCTGTATCCACCTGATTCACTGAAGGTGATTCAACTGGCACCAGAAAGAGCCTTACACAGCAAGGCGCTGCTCAGTAGCCAGCAGGATCTGACGCTTGATTATCAGCATGGGCACCAGTTAGGCCGTGAGTTTCTGGAAAACTTTGCTGATATCCTCAATCGCCATAGCAGCGTGCGGTCCTGAGTCCAACCTCACTGCGACACTTCGCTATAAATACCATTCGGACAATCGGCCAACGGGCTGATTGTCCCTGCATTTGATCGAACCTCCGCATCCCGGCTTTCATGGGCGTCATGCGTCCCTTTCAACGACTGTCGCATGAAAAGTGGACGGCCTTATTCCGAATTTGCCGCTGTCGGGTCAATTGAGCGAAAAGCCAAGGGATCTTCGGCAGTTTCAGGCATTTCCTGATAAAGTAGCTCAGTTTTTTAAGTCTGTGTTCATGGAGGATAAATGCAACAGGGCTTTTTTGTGGATGATATGTTTTGCCAATCCCACCAATTTCAATTGCCATTGGATTACCAGCAGCCGGATGGTGAGCAGATTCAGGTGTTTGCTCGTGAGGTTGTTGCCAGAGGGCAACAGAATGCTGATCTACCCTGGCTGGTTTATTTGCAGGGCGGGCCGGGGTTTCCGTCACCGCGGCCTGAATCGGAAAGTGGCTGGCTGAAACGCGCGCTGAAAGATTTCAGAGTCTTACTGCTTGATCAGCGCGGGACGGGCCAGAGCCAGCCAGTGCATGCACAAACGCTGTCTGGGCTGACGCCGGAACAGCAGGCTGAATATCTGAGCCATTTCCGTGCGGACAATATTGTCCGGGATGCGGAAGCCATTCGTGAGTCGCTGGGCGTATCCCAGTGGTCGCTGCTCGGTCAGAGTTTCGGTGGATTTTGTGCGCTGCATTATTTGTCTTTTTACCCGAAAAGTCTGCATCACGTTTATATGACGGGCGGTATTCCACCGATTCACGGTCATGCGGATGTGGTGTATCAAGCAACATATCGCCGGGTGCTTGATAAAAATGCGGCGTTTTTCCGCCGTTTCCCTGATGCGCAGGTTCAATGTAACCGGATTGCAGATTATTTGCTTGCCCATGATATCCGGTTACCAAATGGTCAGCAATTTACGGTAGAGCAGTTTCAGCTGATTGGTATCAACTTAGGACGCAGCGGCGGTGATCTGGCACTCTATTATCAATTGGAGAACGCGTTTGTTGACGTGAATGGTCAGTCTGAGCTGAGTTACAGCTTTTTAAATGCCATGCTGGCCGAGCAGGCGTATCAGACGAATCCAATCTATGCCATTTTACATGAGTCAATCTATTGTCAGAAAGAAGCATCGCGCTGGTCTGCACACCGGGTGCGTGACGATTATCCGCAGTGTCATTATCAAAGCGGACAGAACTTTTGTTTCACGGGTGAGATGGTGTATCCATGGATGTTTGATCAACTGGAAACGCTCAAACCGCTGAAGGCTGCAGCCGAACTGCTGGCAGAGAAATCCGACTGGCCGGCGTTGTACGATGCCAAACAACTGGCGCAAAACACAGTGCCGGTTGCTGCGGCTGTCTATGTTGAAGATATGTATGTTGAGTTTGACCTCAGCCGCCAGACGCTCAATGGGATGCCAAACAGCGATGCCTGGATGACAAATGAGTTCGAACACAATGGGTTACGTGCCGCGGGTGAGCGAATTCTGGATACATTAATTCACAAAGCACAGGCGATTCAGGATCAATTGGGCTAATAGAACGGGATTGATTTTGTGCTGTGCCAGTCAGGGCAATCGGGCGGGTTGCCCTGACGGATGGGAAAACCGGGTATCCAGATAAAATGTGTTATGTTATAACATATTTTATTGGTGCAGAAACAGAAGTCCTGAGACTGACTGTTTTCGTGTCATAATTTTAGATATTATCAGTCCCACATACAGACCGGGTGAACCAAAGCAGATGCCGAGGTGCTGCGGTAGATAACTGAGCAATCTTGTGTTGTCAGGCACGGATTGTGAGAGAGGTAGTAGAACAAGATGGTAAAAGTAAGGGCCAGAGTCCCCTTTAAAGTCGGTATGAACAGCCATATCCCCGCCGACATTCTCTCTTTTGATGGCCTGGATTCCGGTAAAGAGCATGTTGCTCTGATTTTTCGAAGTGCCGACAAGCAAACCACACCGCCATTAGTGCGCATGCATTCTGAGTGTCTGACGGGCGATGTATTCCATTCGTCACGGTGTGATTGCGGTGAGCAATTAGATGAAACCATTGAGCGAATGGCTGAAGAAGGTGGCATTTTGCTCTATCTGCGTCAGGAAGGTCGTGGTATTGGTCTGTACAACAAGATCGACGCATACTTGCTTCAAAGTCAGGGCATGAACACCTATGAAGCCAATAATCATTTAGGCTTTGGTGACGATCTGCGTGATTTCTCCGAGGCAGCTGAAATGCTCAAAGCACTGGGTGTGGCATCAATTCGGTTAATCACCAACAACCCGAAGAAGATTCAGGATCTGGAAGCTTTAGGCATTTCCATTGCCGAGGTTGTCGGGACTAAAGCGCATCTGAAAGAAGGCAATGAAAACTATCTCCGTGCCAAAGCAAGCCGGGGCAAGCATCGTTTTCATTTTGACTAAGCTTTTCAGACACCAGATGAAGCGAGCTCCGGCTCGCTTTTTTTTTGCCTGAAGCTGGTAGGTTTTTGAATTAGAAATTCTAATCCGATTTATAACAAACTATCGTGCTGTTTCACAAAGGATTTACTTGTTGTTCTATCAATCTGCCATTACTATCCCGCTCGAAGTGTTGTCATAGCGGCGCTCGCGACAAATCGGGTTTCTGAATCCACGTCTCAATAATCGATTGTCGTGCCGTTTTTTCGATGACCTGTATTTATCTTAAACCCTTCGTTTTATGTAAGGAGTGAGGTTGTGCAAGGGCAATCTTATTCTGCCAATGTGGCAAAAATTCTGTTTCTGATCATCATTCTGGCCGCTGTGGGACAAATGACCCAAACCATGTATGTGCCAGCGATTCCACAAATGGCTGCTGAATTTGCTGTGAAACCTGCTTTTTTACAGGCAGTGATGGCGGCATATCTCATTCCGTACGGTTTATCCCAGTTTATTTACGGGCCACTGTCGGATCGGATTGGCCGTAAACGCGTCATGCTGATCGGCATGAGTATATTCGTGTTGGGAACCACGTTTGCGTTGTTTGCGCCGACTTTTGAAATCTTCCTGATGGCCAGTTTCATTCAGGGGATGGGGACCGGCTGTGGCGGTGCCATGTGCCGGACCGTCACCCGCGACTGTTATGAAGGCACAGAGCTGCACCGCGTGAATAGTCTGGTCAGCATGGGGGTGATTTTTTCTCCGCTGATTGCGCCGGTTCTGGGTGGCTATCTTTCAGAGTTATTTGGCTGGTCTGCGAGTTATGTGTTTTTAGGGGGGTTGGGAACGGCAGTCACGCTGATTATTCTGACGCAGTTTACGGAGACGCTACCTGCTGAAAAGCGCCGGATCGAGAAAGTCACCACCAGTTATCAATATGTCCTGAGTAACCGGAAATTTCAGGGCTATGTCCTGTGTCTGGTCGCGACTTTTGCCGGACTGGCAGTCTTTGAAGCGGCTGCCGGGGTATTGCTTGGGAACGTCCTGAAGCTGGATCCGACGACAGTCAGCTGGCTCTTTGTGTTGCCATTGCCCGGCTATCTGCTGGGATCATGGATGTCATCGAAGCTGGTGAAACGGATGGGACAGCAGCGTGTGTTGTATCTTGGCTTAGCGGCCCTGGCCTTTGGCGCGCTGACTATTCTGCTGCCGGGAATCATGGGCATGGTCACGGTGAGTTCGTTGATTGGGGGGGCATTCCTGTATTTCATCGGCTCAGGGGTGATTTTCCCGGTCACGACAACGGCGGCAATTGAACCTTTCCCATACCATGCCGGAACAGCTGGTGCGGTGCTGGGTGGTTTGCAGAATCTGGGCGCAGGTTTGGCAGCTTTGGTTGCATCCATGTTGAGTGCGAAAGATCAGTTCAGCCTGGGAGCGATCATGGTGGCGATGGTGATGATTGCGGTTGCCAGTGTGGTCTGGGTCAGACGCAGCCCGCAGGAAGAAACGCCTGTGCTGGTTGGATAACAGGGTGAGAAAAAACAGAAAAGCGGTGCTGATTCAGCGCCGCTTTTTGCTTTCTGAGCAGAAACTTAATCCCGTTTCCACAGAATATGGCAGAATTTATTGTCTGGATCGCGGCTGATCAGCATGCGGGCGAAGATATCATCCAGCTCATCATTCGCTTCATTCACCAGGCCGATACGAACTTCTGCATAAGTGTCGTCTTCCACCGGAAAGCCGACATGCTCTGGCCAGTCTGCGCCGGTCTCAACCACTTCCGCAGCGCCACGGTCATCAAACTGCGCGGTAAATAACAGCACATCAGCGGGTTCTAAACTGTCCTGAGCCATTTCCAGGAAGATATCGTAAGCCGCTTCAATGACGTCGTCGTATGAGAGCAGCGCTGTATGCAGATCTGAGTTTTCCATGTTTTGTTCAATCTTGAGTGAATCAAGGGCGCAGTATATCAAGCCTGAACGGGCAAAGGCTACGTGGGAGCATGCTTTTTCTGTCCCGGATGATGAGAAGGCGATGCCGATTTCGGCAGTCAGAATGGCATATCCATCAATGGCAACAACTTTCGTGCTATGATGCAGGCAGTTTATGTTGTGATCCAGGAAACAGCTTTTGGCACTTCTTCTTCCCGTCATTGATAATCAGCGTCCCTTTCAGCCCGTATTTCAGCCTTGTATCCATGAAGCTTTGCAGCATTTGAATGTATTGTTTAAAGATGCCCTGCACAGTGTTTACCTCTCTGGCAGTCTGGCCCGTCGGGAAGGCATTCCGGGCCGATCCGATCTGAATCTGACACTGGTGCTCAAGCGGCCGCTGAACGACCAGGAAACCAGCCGTTTACACAGCCTGAACTGGCATCTTGCCAGACGTCATAAAGCGATCACCCGGCTGGATTTGAAACTCGCTTTATATGAAAACGTTCTCTCACTGGAAGGTATTTTTGAATGGGGATTCTGGCTGAGACATTGCTGTGTGTGTTTGAGCGGAAAAGATCTGTCCGGCAGTTTTGGCGATTTTGAGCCCAGCTGGGATGCGGCCAAATCTCTGAACGGCCCTCTGGAACCCATCCTGAATGAGTATCGCCACAAAATTCTGAAAACCCGCGTGGCAGAGCATTATCTCGACTACTGTGAATACATCGGCAAGAAAATGTTATGGACCGCGTTTACGCTGGTGATGCACAAAGAAAAAACACTGGCGCTGTCGTTAAATCAAGCCACGGCGTGCTTTTTACGAATATATCCGGATAAATCGCTTGAGGCCGAGCGCGCCGCCATGCTGGCCAGCCGGACGCAGGTTCCCAAAAAAGCAACCCTGTATCTGATGCAGCACTTTGGCCTGTGGATTGCGGATGAGTGGCAAAAAATTGAACGCAAGATCGGCTGATCCCCAGATAAGAGCATCATGAATCAAGCAAGCATACCGAATTATCAGCCAGACAACAGGCAGCAAAGAACCGGCTTCGTACTGACCCGGCAGAGCCGGGATGTGCAGGGCCGGACTCAGATCACCCTGTGGGTGAAAACTGAACAGGGGCCGTGCAAGCTGGTTGTTGAGGGGGACAAGCCTGTCTGTTTTATTCCCGCAGAGGATCAAACACATGCCGAACAGTTACTGGCCCGGCATGGTGTGTCGGCGACTTTTCGACCGCTGGGCCTGAAAAATTTTCAGCATCAGCCTATGTCTGCCTGCTATACCGAGACGATTTCGACAAGCCAGCAGGCCAGTGTGTTACTGGCATCTGAGGGGATCAAAGTTTACGAATCCGATATCCGGCTTGCCGATCGGTATCTGATGGAGCGCTTTATTCGTGGTGGGATTGCATTTGCTGGTCACGTCAGTGAACGGGCGGGGTATTCCGAATTCACGCAGGTCAAAACCAAAGCTGCGGATGATCAGCCGATGCTGTCTGTCGTGTCTCTGGATATTGAGTGTTCAGAAAAAGGCATCTTGTATTCTATCGGCCTGCATAGCGCGCAGGACAGCCGGGTGATCATGGTCGGCCAAGCTGCTGCAGACGCAGAACTATTGGATTGGATTCAATGGGTGAAGGATGAGAAAAGCCTGCTGATGGCACTGCAGGACTGGTTTACCCGATTTGACCCGGATGTTGTGATCGGCTGGAACGTGATTGATTTTGACTTCCGGTTGCTGCTGAGAAGGGCGGAGTGGCACCAACTCCCGTTGCGCATTGGCCGGGGACGACAGACCCCGCACTGGCGGCAATCCAGCCAGAATCCGAACTCAGGCTTTATCACGTTACCGGGACGGATCGTGATGGACGGAATCGATACACTCAAAACAGCGACGTATAATTTTCGCTCCTGGTCGCTGGAATCGGTGTCGCAAGCATTGCTGGGAGAAGGCAAGGCGATCCACAACGTGTATGACCGGATGGCTGAAATCAATCAGATGTTCCGGGAAGATAAAGTCTCGCTGGCCAGATATAACCTGCAAGATTGCAAACTGGTGACCCGGATATTTGAAACCACCCATTTGCTGGATTTTGCGATTGAACGCAGCCGGTTGACAGGCGTTGAGCTGGATCGGGTCGGCGGCTCGGTGGCTGCTTTTACCAACCTCTATTTACCGCAATTGCACCGGGCTGGCTATGTGGCGCCGAATCTGGAAAGTGAAAACTGGATAGCGAGCCCCGGCGGGTATGTGATGGATTCCAAACCAGGCCTGTATGATTCCGTGCTGGTGCTGGATTTCAAATCGCTGTATCCCTCCATTATCCGTACCTTTCGAATCGATCCCATGGGGCTGGTGGAAGGTTTGCTGCTGGAAGAAGGCAAGGCTGATGATCAGGCGATTGCTGGTTTCCGGGGTGGACGTTTCCATCGCGAGAAACATTTTCTGCCCGAAATGATCGAAAATTTGTGGGCTGCCAGAGATCAGGCCAAACGGGACGGTGAAAAAGCATTTTCTCAGGCCATTAAGATCATCATGAATTCCTTTTACGGTGTGCTGGGATCGTCCGGGTGCCGTTTTTTCGATCATCGCCTGGCGTCTTCAATCACCATGCGAGGTCATGAAATTATGAAAATGACCCGTGAGCGGATTGAGGAACAAGGTTTTGAGGTGATTTATGGCGACACAGACTCTACTTTTGTGTCCCTGAAAAAAGCACACAGCGGTGAAGCGGCAGATGCGATTGGCAAAATGCTGGTCGCGGAGATCAATCAGTGGTGGACTTCCCATCTGAAAGAGACCTACAACCTGACTTCTGCGCTTGAGCTGGAGTACGAAACCCATTATCACAAATTTCTGATGCCCACGATCCGGGGGCAGGAAACAGGCAGTAAGAAACGTTACGCGGGCCTGATTGTCCGGGATGGGCAAGAAGAAATGGTGTTTAAAGGATTGGAGACGGTCCGCACCGACTGGACACCGCTGGCACAGGAGTTTCAGCAAATCCTGTATCAAAAGGTGTTTCATCAGGAAGATATTGAAGAATACGTGCGTCAGTATGTCGAACGGGCTGCACAGGGCGAACTGGATGACAAACTGATTTACCGGAAAAGGTTACGCCGTCACCTTTCGGAGTATCAGAAGAATGTCCCGCCCCATGTGCGGGCTGCCCGGCGGGCAGATGAAGTGAATCAGCAACTGGGGCGTCCGTTGCAGTATCAAACCGGGGGATGGATCGAATACGTGATCACAACCAGTGGTCCCGAGCCGGTTGAGGCCCGGCAGAGCCCGATCGACTACGACCATTATATCGACAAACAATTAAAGCCCATTGCTGACGGGATTTTGCCTTTTATCGGCAAAAATTTTGATGATCTGATCGCGCCTCAGCTCGGACTGTTCTGATGTCACACGGACGTTGGTTAAATCAGGTTTTCTTTGACGGCGTAGGCTGTCATTTCTGCCGTAGAATTCAGATTCAGCTTGTGCTTGATATTTTGCCGGTGTGTCTCAACGGTTCTGGTACTGATCCCTAATTCCAGCGCAATCTTTTTACTGCTTTTTCCGGAAGCCACTTGCCGCAAAATCGTTTCTTCCCGTCGGCTCAGCGCAATCACCGGGGAGGGTTGAGGGGCGGACTGCGGCTCGATCGGTGCTGAAAACAGGGTGTTGGCTACCAGACGGCAGAAATAACTACCGCCCTGATGAACGGCTTCTATCGCCTGGACCATTTCTTCGGCTGAGACTTCTTTGAGGATGTAACCACTGGCCCCGGCTTGCATCACCTGCAGAATGTATTCCCGGTTATCATGCATGGTCAGGATCAGAACTTTGATTGCCGGGAAGTCGCGACGGAAAATGCGTGTCGCTTCAATGCCGTTCATTTCCGGCATACTGATATCCATCAGCACCACATCCGGCTGATGCAACTGGGCCTGTTTGAGTGCTTCCGCGCCATTTGTAGCCGTTGCGACCACATCAATGTTTTTCTCATTGTCCAGCCGAGCCTGGAAGCCCTGCATGACGACCTGATGGTCATCAACCAGCAGGACGCGAATATTCGTCATCAAAGTTCATTCCTTTGGTTGTGTTCAGTTTTGGGGAATCTGTGGTGAGCAGGAGATTCACCATCACCTCTGTGCCTTCGCCGGGTTGACTGCTGATATCTAATTCACCCCCCAGAAATTCCAGCCGCTCCCGCAAATTCCGCAAGCCGATGCCTTTGCCATTCATGGCTTGTTGTACATCAAATCCGATCCCGTGATCACGGATAATTAACTGAAGTGTGTTCTGAATCACCGACAGCTCGATATCGATCTTTTCGGATTGGGCATGCTTGCTGATGTTCACCAGAGATTCCTGCACCACCCGGTATAAAGTCGTCATCACATCGGTGGGTAAACACAGGTGATTGAGGGTCAGCGACCGATTGATCCAGATGCCTGTGGAAGCGGCAAAGTCATTCAGCAGGTTATCCAGCGCTGCGACCAGACCGATATCATCCAATGAACTGGGCCGGAGGTTATGTGAAATCCGCCTGAGTTCTGCAATGGCCTGTAAAATGGCGGCTTCGCTTAATTCGCGATGATAGAGGGCTTGTTCGGTGTTGGTTTGCGTGAGTTGCTGTTGCAGCAGCTCCAGATGACATTTACCGGAAACAAGCAACTGATTCACCCCGTCGTGTAATTCCCGGGCAACATGTTTCTTCTCTTCTTCCTGAAACATCACGGTTTTATGTGCCAATTCTTTGAGCCGGCTATCGGCCAGCCGGTGTTCATGCAAGTTGATCGCCAGGGTTGCGATCAGAATCAGCAGGGTGGTGATGGCCACCAAGACAATTACGGAAATGAAAGTCGTCTGGATATTGGCCTGAACAGCTTGCTCAACCTGACTCATCTGCAGCCCGATATCTTCAATATAAAGCCCAGTGCCGATCATCCACTGCCATTTGGGCAGCCATGCCGCGTAACTCAGCTTGGTGACGATTTGCTCGCTGGAAGGCTTATGCCAGAGGTACTGATGAAATCCCCCGCCTGATTTGGCCGTTTCAATTAAAGCCCGGATCAGGTAATCGCCGTTGGTATCCTGTAAATTGAGCAAATTTTTTCCGACCAGTTCCGGCAGGACAGGATGGGCCAGGTTGGTCCCGTCTTCATGGTAGACAAAAAAATAGCCATCATCCCCGTAACGCAAGCCGCTGAGAATGCGCGCCACTTCTGCTTTTGCATGCGCATCATCCGGACCCGCTTGCTGATAGATATGATGAATACTGTCGAGAGCCAGATCGACCGTGTCTTTCAGCGCTTGCTCTTTGGCGGCGATCAGGCTGGCCCGGAAGGTCGCGACTTCCTTCTCGCCCAGTGAGGTGGCCTGATGAATCGCAATCCAGCCAATCGCCCCACTGATCAGGAGCAGCGGTAGCAATGTGAGGAGAATCAGCTTCACTTTGAGGGGCATGATCGCAACAACCTGTTTTATCTGCATGGTTTGGTCAGCTCAGAATGTTAACAATTTGTTGAGGCGAACAAAGCAAAAAGACGGCACTTTGTGAGAAAAGTGCCGACTGACGCGACATTTATGGCGATTCATGTTGTCACGAAATACCGTAAAAACCAGGGAAGAGCAGTACGGAAGCGAGTACCATGACCTGAATGGTAATGAACGGCATGACGCCTTTATAAATATCCCGTGTTGTGATGCCGTCTGGCGCCACGCCTTTCAAATAGAACAGGCTAAATCCGAAAGGGGGCGTCAGGAACGAGGTTTGCAGGTTCATGGCAATCAGGATCGCAAACCAAAGCATGTTGATGCCCATCGCATCTGCAATCGGTGCCAGAATCGGGACAACAATGAAGCAGATTTCAACGAAGTCGATGAAAAAGCCCAGGATCAGAATGATCAGCATGGTCAGAATCAGGAAGCTCCATTGCTCGCCGGGCAAAGCCATCATCCATTCTTCAACCAGATAATCCCCGCCGGTATAAGTGAAGGCCATTGAAAATGCAGTTGCCCCCAGCAGAATCCCGAAGACCATCGCCGTGACTTTGACGGTTTCAAACGCGCTGTCATAGAGCATCTTCCAGGAAAACTGCCGGTAAAGCAGGGACAGCAGCACGGCACCCATCCCGCCGAGCGCCGCAGATTCTGTAGGCGTCGCAATTCCCGCGAAGATGGAACCCAGCACAACAATGATCAGAGCCAGCGGGGGAATCACGGCCTTCAGCGCGGCAATCACTTCCTGCTGGCGGGATTGGGTCGGATCTCTCTCCATCGGTCTTGTGGCGTCCGGGTTCATCCAGCTGTAGATCATGATGTAAATAATATACGCCAGCACCAGTGCGAGACCCGGCCAGACGGCCGCCTGAAATAAATCGCCGACCGGGATACCCAGCACATCGCCTAAAAGAATCAGCACGATTGACGGGGGAATAATCTGACCCAGGGTGCCTGAAGCACAGATGGTGCCGGTGGCCAGCCCTTTGCTGTACTGATACTTCATCATCACCGGCAGTGAAATTAACCCCATCGCGACAACAGATGCACCGACGACCCCCGTTGAAGCAGCCAGCAACGAGCCGACCAACACGGTTGAAATCGCTAAACCACCGCGAACGCTGCCAAACAGTTTGCCCATAGATTCCAGCAATTGTTCAGCCAGACGGGTTTTCTGCAGCACCAGTCCCATAAACACAAAAAGCGGGACCGCCATCAGCACGGTGTTTTGCATGATGCTCATGATCCGGAAAGGCATGAATGCGAAAATATCCGGGCCTTCGGCCCAAAGTCCAAACAGGAGCGCAATGCCACCGAAGGTAAATGCGACCGGGAAGCCTAACAGCAGGGCAAACAGGGCCACGATGAACATGATAATACCAACCACGGAATACTCCTTATTTATCGTGGAACAGGCTTGGGTGAACCAGGCGGTTGATGTTGTGCAGGATCATCCCGATCCCAGAGATTGCCATGAACAGAAATGACACCGGGATCAGGCTTTTGATCAGCCATCGGTGAGGCAGGCCGCCGGGGTCACCACTGGATTCGCCCAGCGCGTAGGATTCTCTGGCATAATCGATGCCATACCAGAACACGAGCAGACAGAAAGGCAGCAGAAAAATGACGGATCCCATCAGATCGATCAGCGCCCGCGTTTTCAGGCTGAATCTCTCGTAAAACACATCCACCCGGACGTGTCCGCCTGCTTTCAGCGCATAAGGAACGCCCAGCAGGAACACCGCAGAAAACAGGTGCCACTCCATTTCCTGCATGGCAATTGAGACATCGTTAAAGACATAACGCATCACAACGTCGTAAAAGACGTTCAGCATCAGCAAAATAAATAAGGTACTGGCTATCCAGCCAAGCAAGTCGGAAAACCGGTTCAGGATTTTCTCGAAGGCTAAAAGGCTTCGCATAGAGACTCCGTCGCGAGGCAGCATGGAAGAAAAATACGCCGGATTGTCCGGCGTATGGGGTTGGATTATTCCTGTTCGGCCTGACTGTCGAGGTAGGCTTTATCAGCAATCAGTGTCCATTCACGGGCTTTCTTCAGATAAGCCGCCTGAGAGTCCAGAATTTCTTTTGCCAGCGGATCATTTTTGGCCTGCTCGGCAAGTAACTCGTCGTTGGCTTTGCGAACCGCTGCCATGACTTCATCCGGGAAATTCATCACTTTGATATCCGGATACTCTTCTTTCATGGTTGACCAGTTTTCTGCACTGGCATGGGTATTCTGGATATACATGTCATAGGCAGACAGTCGCATGGCCACACGCAGAATTTCCTGTAAATCGGCAGGCAGGCGATCCCAGGAACGCTTGTTCACCAGGAATTGCAGCTCGGTTGCTGGCTCATGCCATCCGGTATAGTAGAACGGTGCAATTTTGTGGAAACCCATGCGTAAATCCAGGCCCGGACCCACCCATTCCAGCGCGTCGATGGTACGGCGTTCCAGTGCGGTATAGAGTTCACCGGGTGCAATATTGGTCGGGCTCGCACCCAATTTGGCTAAAACTTCGCCCGCGAAACCCGGAATCCGGATTTTCAGGCCTTTCAGGTCATCCACAGTTTTGATTTCTTTCTGAAACCAGCCGCCCATCTGTACGCCGGTATTCCCGCCCGGAAATGACAACAGGTTATGGGGCCCATAGACTTTTTCCATGAGTGCCATCCCGCCGCCATGGTAGAACCAGGCATATTGCTCTGCGGCAACCATACCAAAGGGCATGGTTGTGAAATAAAGGGTGTTCGGTACTTTACCTTTCCAGTAATACGATGCGGAGTGGCCGATGTCGTACTGACCGGCTTTCACCATATCGAACACGCCAAGTGGCGCTTTATGTTTGTTGGCGGAGTCGATGCGGATCTGCAGTCGCCCGTTGGACATTTCCTCGGCCATTTTGGCCATGGATTTCGTGGTGTCGCCGAAAATCGGGAAGTTTGCGCCCCAGGTTTCAGCCAGTTTCAGGCGATAGACTTTTTCAGCTGAATAAGCAGCGGTACTTGAAAGTAAAACAGCAACCGCGCCGGCGGCAACCAGCGCATTGCGTACAGTGCGTTTTACTAAACTCATGTTTCACGTCCTCATGATTATTGTGATATTGGGGATATAACCCTCTGCAATCAAAGCATTGAACAAAGCATAGGCGGGAACAAGCGCAATAACACGGAGTTGGTTTGATTGTGTGCGACGCGAATTCTCGACCAAGGTATTAGGTATATCTACTTAGTAAATTGAAGGGGTATGTCTAATGTTATGTTTTTTATTGTTTTATTCGGGTTGGAATGAGGGGAATGTTGCGGTGTTTACGGAGTAAGTCTTTTTGCTGATAATGTTAATTAAATGTATCGATTGTGAGTTGGCTCACTGAGGCTGGCTTGTGTCAGAACTCAGAAACGGTGAAAGCCCGTGAACTGGCGTTCTGCAGGCAAACCCGTTAGTATCTCGGTATGTCTATTTTTTCACCAATATCAGGCGGAGGCAGGGGTGGAGCAGTTAGAATTCTTTATCATCCCCAGTCCGTGTATTGGGGTCTGTCAGGTGAATAATCGCGGCTACTGTAAAGGCTGTCTGAGAAGCCGGGAAGAGCGTTTTCACTGGCAGGCTATGAGTAATGATCAGAAGCGGCATGTGATCAAACTGTGCCGGCAACGTTATCAGCGAATCAAGCGGCGTCAGCGCGAATTAGATGCCCAGGCTGCACAACAGGCTGAAAATCCACAACAAAGCTTGTTTTGAAAGGTACAAAAAAAGCGCCCAGAGGGCGCTTTTCTTTCAGCGTTTCCGCCAATCCGCAATTAGATGCGGATGAAGTCCATGTGCTGAACTTTTGGCTTGAACGGGTGACGCTGGATGTCTTGAGGCTTCACGTTCACTTCTTTGCCGTCGATAACCAGAGTGATAGCTTCGTAGAAACCAGCTTTATCCATTTGGTTGATCACGTCATCGTGGTTCAGTTCGATAGAAACTGGTGCTTCTTCGCCACCGTAGATGATTGCAGGGAACTTGTTAGCGTGACGCAGGCGGCGGCTCGCACCTTTACCCAGGTCAGAACGTACTTGTGCTTCAAATTTCATGATGCTTACTCTTTATTGAGTGAATGAAAAAGGTATTCCGTAATGCGACCTTACCGAATACCGTCAAATCGAGCGCGGATACTAACACCCCGAATCTCCCCAGACAAGCAGATTTCCCGAAAACATCCCAAATCAGCGAAAAAATAAGCGGTTGCACGAAATGAGGTGTGATCAGTATTTTTTTATACATGCAATGATATTCATCAAACGGGTTTCATCATTCGGACGAAGTTCCAAATAAGTAGTGTAACTGTGATCTAAATAACATTGAGATTGATAGTAATTCTCATTTCTTTTTGTATAATCCCTATCAATTAGAACTTTAATGATAAAAAAATTAATAGCAGGGATTATGAACCACAAACAATTATCACTGATTGCCAGTGCTGTGCTGCTGGCCCTTTCTCCTTCATTGCAGGCTCAGGAAAAGAAAGCTTATACAGATGAGATGGTGATTACTGCAACCCGAATGGAGCAGAGCATCAAAGATGTACCGGGATCTGTATCTAAGATTACCGCGGAGGATATGGAAAAGAATCTCGCGAATGATCTGAAAGATGCACTGAAGTATGAACCGGGTGTTCAGGTGAATGGGAATGGTCGCTTTGGTATTTCTGATTTTACTGTGCGTGGTGTGTCAGGAAGCCGGGTGAAAGTGATGGTTGATGATGTGGAGCAACCGGCGGGCTACAATCCGGGAGCCGAGCAGATGCGTAAATATTCAAACGGATTTGAGGTGGATACGTTAACGGCTGTGGAAGTTAGCAAAGGACCGGGTTCAAGCCTTTATGGCAGCGATGCAATTGGCGGGACAGTCTTACTGAGAACTAAAAATCCGGAAGATGTTTTACAGACTGGGGAAAACAATCATCTGGCTGTGAAAACAGGTTATGCGAGTGACAGTGATCAATACAAAGCAACCGTTGAAGCGGCGAATCGTACCGGTGCTGTGGAAAGTTTGCTGATTTATACCTATCGGGATGGCCATGAAACAGAAGCACATGGCGATGGGGCTGATATTGAAGGCAACAGTCGTGGGCAGGCGAACCCGCTGACTTTTGCATCGCATAACGTGCTTGGCAAAGTGTATGTTCAGGTGAACGACACCAACCGGGTCGGCTTGGTTGCGGAATATTATACACGTGATACAGATGCCCAGATCCTGAGCCAGGAAAATTACGATGCTGGCGGTGGTTTCATGCCGGGTTTTGTTTACACCAGTGTGCGTGGTCATGATGAAGATGATCGGATCCGATTGGGGTTGACCCACGAATGGCAGGCTAATCTGGCCGCTGCGGATACAGTGAACTGGGCTTTGAACTGGCAGCGTAGTGAGAGTAAACATGATAACTACGATCATACGGATAGATATGGTCATCGGAATCGCTTCCGTAGCGGTGAAGACTCCAGCATGCAGTTTGATACGCAGTTTAATAAAGCTATTGCGTTCTCCGATACTCGTCATGAGCTGACTTATGGTTTGAGTGTTGTACAAAATGAGTTCGAACTGGATTATAAAGACTACTTCCTGGATTCCGGGACCGTGAAACCTGGCCCGGTAGAAGTGCCAAATGCAAAATCCGTGAAATACGGTATTTTCTTGCAGGATCAACTGTATTTAATGCAGGATCAACTGGTCGTGACCGGTGGCCTCCGCTACGACAACTATCAGGCTGAACCTGCCAATTCTTCAGGTCTGCCTGATCATGATAGTGATGCGGTGACGGGGCGTCTGGGGGCGGTATATCACTGGACTGAGTCGTTCAATACTTATGCTCAAATCAGTCAGGGTTTCCGTTCACCAACCATTGGTGAAATGTATGAAGATAAAGATAACAGGGCATATGGCTACAAAATTGTTGCTAACCCGAACCTGAAACCAGAAAAAAGCCTTGCTTACGAAATCGGTTCCAGAGCACAGGGACGCATCGGATCAATGAGCATGGCAGTTTTTTACACCGACTATGAAGATTTCATTGCTTCACAGACTGAGGTTATCGAAGGAATTCAGGTTACCACGAATGAAAACTTAGATGCGGCCAAAATTTATGGTGTCGAATTCGCATCTGAACTCTGGCTGGATGAAGCCCTGAATGCACCGAGTGGCACTTACGCAAAAGTTTCTCTGGCTTATCAGGAAGGTGAAGACAAAGAGACAGGAGCAGCCTTAGATTCTGTCTCGCCGTTCACTTCGGTTGTGGGCCTAGGTTATGACGCGCCAAGTGGTGACTGGGGAAGTGAGATCAGTACGGTTTACGTTGCATCGAAATCTGGTTCAGACTGGTCGAATGACACCAATGTTGATGCGCCAAGTTACACCGTGGTTGATCTGACTGCTTATTATACGCCGACCGAAAATCTGATGGTGCGTGCAGGTCTGTTTAACGCATTCGATAAGAAATACTGGCGTTATCAGGATGTTGAAGGGTTTAAGCCGACGGAACCAGGCTTAGACCGCCATACTCAGCCAGGTCGTAACTGGGGTGTGAATGTGGATTACGCCTTCTGATTCTTCATCGGAGATAGGGCATGACAGGAGCCGCACGAGAGTGCGGCTTTTTTCTTTCTGAATCATCAGACTTACTGCTTGTACTGATCCAAATCGAACAGCTTATCCCGGATTGCCCAGAAGCGGCCGCTTTTGCGGGCGATAATGATTTCCGGCGGGCGAAGCCGGTGTTCGTTGCTGGCCACTTTGGTGGGTGCCGTCTCGGTAAAGGGCCGATGGCGGTCCACCAGATGCGGATTGATAAATTTCTTCAGGAATTCGGATTTCTGAGTTTTGTTCGTCAGTTGCCAGGTTTCACTGATCTGGCCGTCCTCTTCACTGAAATAGGTGACTTTCAACTGGGGTTTCCCGTACTGGTTTTTACCCGGCTCAAGCTGCATGTCGGTACATTTCATGATCATGGCGTCTTTGAGCTTGAGTGCATCCCGCAGCTTTTTGTCCGGATCGACCATGACCGCGTCGCACTGATGACAGCGCCGCGCCGCAATATCGTTGTCTGCACCGCATTCTTCACAGTATTTGGCCCGGAAACGGTAGCCACATTCTTCCCGTTCACCCGTGTCATCGTCTTCAAAATAGCCCTGACAGCGGCGACCATAATGTTCGATCAGAAATCCCGCCGGGTCGAGTTTGCCCCAGAAGCTGTTTTTAAAACCACAGGCCGGGCAGGGCACCATAATCACTTCGCTGGCGCTGTCCGGTTTTGGGTCGCCGACTTCCGGCTGATAGAGGTCATAACAGTTCCCGGCATATTCCAGCACCAGACAATCGGTTTTCCCTTCAGATAAACGCAAACCACGGCCTACAATTTGCTGATACAGGCTGATGGACTCGGTCGGACGCAGGATCGCAATCAGATCGACATGAGGGGCATCAAATCCCGTGGTGAGTACAGAGACATTCACCAGAAATTTGATCTGCTGGTTCTTGAATGCGGTGATGATCCTGTCCCGTTCTTCCAGCGGGGTATCTCCGACAACCAGTGCTGCTTTTTCGCCCGACAGATAGCCCATAATTTCTTGGGCATGATTCACCGTAGAGGCGAAAATCATCACGCCTTTGCGATCTGTTGCATAATCAATGACCTGTTCAATAATCGTGGGCGTCGCGCGTGCGGATCTGGCAATCACAGCGTCCAGATCCGCTTCGCGGTAATGACCATGATTGGCCGGTTTCAGGCTGGAAAAATCGTAGCCAATCACCGCCATATCCATCACTTTGGGTTCGGTCAGAAACCCTTCATCCAGCAGGTAGCGGATTGGCAGTTCAAAAATGCAGTCCCGGAAGAAGCGATCCTGCTCCGTACGGACCTGACCGCGCGTGTGATATTTGTAGATCCAGCCCATACCCAGCCGATAGGGTGTTGCAGTGAGCCCCAGAATCTTGATGCCGGCATTGATGGCCTGAAGGTGCTGGATGACACGCTGATAAGCACTGTTCTCATCGTCCGGCACCCGGTGACATTCGTCGATGACCAGCAGAGAAAACTCTGCATCAAACTGATCCAGGCTGTTCACCATGGACTGTACCGAGGCAAACACCACCTGCTGATCGGTTTCTTTCCGCCCTAATCCGGCAGAAAAAATCGAAGCTTTTAAGCCGTAACTTTCATATTTGGCATGATTCTGCTCGACCAGTTCTTTTACGTGCGTCAGTACCAGCACCCGGCCCCGGGCAATCCGGGCCAGTTCGGCAATGACCAGGCTTTTTCCGGCACCGGTTGGCAGCGCCAGCACTGCGGGTGTGCTGTGTTTACGAAAATAGTGCACTGTGGCTTTCACACAGTCTTGCTGATAAGGACGCAGGGTATACATGGATTAGACTTGATTGATGAACAGCGCAGAGGAGTGTAACGGCTTTGAACTGCGGGAGACAAGCTTTGGTGCGACGGGTGTCATCAGGGCTCGTTGTGCAGAGCCCTGTGTTGAGGTCGCATTCAGGATGCCATATTCAGGGGCAGTTTGGTCGGTTTGATGGTTTTGGTCATCATGCAGAACTGACGGCGCGGGATAAAGTCATGTCTCTCATAGAAACTCCGGGCACCTTTGTTCCCGATATTGACCTCCAGCGTCAGTGCATGCACACCGGCTTCAGCGCAATGCGCTTCTATTTGTGGCATCAGCTCGGTCCCGATGCCTTGCTGACGCCATTCTGGTTTGAGATAAAACTGGTCGATCAGTGCGATACGGCCGCCGTGTTCCAGGCTGAAGCTGTAGCTGAGGATGATGTGACCGGCAATCATGGTGTTATCGCCGTCTTTCACTTCGATAAACCAGGCTTGCCCCAGCTCAGCGTTATTCAGGATCTGATGAACTGCCTGTGCGGTTTGCTCGCGTTTTTGTGGCAGGACTTCATATTCAAAGAGTTCCCCAACAAGTGTAAGCAGCATGTCCACAGAAGACAGGCTTGGCGCTACAAGTGAGATGTTCATAAGTCAACCTTAGTTGTTCGGTGTTATGGCATTGTAGTGATTCGCTTTAGCTAAGTGGTTATACGAATAACCCACACCACATGTCTATAAGTGAAGACCGTGAAAGTGGAGAAATGTTCTACTTTTTGAGCTTAGTGGCAGTTCAGGGAAACCGATGTAAAAATTTGTGATCAGGGGTTGCAATGCGTGATATCCCTCCAACCCTGTGGTGAAGGCCATTGGCGAAAATTTCGTCATCCTCACCCGGCAGCACCAGCCAATCTCGCTGAACCGAGCATCTTGGTCAGACTTGCGTATATAATGGCGTTTTTGCAACACGTGGAGCCAGCCATGCGGCTTGATAAGTTTTTAAGTACGGCTTTGGGAATTACCCGTAAAGAAGCCGGTAAACTATTAAAAGAAAAAAGAATTGAAGTGAATGAGGCAGTCGTGAAAAACGGCGCGCTCAAAGTCACACCGGACTGCGAAGTGACCTTTGATGACCATCCGCTTCAGATGACTGGCCCGAAATATCTGATGCTGAACAAGCCACAGGGATACGTTTGCTCGCATGTGGATGACTTTAACCCGACTGTTTACGTTTTACTGGATGAGGTCAGTCCGGAGAAACTGCATGTTGCAGGTCGCCTGGATGCGGATACAACGGGTTTAGTGCTGCTGACAGATGACGGTCAGTGGTCTCACCGCATCACATCTCCTCGTCATGTCTGTGAAAAAGTGTATTACGTGGAAACGGCTGATCCGATTCCGGAAAGTGCCATTGCCGCCTTTGCGGAAGGCGTCCAGCTTCGGGGTGAGAAAGAACTGACGCGTCCGGCGAAACTTGAAATTCTGGGCGAACGCGAAGCCATGATCACGATTTCTGAAGGAAAATATCATCAGGTGAAGCGGATGTTTGCAGCCATTGGAAACAAAGTGGAAGCCTTGCACCGGGAGCAGGTGGGTGCCGTGGTACTGGATGAGACGCTGGAACCGGGTGAATATCGCCCGTTAACTGAAGAAGAAGTCGCCAGTTTCTGACGCGAATGAAGTCTGCCTGAATGGCGCTGGATTTCTGTAGAGTCCAGCGCCATTTTTGGTTGAGGGCCTTGGATTGCTGTCTGTACAGGCAGATAAACAATTTGAAAAACTTCACTCTCAGGCAAGAACCGTGAAATTTTTGGGATGTTTTTTGATCTTAGGGACTATATAGCTCACAATTATTTGCTATCACACCGTCGAAAGAAAGTTATCATTTCCTGTCAGGAAAGATTCGCGTAGCGAAAATTGTCGTACAATCACATTCTTTCCCTTTTATCTTCTATTAAGTGGTTTATGAGTAAATCTGACAGTCCAGGCCTGAGTTTCACATTAATTCTGATCCTTGGTGCGATTGCCGCGCTGACCCCCCTTGCGATTGATATGTATCTTCCTGCGATGCCAACCATCGCGAAAGACCTTGGGGTGACACCAAGTTCGGTTCAGGTCACGCTGACGGCTTATACGGCCGGATTTGCAATTGGCCAGTTAATTCATGGCCCGCTGTCAGACAGTTATGGCCGGCGTCCGGTCCTGATCATTGGTGTGATTCTGTTTGCGCTCGCTGCGGTTGTCAGTGCGCAGAGTCATGATATTACGGAGCTGACCTGGATCCGTGCCGCACAGGGTTTCGCCGGTGCTTCTGCCGCTGTCATCATTCAGGCGCTGGTGCGCGATATGTTTGAGCGCGAAGAGTTCGCCCGGACCATGTCTTTTGTCACGCTGGTGATGACAGTCGCCCCACTGGCTGCGCCATTAATCGGGGGCTATTTGTCCGTCTGGCTGGGATGGCGCTCGATTTTCTGGTTCCTTGCGTTGTTTTCGGTCATCGTGATTCTGGCGGTTCTGAAAATGATCCCGGAAACCTTACCGGCAGAAAAACGCCTGCCATTCCATTTAGGGTCAACGCTGCGAAACTATGCCCGCATGCTGACCTCACGCCCTGCCTTAGGCTTAGTGATGAGCAGCGGTTTCTCATTCTCTGGCATGTTTGTGTTCCTCACCGTGGGTTCTTTTGTCTACATCGATCTTTACCACGTCAGCACAGAAAACTTCGGCTTACTGTTTGGCCTGAACGTTGTGTGCCTGATCGTGATGACAACGCTGAACGGCAAACTGGTCCGGAAAATGGGGTCGCACTATATGCTGCGACTGGGCCTGAACATTCAGCTGATTGCCGGGATCGGGCTGGTGGTCGGACAGACTCTGGATCTGGGGCTTTGGGGGACTGTGATTCCTGTGATGTTGTTTGTGGGTGCCATTTCGACGGTTGCCAGTAATTCGATGGCTTGTTTATTAGCCAAATACCCGCATATGGCAGGTACAGCGTCTTCTCTGGCTGGTACAATGCGCTTCGGAACGGGGACGGTTGTCGGTGGTGTGGTTGCCTTAATGCCAGATACATCGGCCTGGCCGCTGGCGGGGACAATGGCAGCTTGTGCAATCCTTGCGTCACTGTTCTACTGGACGATGTCGAAAGACGCCTGATGGCATTAACACAGCAGAAAGAAAATCAATTGTATGGCTGAGTTTTATCAAGAGCTGAATCAACTGGTGAATGACGGTCTGTCAGCGTTGCAGACCTCGATTGCCGAAGGTAAAACACCGAATAATCCGGTGAGTGAAACGCACTTTATGAGTGCCTGGATTACCAAAGTGATCAAGCAACAGCGTTATGACCATTGTGTGGCGAAAACGCTGGCTGGCTGGCAGCAACAAGCCCGGAGTATGGGCAAGCAAGCGCAGCTGAAGCAAAAATTTGAGCACATTACCTGGACTTTGTCGGGCGTCCTGAATGAAGCGGGGCAAACGAAGCCGCTGACACAGGAAGCCGTGCAGCACTGGTATCAGGCCCTTGAAGGTGCGGGCTGGATGATCACGACAGAATACGAAGTGGATCGGAAAGTCACGCATCACACAGACGGGCAGGCTTCATTGGTGGTGTGCGCCAAGCAGGCAGGTACGGCATTTGAAGAGGGCACACTGAACAAAGCTTTGTCTGTGTATGTGCGGGGTAACAGCCAGCAATGTATCGATTTGGCTTATCAGTGTGGGTTGTTGCTGTATAAGGTGACCGATTATAAGTCTCTGGTGAAATACCATGGTGAATACCGGCTGTATCCGGCAAATGCCGGGAAGCATTTGCCGGAATTACCAACCCGCTTGAAAGACTGAGCAACACAGAAGAATGCAGCATCAGGCTGCATTTCTTTTGTCATCAATAATACCAATCGCAGTAAATAACTGGTCATCCTAGCTTGCTAAAATGTTCGATAACTGCGTTAGATTTTTTGATTGTAGAGTAACTACTTATCTAAAAAATCCGCCTTGTTCTCAAACATTTTTCCGACGCTATTTCTGATCATTTACTTACTTTGATTGGTATAATCATGATCCATGAGCGCGTGACCGATAGTATTTTCATCTTTTTTTGTGTGATTTCATCACGGGGACGCTGCAGAAAGTGAGTTGTGCTAAAAGATTGAAAAATTTATATAAATCAATGCCTTTTCGCTTGTGATTCTTCCCGGCCATTTTACACTAATCAATCTTTCATCAATGGGCGTTATGACATGAGTCCTTCCCAGTCTGCTGTGCCATTTATTGAATGGGCTTTTGTGCGTCGCCTGATGGCGATTGCATTGCCCATTGCGTTGCAAATCGCATTGTTTTCCAGCCGGAGTCTGGTCGATATCCTCATGCTGGGTCAGCTCAATGAGCTGGATGTCGCGGCCATCGGCATTGCGGGCCGGGCTTTATTCGTCGTCACCATTATGCTGATTGGTGTCACAACCGGTGGGGCAATGCTGTCCGCACAGTATTGGGGGGCTGGCAATGCCCGCGGCCTGAAGCAAAGCGTGGCACTGACTTTGCTGATGACGACTGTGGTCGCCTGTTTGTCGGCACTGGTCTTCGTGCTGATGCCGCAGCAGGTGATTGGCCTTGCGACCGATCATCCTGAAGTGATTGCCCGAGGTGCAGAATATTTGCAGATCACCGCAATCAGCCTCTTTGCTATCGCCTGGGGGAGCAGTGTGTCGGTTGGCTTGCGCGCCATGCATCAACCGGGCATCAGCACCTTTTTCAGTACGGTCGGGATTGCGCTGAATCTGTTCCTGAATTGGGTGCTGATTTTCGGCAATCTGGGGATGCCGGCTTACGGCATTGTTGGCGCAGCCTGGGCAACAGCGATCAGCGGGCTGGTCGAAATCGTCCTGCTGTTTGGCTATCTGCATTTTAAACGTCACCTGGCTGCGCTGACCTGGTCCGTGTTTCCAGAGGTGATGGACATGCGGATGATCAAACGTTTTCTGAAACTCTCTTTACCCACCACTTTGAATCATCTGGCCTGGTCGGGCGGCATCTTTATGTATCATGCCATTATCGGTCAGGCAGGTGTTGACGGGCTGGTGGCGCTGTCGGTGATGACACCGATTGAATCACTGGCGCTGGCGTTGCTGATTGGTATTTCAAATGCGTCTGCAGTTCTGATCGGGAATCATTTGGGCGGCAACCGGATGGACGATGCTTACCATCAGGCTTGGGCCGTCGTTGTGCTGAATCTGGCTTGTGGAATTGTGATTGCCGGGGGCATGTTGCTGATCCGGGATCCGATTCTGGATCTGTTCGCCGCGATGACACCACAAACCCGTGAATTGACAGAACATTTCTTTCTGATTTTTTGCATGGCGATGATTGTGAAAAGCCTGCCGATGGCAATGATCGTGGGCGTGCTCCGTGCCGGGGGCGATATCCGGTTTTGTTTTTATCAGGATCTGGGCGCGCAATGGCTGATCGGGATTCCGCTCACGGCATTTTGTGCGCTGATCCTGAAGTTCCCGCTGGAATGGGTGTACGCCATGCTGATGCTGGAAGAGTTTGTGAAAATTGCTGCTTCGACCTTGCGGATTCGCTCCAGAGCATGGATGAACAACCTGGTGGCAGGTGAATCTCAAACCAGCCAGCACCCCGCCTGACCCAAATCAGCACGCTTTGCGACAGACATCATCACAGCCCAGCAAGTGCCGGGCTGTTTCAATCCTCTCCCGGTTGTTAACTCCTTCACACTCCTGTGCAATGCCAATACGGCATATCTGTGATGTTTTCAGCCCAGGATTCATTTCAAACAAAATGATGCGGTGATCCGGCAATTAAATTGTGCTTTCTCGGCTTCCTTTTCTATTCGTTAGTCACCGTCAGACATGCCTGCTTGAAAAGGCGTGGCATGGCTAGGAAGAACAACAACGTCAGAAAAGGATAGAGATCATGGGAACTGCCGCAGCAAGTAATAAATTACAGTACGGATATCCAACCCCCGGACCGCAAAGCCCAACCGGGCAAAAGGTGATGGATCATGTATTTTTCCTGTCGAATGCCGAATGGAAAAAAGCCCGGGAAGACAATGATTACGATTATGTGGTTGTCGGAACAGGATTCTGTGCTCTGGCTTTTGCTGAGCGCACGCTAGCGCGCAATCCGTTTGCCCGGATTCTGATGATCGAACGCGGACCGTTCTTTTTACCGGAGCACTTCCAGAACCTGCCGTTACCCTTCAAAGATACTTTAGGTGGCTTGTCTGAAACCTTCCCCTGGACCATGTCCGCCAAGAATCATCTGGGTCAGGCAGGCACCATCCACTGGCAGCACGGTATGGTTCCCTTTTTCGGTGGACGGTCAACGCTCTGGAGCGCGTGGTGCCCGCGCCCGAATGATGAAGAGTTTGCTGGCTGGCCAGCCGAAACGATTGCCGCCGCGCGCAATAACTTCGAGTCTGCAGAGACCTTGCTCAGAGTGCAGAAAGCCGATCAGATTGATGCAGGCCGCAGTAAAACCGAGCAGGCGCTGATTTCCGGAAACCGTCCGGTTTATGGTGAACTGCAACGCACAGTGCAGCATCTGCTGGAGCAATCCGGGACCACGGTGAACGGCATCTACCGGACAGAAGCTGCACCGCTGGCATCCGCTTCCGAGAATATCAACGGGATTGATTTTCAGAAGTTTTCAACACCGGGCAGCATTCTGGCTCTTGCCGATCGGCAGGCAGCACTGCATAAGGCAGGCAAAGGGGCGAAGCTGGATATCGTGACCGATTGCGTGGTGGCACAAATCATTCAGCAAACAGTGGATGGTACGCCGCGTGCGACGGCACTGGAAACGTCCCGTGGTGTATTGCCACTGGGTTCCGCTCAGCTGGTGCTGGCAATGGGGACTTTGCCACCCACCACCTTGCTGAGAAACTCTTTCCCGGATTATCCGGGCTTGGGTGAACGATTCTCTGCGCACTTTATCAGTTCGATTGTGGCCCGGGTGCCGAAAGCGGATCTCGATCCGAATGGTGCGTGGGGGAATTTGGAACTGGGCGCTTGCTATGTCGCAGGGGTCGCCAACAACAGTTTCGAACAGCAATATCACATTCAGTTATCTGCACTGTCGGATGACAATCCAATCGTGAATTCGTCAACCGCTTTACGTTATATGCCAGATGTTGTGGCCACGGCTTCTATGGCGCAGTTACTGTCTTCAAAAGAATATGTCGTCTTTGTTTGCGCTGTGCTGGGCGAACTGGATTACACCAATCCGGGCAGTTGGTTTAAACAGAATCCGGATGACGGGAATATCACAACGAATTCTCTGCTTCAGATTGAAGAAAACGGCAGAGATAAAGAAACCTGGTCGGCGATGGATGAAGCGACATTCAGCATTCTGGAAACCGTGCTGTCGCCCAAAGGAAAATCGGCTGTCCAGTACTGGCATGGCAGCCCGGATCAGGGAGAATGGGCAGAAGCCCGTCCGGATACCCAAGCCATCCGGGTCGATGCACCAGTCCATGAAAGTTCCACACTGCATATTGGCAGTCAGCCGGATGCGCCGGTTGATCTGGATTACCGCTTCAAAGGTGCCAGCAATGTCTATGTCACCGGCGGTGCCCTCTGGCCGCAGGGTGGCTCATGGAACCCAACCCTGACAATGGTTGCACTGGCTCAGGATCTGGCGGATAAGTTGCAAAAGTAACCGTGTTCTGAAGAACCATTGAGATAAAAAAGCACTTTTCATTCTGGGAAGTGCTTTTTGCTTCATGGCCCTTTTTGTTTGTTTCCCGCGTCTGAATTGCCTTGTACTACACTTAACTCCTGAAACAGTCGTTCTGAAAATGTTTCAATTTCAGAAGGATACACATTGAATCATTCATCATTGTTCAGAATGTTGGGTCTTCGGAGGCAGGAATGTTACGACTTGTCGGGCTCTGCAAGGGATATCAGGATGGTCATGAGTACCATGCTGTGATTCAGGGGGCTGAGTTCTGTCTGGCAAGGGGTGAGCAAATTGCCTTAATGGGGGAAAGCGGATCAGGAAAAAGTACATTACTGAATCTGATCGCCGGGTTGGATAAGGTGGATGACGGGGAGATCTGGCTGGGTGAAACGCCGATTCACGGAATCTCTGAACGGATGCGGACGGCATTCCGGCGGCACCATATCGGATTGATCTTTCAGCAATTCAATTTACTGCCCACGTTAACGGTTCAGGACAACATTGAATTCTGCCGTCAGCTCAAAGGTCTGCCTGCGCAGCCGGAGCTGTGGCGCACCATTATTTCTGCACTCGATCTCAAACCGCTACTGAGCCGTTACCCCGAGGAGATTTCTGGCGGTCAGCAACAACGGGCGGCGATTGCGCGCGCGCTCTATATGGAGCCGGATATTCTGCTGGCAGATGAGCCAACGGGCAGTCTGGATGAAAGAAATGCCACGGCAGTGATGAGACTGTTAATCAGCCTGACGGCTCATATGAATTGTTCCCTGTTGCTGGTCACACACAGTCCGCAGGTGGCAGCCCACCTGAATGGCTGTGTGATGCTGAAAGGGGGCGTGCTGGATGCACAATCCGGTCTTTAAAGCGTTATGGGGACATTACCGGCGTCATCCGTTACAGGCTGTGCTGCTGTTGCTCGGGCTGGTGATGGGGATTGCATTGCTGGTTGGGGTGCTGGCTGTCAATCAACAGGCAAGGGCCAGCTATCAAGCGGGAGAAATGCTGTTTTCAACCCCATTTCAGTTCGCGATTCGCCATCAGCAACCCGGCATGACGGTGCCACAAGGGCTGTATATTCAGTTGCGACGTTCTGGCTATGCGCAGTGTGTGCCTTATGAACAACACCGGATTGAGATTCAGGAAGCGGGCAATCTGACATTGGTTGGGATTGACCCTTACGTCATGCTGCCCCTTATGCAACCCGGTTCACAGCGAACACCAACCGCCTTGCTGACCCGGCAAAGCAACCGTGTGCTGGTCAATCGTCAGATGGCGCACCTCAAAAACTTATCTGAAGGGCAGCGACTGACCCTGGTCACCGGAGAAACCGTCGGCGTGCTGCACATCGTTGAGGACAGCCGGGTCCAGGGCGCCCGGCTAGTGGCTGATATGGGGTTAGTACGCCAGCTGTTTCCGAGGTCCGGGTTTACGGCGGTGTTGTGTGGTCAGCTGAATCAGGCGGCGCAACAAAATATCAGCCATTTGCTTCCCGGCGGCCTACAGCTGACGGAAAATGATCACACGCATCTGGAGCCGCTGACCCGGGCATTTCATCTCAATTTGTTCGCGATGGGCATGCTGGCTTTCGTCGTGGGCTTATTCATTTTTTATCAGGCAATGTCGTTATCGCTGACACAGCGGCAGTTTCTGGTCGGATTGCTGCGTCAGAGTGGTGTGACGGCACCGCAACTGGCGCGGGCCTTGTCGGCTGAACTCATCCTCTGGTTCAGTTTGGGTGTGATCGGCGGCAATCTGTTGGGACTGTTTCTGGCACAGCAACTGCTGCCGTCCGTCGCATTCACCCTCAGCGATTTATATCAGGCGAATCTGTCTCTGACGACAGAATGGCGCTGGCAGTGGGGGCTTTTAAGTCTTGCTATTGCTTTTCTGGGCACCTTGCTGGCTTGCGGCTGGCCACTGGTACGCCTGATCCGAACGCCGCCAGCCCGGTTAACAGCACAGATGACAATGGTTCGGGGGAACTGGCGAGAGTATCGCTGGCAGGCCGGGATGGCAGTTATTTTCATCCTGCTGGCCATGGTGATCTATGCGCTGGAACACAACCAGCTCTCCGGGTTTTTATTGATTGGCTGCCTGCTGGCTGCATCCGGCTTACTCATGCCGTTTCTGCTCTGGGCCGTGTTTAAAGGGCTGTCGAAGTGGATGCGTTCTCCCCGAATGCGCTGGTTTTTCAGCGATGCGGCAGCCAGTCTGAGCCATCGGGGTGTCGCTGCCATGGCATTTATGCTGGCGCTGGCGGCGACCATTGGCATGGATACCATGGTCGGCAGCTTTCGTCAGGCAACTCAGCAATGGCTTCAGCAACGTTTGGCGGCCGATCTGTATGTCATGCCTTCTGCGCCGCAGGCCTCGGCGATTGCGGATTGGCTGTCGAACCAGCAAGGGATCAAAACCGTCTGGTGGCGATGGCGGACAGAGATTCCCGGCCAGACGGAGGAACAGCAGTTACAGGTGCTGAGTCTGGGCGCTTCACTGGGAGAACAGCAGGCGTTGCCGATGAAAAGTGTGCTGGAGAATTACTGGCAGCAATTACATCAGCCTGGGCAACAGGTGTTTCTGGCCAGTGAATCGCTGGCATTGCGTCAGGGCTGGGAACCGGGTCAAAGGGTCGATTTGCCCCAACGATTGGGAAATGGCTGGCTGCTGGGTGGTATTTACTATGACTACGGTAATCCCTACGGACAGGTGTTCATTTCAGAGCCGATGTGGCAGCAGCGATTTCACCGGCAGGGCAAGGTCAGTCTGGGTGTTCACCTGAATCAACCCGCGGAGGTTTCAGCTTTAAAGGCACGACTGAAAAATCACTTCGATCTGAGAGACACTCAGGTGAGCGACAATACGCAGATCATGGCTCAGGCCATGGCTGTGTTTGATCGGACATTCATTGTGACTTCTACGCTGGGAAAACTGACATTACTGGTTGCTGTGGTCGGATTGTTTATTGCCACGGTTGCCAGCGAGATCTCCCGTCAGCGGCAGTTCGCGCTGCTGCGGTGTATGGGGATGACGGGCAAAGAACTGGCGTTGCTGGGGGGCGGGCAACTGCTGGCGATTGGCTTGATGACTGCTTTGATTGCACTCCCGATGGGGTTATTTCTGGCACAGCTGCTCATTGATGTGGTGCTGAAATATTCGTTTGGCTGGACCATGCCTGTCCAGATTTTCCCGCTGCAGTATCTGCTGACACTGGGGACGGCACTGGCAGCATTATTGCTGGCTGGTGCTTGGCCGGTCTGGCAGTTGGTGAAGCGTTCAGCCATGTTGTCTTTACGGGAAGCGTTCTGATGGATGGCCGAATCCGAACACAATTGAAATACAACCGAATCGGGCTGGATTTGAGCAGGGTTTGGCTGTTCTGGGGCGTGCTTCTGGCGGGTTGCGGACCACAACAGACGCCTGACAGTGCGATGAACCTGCTGACTCAGGGAACTGATCCCGGATTTGAAAGGGTTGTTCCGGACAGAACATTTCGCTTCCCGGCGGATCATCTCAGTCATCCGAACTTCAGGACCGAATGGTGGTATCTGACGGCGAATCTGGCAACCGAGCAGGGCGAATGGTTGGCCGTACAATGGACACTGTTCCGCAATGCATCTCGTCCGGTCAGTCTGGTGAATCCAGAAAGCGGCTGGCAGAGTCCGCAGCGGTACATGGCGCATGTGGTAGTGACGAAGGCAGATCAGCGCTATCAGGCAGAACGCTTTGCGCGTGGCGGGATCGGCCAGGCCGGTGTGCAAGGCCAGCCTTTTACACTCTGGCTGGATAACTGGCGCTGGCAGGCGGAGGGGAGTGCGCCTTTTCCGGCGCAGCTTTCATTTCAGGATCAGGACATGGCGGTTCGTCTTGATATGCACAATCGTGGCAGTATTGTGCTGCAAGGCCAGCAGGGTTACAGCCAAAAAGATCCGGCCGATCCGGCGCTCGCTTCTTATTACTACAGTATGCCGTTTGTCAGGCTGCGCGGAGACATTGTACTGGCCGGGCAGCGCTACCAGGTCAGCGGCAATGGCTGGTTTGACCGGGAATGGAGCAGTCAGCCGTTATCCGCGCATCAGCAGGGTTGGGACTGGTTTTCAATCCATCTGGATGACGGGCGTGCCCTCATGCTGTATCAGTTGCGAAGCCAATTACATCCGGCACATGTGTTTGGCAGCCTGAGCCAGCCAGACGGGCAAACCGAAATCATCTCTCCCCAAGAGGCTAGCCTGACCCCCATTCAGACGGCAGACATTGCCGGGCGGGATTTTCCGGTGCGATGGCGGATTCAGATCCCGTCGCAGCACATGGCGCTGGAAGTTCAGGCCAAAAGAACCGATCAGTTGCTGCCTTTTATTTTTCCTTACTGGGAAGGACCGGTTGCTGTATCAGGCAGTCACACCGGCCAGGGATTCATGGAACTGACCGGCTATTGATGCATCAGCGAATTTTCAATTGACGGGGAATTACTTCGACGCCCGGACGATAACGGCCTGCCGTAGCGTTCAACGCCAGCTCCAGCGCGCTGTCGGCGATCGCCTCAAATTGCTGGGGCAGGGAATGGACCCGGATCGGCAGAAAATCGAGCAAGCGGTGATCACCAAAGGTTGCCAGTTGCGTTGTTTTCATCAGGGTCGGGTGGGACAACAGGCAATCCAGCATGCCTTCGAAGAGCGCATACGACGTGACCAGAATACTTTCAGGCATCTGATTGTCGTCGATCCACTGCTGCAACAGCCGCTGTCCTTCTTCGGGGCTGAAATGATCGCCATACAGCGTTCGGGTCACCAGTGTGGCGTCTCCCTGATCGCGGACCGCAGCCAAAAAGCCCATTTCCCGCTGTTCGGAAACCCCGAGTTCAGGGACAGCGCCAATCAGGCCGACAGATGCGGGGCCCGATTGGAGCAGTTGCCGGGTCAGCGCGTAGGCACCATCATGATCCTCACTGATGACATTGGCAAAACATTCGTCATCTAAGCCACGGTCGATAGCAATCACGGGCACTCCCGCGCTTTGGATCTGACGATAAAAGCCGTGGTCGGCAGGCAGACTGCTGGCGACAATCAGCGCGTCGATTCGTCTGCTGATCAGTGTTTGCGCCACCTTCATTTCCGTGTCGATGTCATCATCAGAGCAGCTGATAATCAGCTGGTAGCCCGCTTTGCGTGCATCCCGTTCCAGTAACTTGGCCAGTTTCGCATAACTGGAGTTTTCCAGATCCGGAATGATCAAACCGAGTGAACGTGAGCTGCCGGCACGTAAGGCGCTGGCTGCATGATCCGGTTTGAAATTATGTGCTTCAACCACAGCCATGACTTTTTGCTGGGTTTTTTCACTGATGCGGTATTGGCTGGCTTTGCCGTTTATCACGTAACTGGCTGTGGTCCGGGAGACACCGGCCAGCCGGGCTATTTCATCTAACTTCATTCTATTGATCACTCAGAAAGCGGCAAACTGTGGCTTGGATCATAGATTGAAAAAGGATCCGAACCAGAGTGTTTGCAATTTAGGCTGAATCGTTACAGCATGTGTGCTGAAAGGTTTCAGCAAAGACAACAGTCTTATTCTATACTCTCTGGTGCATTGCTGAAACTTTTTATTTACAGGTTTGCTGAATCGTTTCAGCTTAAGTAAAACCAAGGTGAAACCAGGGTAAAAAAACAATTTTAGCCACGACACTCAGGACAATCCGGCCACAAAGAGCCGCGAAGACGAGGGGACCGAACCATGTTGTCACTGACGCAACAAGATATTGTGCTGAATCAATCAGCCACCGATAAAACCGCTGCAATTTCTGCGCTCGCCAGCGAACTGTCTCAGCACGGGCTAGTTGCCGATGGGTATGTCGATGGCATGCTCGCCCGGGAGGCGCAAAACTCAACCTTTTTGGGTAATGGCATCGCCATTCCGCATGGCACCACAGACACGCGGGATCTGGTGAAACACACGGGTGTCAAAATTCATCACTATCCGAATGGCGTGAACTGGGGGGAGGGCAACACCGTCTATCTGGCCATTGGAATTGCTGCGAAATCCGATGAGCATCTCGGGATTCTGAAACAACTCACCCGGGTGCTGTCCGCCGAAGGAGTGGCTGAACAAATTCAGCAGTCCACCGATGCCAGCAGTCTGATCGCTTTACTCAATGGAGAAACACAGCTGGAAGCGGATGTCGATGCCGCTTTGATTGCCCTGAATTTTCCGGCGACAGATTTGCTGCAACTCACAGCCGTCGCGGGTGGTTTACTGAAAAACCATCAGGCTGTGGGGCGGGACTTTGTTGCTGATGTGATAGCGAAAGACGCCAGTTATCTGGGTCAGGGACTGTGGCTGGCAAGCAGCCGTCAGGATGTTCAACGGAGCGCATTGTCATTTGTGACGCCGTTACAAGAGCTACAGGTTGAAGACAAGCCCGTGAAAGGTTTGCTGATGATTGCGGCAGGCAATGCCTCGTATCAAAAGCCGCTGAAGCAGGTATCGCAATGGTTGTATCAGCAACAAGTGCAACGGTTGTTTGAAGGCGATGCGGCCAAAATTTCATCTCTCTTTGCTGACTCGTCTGAACCACAGACCAGTGCCGATGCCAATACGGCAGTGTACAAGATTCGCAATGCACACGGCTTGCATGCGCGTCCGGGGGCCATGCTGGTGAGTGTTGCCAAGAAATTCGAGTCCACGATTCAGGTGCGAAATCTGCAGGGCGATGGCAAATCGGTGAATGCCAAGAGCCTGATGAAGGTGATTGCTTTAGGGGTGAAGCATGGACACGCGTTGGAATTTACCGCAGAGGGTACCGATGCCGGTGAGGCACTGAATGCGATTGGTGATGCAATTGCGACCGGATTGGGTGAGGGAAAATAAATGAATACCGAAGCCACAAAAGCCACAACACACCCGAAAGTGGTGGCTGTGAACCTGAATCCGGCACTGGATCTGACCGGCAGCTTGCCGCAACTTCAGCCCGGCGCTGTGAATCTGGTCGAACAGGGCACTTTGCATCCGGCCGGTAAAGGGGTGAATGTTGCCCGCGTGCTGGCTGAACTGGGGGCGGCGGTGACGGTAACGGGCCTGCTGGGCACAGAGAATCAGGACCCGTTTTGTGAACTCTTCACGCAATCCGGTATTGAGGATGCCTTTGTCCGCGTCCCCGGTGCCAGCCGGATCAATGTCAAACTGGTTGAAGCCGATGGCCGGGTGAGCGATATCAATTTTCCCGGCGTCGCTGTCACTCCGGACGATGTGACGGCGATGGAGCAACAGCTTTTTGCGTTAGCGGAACACCATGATGTGTTTGTGATTGCGGGCAGCCTGCCCATGGGTCTGAGTCCGCAAATCTGCGCAGGCTGGATGGCAAAACTCAAGGCACAGGGAAAAAAAGTTCTGTTCGACAGCAGTCATCAAGCGCTGAAAGCGGGCGTGGGGGCTGCCCCCTGGCTGGTCAAACCGAATGATGACGAATTGGCTGCATTGTGCGGCAAAACACTGGAAACACAGGACGCGCTACAGGCTGCGGCAGAAGCCTTACACCATCAGGACATTCAGAATGTAGTGGTCTCGCTGGGCGCTGCGGGGGTGATGTGGCTGGATGAATCGGGCTGGTTGCAGTCGCAGCCGCCGAAAATGGCCGTGGTCAGTACTGTCGGTGCAGGCGATACGCTGGTGGCGGGGTTGTGCTGGGGCTATCTGAATCAATGGTCAAAACAAGAAACACTCAGGTTTGCAACAGCGCTGTCGGCGCTGGCGGTCACTCAGGTGGGCGTCGGTGTGCCGGATGAGGCGGTACTTTCGCAAACGCTGGCAAGTGTTCGGATGCTGAACGAGCAGCCTGTGGGTCAACACGTGAATTTGGAAGGATAAAGGTGACGACATGAAGATTGCAATTCTGACCGCTTGTCCGAGCGGTATCGCAAACACCGTGATTGCGGCCGGACTGATGGAGCAGGCGGCACAAGATCTAAACTGGACCGCCGAGATTGAATGCCAGTCCAGTATTGTACCGGCAAGCCCGTTGTCTCCGGCAAGTATTGAAGCCGCCGATTACATTGTGGTTGTGGCGGATAAAGCGGTTGCCTTGACCCGCTTTGTCGGAAAGAAAGTCTATCAGGGCGGGATGGCGACTTGTTTTGCGGATCCCAAAGCGTTTCTGCAAAACGCTGTTGCAGGTGCAACGGTTCTGGAAACCGAACCGGTAGTTGAACAGGAACCTGTTCAGGGAACGGCTGATTCTGCATCCGCTGGAAAACGTATTGTGGCGATCACGGCCTGTCCGACTGGCGTGGCGCATACCTTTATGGCCGCTGAGGCGCTGGAAGAAGAAGCGAAGCGTCAGGGGTATGACATCAAGGTTGAAACCCGGGGATCCGTCGGGGCAAAAAATCAGCTGAGCGAGCGCGATATTGCCGATGCGGATCTGGTGATGATTGCGGCGGATATTGAAGTTGATCTCAGCCGTTTTCACGGGAAGCGGCTGTATAAAACCAGTACAGGGGCTGCACTCAAAAAAACGGCGCAGGAAATCAGCACAGCGTATGCGACCGCAAGTGTGTATCAGGGCAAGGCGGCCCCGGTTTCAGACAAAGCCAAAGGAGAAAAGGCCGGACCTTATCAGCACCTGATGACCGGAGTGTCTCACATGCTGCCGCTGGTTGTTGCGGGTGGTCTGGCGATTGCGTTGTCGTTTATCTTCGGGATTGAGGCATTTAAAGAAGAAGGCACACTGGCAGCCGCTTTGATGCAGATAGGTGGCGGTTCAGCATTTGCGCTGATGATTCCTGTGCTGGCAGGCTATATCGCTTACTCGATTGCTGACCGTCCGGGTTTAGCGCCCGGCCTGATTGGCGGTATGCTGGCCAGTTCGACCGGCGCCGGATTCCTTGGCGGTATCGTGGCAGGTTTTCTGGCAGGTTACAGCGCAAAAATGATTGCAGATTCTCTGCGGCTACCGTCTTCGATGGAAGCATTAAAACCCATCCTGATTATTCCCCTGATTGCCAGCCTGTTCACGGGTCTGGTGATGATTTATGTGGTCGGCGGTCCGGTTGCGGCAGCAATGAACAGCCTGACTGAATTCCTGAATAATATGGGATCGGCCAACGCAGTGCTGCTGGGTATTATCCTGGGTTGTATGATGTGTTTCGATCTGGGTGGTCCGGTGAACAAAGCCGCCTATACCTTTGGGGTTGGTTTGCTGGCCTCTCAGACATACGGACCGATGGCCGCGGTGATGGCGGCGGGTATGGTGCCTGCGTTAGGCATGGGACTGGCCACGTTTCTGGCAAAACGAAAGTTCAGCCCGCCAGAGCAGGAAGCCGGAAAAGCGTCGTTCGTACTGGGGCTGTGTTTTATCTCTGAAGGGGCCATTCCTTTTGCAGCCCGCGACCCGATGCGTGTGATCCCAAGCTGTATGGCGGGCGGGGCGCTGACAGGTGCGTTGTCGATGCTGTTTGGTGCAAAACTGATGGCGCCTCATGGCGGTCTGTTTGTTCTCTTGATTCCGAATGCGATTACCCCGGTGCTGATGTATCTGGTGGCGATTACGGCAGGTACCATCCTGACGGGTGTTACCTATGCTTTCCTGAAACGAACGGAAGAAGCAAAGCTGGCGACGGCTTGATTTGAAGATGAAAAAAGCCCCAGGCATTGAACGCCTGGGGCTATGCCACCGCTGCCTACTGAATCTGTCGATGACTGCCCTGATTTTCTGCTCCATTTCCCCCCAAAAACGCAAGCTGAAGCAGAATTGGTATCATCGGTTTATTTTACGTAGGCGCTCCGTGCGAGTGAGTGTCGCCATTTGGCGAATGCGCAATATTCCCAGTTATTGTTATCAGCCTCAATGTCATCTGTGATGCATTGATGTTGTTATACCCGTCGCTGTCGTCAGTTTGTGTTGTTGTTATGGGTTGCCTTTGATTCATTCTTCTACAGCGTAAAGAATGTCGTCATCACTGGTGATAACCAGATAGGAATCGCCGGGTTCCAGATCCGGAATGCTGCATAAATCCAGTTGAATCGGGTCCAGATTATTACCTGCTTCCCCTTTCGTTGCTGAGATTTCAAACTGATCGCCACAACTGGCCATCAGAATCGGGGAGGACACCTTGCCAGCACCGACTTCAGTCGATCCGCTCGCAGTGGCCGACTCGTAATCGATGCGGATATCTTTGTTCGGAAAGACTCGGATTCGGTATTGATCATCCGGCACATTGTCATCGTCTTCGCGGCGAATCGTTGTGACCCGGAAACTGTTGGTGGTTTCACCATCCAGCCACACGACAGTCCACCAGTCTTCCCCGTTATTCAGCAGGGTATTGGTGAGTGCGGGTTCTTCTTCCAGCTGATATTTACTGTCCCAGATCCCAATGGTGACGGACAGCGCTGAATTGTTCCCCCAGCGGTGCGTATATTCGCGGTGAGTACTGTCGGCCAGGTTGCCGCTTTTCAGATTGCCTTGCTGGAACAGGGCGGAATTTGATGCGTTTTCACCATTTGTGACAAACACATCCACGGGCTCACGTGCGGTGTTCACGAAGGTCAGGCGTGCTTGCCGATCCAGAAGATTACTGCCATCCGTTCCGTTGCCGGAATCTGAACCCCCGGAGCCTCCGCCGCAGGCCTGAAGTGTCAGCGCAACCCCAACACTCAATGTCAAAAACCAAAAAGGCTTGTTCATCTGCTACCTCGATGGGATTAATTTATTCCTTTCTCAGTAAGCATATTTCAAGGTGTGGCGCTTTTTTGATGAATCCGGGCATGTCAGAAAAGTTTTCATTAATTAGTTCAAATTATGAGCTTTTTTGACTCTCATCATTGAGACAGTGAGATGGCAGGCCGTTTGTCATGAGGTGCACACGGGGATCCCGTGGTGTGACAAGCCGGGAAGCGTGAAAGAAAAAGCCATAGCAACGAACTATGGCTTGGTTAATTTTATAACATTATCAATATAATTTTATTAACACATTTTCCGTTTCAGCCCGCTGATATCTAACAGGCGGGTTGAAATTTCTTCGACCGACAGGGATGTGGTGTTCAGATAGGGAATCGCTTCACGCCGGAACATGGCTTCGACCTTCGACAGTTCGCTTTCACATTGTCCTTCGCTGGCGTACTGGCTGTTGGCATAGCGCTCGTTTCTGATCGTCACCAGTCGCTCGGTATCAATCGTCAGGCCGTAAGTTTTGTAGCGGTAGGGTTCAATTTCTTTGGGCAGCTTCAGGCTGGTCATGTCATCTGCGATGAAAGGGTAGTTGACGGCGCGAATCCCAAATTGCATTGCCAGATACAGGCTGGTGGGTGTTTTACCGCAACGGGAAACGCCAAGCAGAATAATATCTGCTTTATCCAGATTATTCAGGGAGATTCCATCGTCGTGGGCCAGTGTGTATTCAATGGCAGCGATGCGGTCCTGATAGCTGGCGGCGTCGCGGCTGATGCTGTGAGAGCGGCCAAGCATCGCATTGGGGGTCATGTTGAGATCTTCACTGAGCGGCTGCACCAATGCATTCAGGACATCGTAAAGTTTTGCCTGGCTCTGGTTGATGATCGCTTTTACTTCCGGCAGCACAATAGAGTAAAAAACCAGCGGTTCGATCCCGGATGCCTGATAAGCCGCGTCAATTTTGTCTTTCACCTGCTGTGCGCGTTCGACAGACTCAACAAAAGGCAGTGTGGTCTGACGGATCTCCAGGTCGAACTGACCCAGAACAGCATGTCCAAGTGTTTCAGAAGTAATCGCTGTACCGTCAGAAACGTAAAATACATCACGAAAATCAGATTTGCGCCGCATAATAAGTTGAGTCCTTTAAATGTTCCTGTAACGATTGGGGCCATCAATCAATTTATAACTATAACCCTACAGGGTAAGTGTTCTGCTGAGCAAGGTTTTGCCAGCAGTTTGTCTTGAGCGGACTCGATTCTGACGCAAGTTTTTTTTGAATGCCAAAGCAATCGTTTTCGTTGAGAGTTTGCCCACACAATACAGCTGATCCAATACAAGGAGACTTCCCGTGCAACAGAATGTTGTTTGGTATGACGCTTTATCAATGAACGATGTCGATAAAGTAGGTGGTAAGAACGCATCGCTGGGCGAAATGGTCGCCAACCTCGCGAATGCTGGCGTGAAAGTACCGAATGGATACGCAACAACATCTTATGCATTCAACCAATTCCTGGAAGCCAATCAGCTGAATGATCGGATTTACGATCTGCTGGATAAGCTGGATGTAGAGGATGTGAACGCGCTGAAGCAGGCTGGTGACACCATTCGTAAATGGGTGTACGAAGCACCACTGCCAGCTGATCTGGAGCAGGAGATTCGTCGCTGCTATGTGGAACTGGGTGAAGGCGACGACATGTTGTCTGTCGCGGTCCGCTCTTCTGCAACAGCGGAAGACTTACCGGATGCCTCTTTCGCAGGTCAGCAGGAAACTTTCCTGAACGTGCGTGGCATCGATGCTGTCATCGAAGCGGTGAAACACGTTTTTGCCTCGCTTTTCAACGACCGTGCGATTTCTTACCGTGTGCATCAGGGCTTCGACCACAAAGGTGTGGCGCTGTCTGCCGGGATTCAGCGCATGGTGCGCTCCGATAAAGCCGCTTCTGGTGTGATGTTCACGCTGGATACTGAATCTGGTTTTGATCAGGTTGTTTTCATCACCTCGTCTGTTGGCTTGGGCGAAATGGTGGTTCAGGGTGCTGTTAACCCGGATGAATTCTATGTTCACAAACCAACGCTGGTCGCGGGTAACCCGTCTGTCGTACGTCGTACGCTTGGCTCGAAGATGCAGAAAATGGTCTACGGCGAAGGCAAGGAACTGGGGACTCAGGTGGTCATTCAGGAAACGACGCCTGAAGAACAAAACAGCTTCTCACTGACCGACGACGAAATCGAATCGCTGGCGAAGCAAGCCATGATCATCGAAAAACACTACGGTCGTCCGATGGACATCGAGTGGGCGAAAGATGGCATCACTGGCGAGCTGCTGATTGTTCAGGCACGCCCGGAAACGGTGCGTTCCCGTGATGATGCCAAAGTGATGGAGCGTTTCCATCTGAACGGTCAGGGTAAATCTCTGGTCGAAGGCCGTGCAATTGGTCAGCGCATTGGCACGGGTGTGGTCCGTGTCGTGAACCATCTGGATGAGATGGATCAGGTGCAGGCGGGTGATGTGCTGGTGGCCGACATGACAGATCCGGATTGGGAACCTGTGATGAAGAAAGCAGCAGCCATCGTCACTAACCGTGGCGGCCGGACCTGTCACGCTGCGATTATCGCGCGCGAGCTGGGCATTCCTGCTGTTGTGGGCTGCGGCAATGCGACCGCTCTGCTGCAGGATGGTCAGACCGTGACGGTTTCCTGTGCGCAGGGCGAAACGGGCTACATCTACGAAGGCGAACTGGATTTCGAAATCCGTCGTTCAGAAGTCGATAACCTGCCTGAACTGCCGCTGAAAGTGATGATGAACGTGGGCAATCCGGATCGTGCCTTCGACTTCGCTTGTATTCCGAACGAAGGGGTTGGTCTGGCGCGTCTGGAATTCATCATCAACAAGATGATCGGTATTCACCCGAAAGCACTGCTGAATTACGATGCGCAATCGGATGAGCTGAAAGCCGAAATCGACCGTCGCATCGCGGGTTACTCGGATCCGGTTGAGTTCTACATTCAGAAGCTGACTGAAGGGATCTCAACGCTGGCTGCGGCATTCTGGCCGAAGCGTGTGATTGTCCGGATGTCAGATTTCAAATCGAACGAATACCGCAATCTGGTTGGTGGCGTGAACTTCGAACCGGTTGAAGAAAACCCGATGATTGGTTTCCGTGGCGCGTCCCGTTACGTGTCGCCTCAGTTCCAGGATTGTTTTGCACTGGAATGTGAAGCCATTAAACGGGTGCGGAACACCATGGGTCTGCGCAACGTCGAAATCATGATCCCGTTCGTGCGTACCGTGAGTGAAGCGGCATCTGTGATTGATCTGCTGGCGAAATTCGACCTGCGTCGCGGCGAGAATGGTCTGAAAGTTATCATGATGTGTGAGCTGCCATCGAATGCCATTCTGGCGGAAGAGTTCCTGAAGTACTTTGATGGCTTCTCGATTGGCTCAAACGACATGACACAGCTGACACTGGGTCTGGACCGTGACTCCGGTGAAATCGCCCATATGTTTGATGAGCGCAACGAAGCGGTGAAAGCCATGCTGTCGATGGCCATTAAAGCAGCGCGTAAAGCCGGGAAGTACGTCGGCATCTGTGGTCAGGGGCCATCCGACCATGACGACCTGGCCGACTGGCTGATGGAGCAGGGCATTGACTCTGTTTCTCTGAACCCGGATACCGTGGTTGAGACCTGGCTGCATCTGGGTAAGAAATAATAGTCTCTCAGATTGAGTCAAAATAATGTTGAAGCCCGCGCCAGTCGCGGGCTTTTTACATCTGTGCCCACAGCAAACGCTTTCTGTTCCTCCCCCTTTTGAAGGGGGGAGGCTAGGAGGGGGTTATAGGGCACAGGCGGAAATTTGCGTTCGTTTATTCATCAATTAATCCTTTTGTTTCAATGAGTTGCTTGATCTTTATTCCCTCAATATCACACTTGTTGTCTAAGCAGTGTGATCCTTATGCATAGAGTAAAAGCACTATATTGATATGCAATTCGCTCAGTGAAACCCTATGTGCATCAACAGGGAGGAACCTGTTGATTTCATTCCATATTGCATATTGAGAGAGAAAGATGTTTAAAAAGAAATTATCCGTTGTGATGCTGGCATCGCTGGGCTTATTTGGTTGCGACTGGAACGACGACGATAAAAAAGCGGTTGAAGAAGCCGTGAAAGACAATGTGACCGAGGAGGTGGTTAAGCCGGAAGGGTTGAATGTTCAGGTGGATTTTTACAATGAATTACCTCTGCCATTGAATGATCAGCAAAAATTTAAGGTTGGCTTTGCATTTGATATTGATAATTCAGGAAAAATAGAAGAAGAAAATGATTTAATTGTACAAGCAATATTTTCGAATGAGGAACCCAGAATAGTTGTTGGTGACTCAGAGCATCTCTCAGATATTAATGTACCTGGGACCAGATATGTAGTTGCTGATGTTGGCTCTGCAGAACTAAAAATAGTTGATGGAAAGTCTGTAGTAGCGATAAATATTTTACCTGAGCCAAAATTGATAGAGAGTGTAAATTCAGAACCGGGTATTTTGGAATCAACTGACCCAATGTTTGCAAAGTATACTCAGTTGTTAAAGAGCGTTAACAATCAAACTCCAGTATCGGCATTTGTTGATTATAATACATCATCAGAACCTGGTGTTGAAAGTTTTGACTCCATTACTGAGAGTGTAGACATTATGTATCAGGGTGATAATTCAGATATATTTGATGCAAAAGATGATTACGAAGGAATCGAAAACTATGCTGACATTAAACGAGTTTCTTTTAGTTTTAATTGATATTTATTGATAAAAATAAGCCCGCATTTGCGGGCTTATGTGTTTCTAGAAATACAAATTATCGACCTTACTGCGAAAGCGAGTTTAGGTATATTACTTCGAAGTTTGAGCACTTCATTTGGATCTCGTCTGTTCGGAATGACGCATCATGGTGCTGGTGTAGTCATGTGTTTCTATGGGTTGCCAAATGATAAGTCATGCATTTAAAACTCAATGAGTACGCGTTATTGCTGTATAAAACATCACTGAAGTAGTTCGGTTATTAATCATTGTTTCATTTTTATCAGTTACCTATCATCTTAGCGCTCCCTCAATATCACACTTGTTGTCTAAGCAGTGTGATCCTTATGCATAGAGTAAAAGCACTATATTGATATGCAATTCGCTCAGTGAAACCCTATGTGCATCAACAGGGAGGAACCTGTTGATTTCATTCCATATTGCATGTTGAGAGAGAAAGATGTTTAAAAAGAAACTATCCGTTGTGATGCTGGCATCGCTGGGCTTATTTGGTTGTGACTGGAACGACGATGATAAAAAAGCGGTTGAAGAGGCCGTGAAAGAAAGTGTGACTGAGGAAGTGGTTCAACCGGAAGGGTTGAATATTCAGGTGGAGCTCTATAATCAAGTCCCGGCATTGTTGACTGATGATCAAAAGTTGGAAGTTTCTTTTTCTTTTGATATTGATAACTCAGGAACATATGAAGAGAGTGAAGACTTTAGGATGCGGGTGTTATTTACTAACGGAGAGCCAAGTATTAGCTTTGGAGAAGGATTTGGGTCAATAAAAGATAAGTATTCTACTTTAGGTTACAAATTTAAAGTAGACAGTTTTGGTACGGCTAGAATTGAAAGATTAAATGGTAAAACAGTAATAAATGTTAATGTTCTTCCTGAGCCAGAGCTTGCAAAAAAATCTGAGTCTGACACTGAAGTTAGTATCGGAATGGAAAGCGGTCGACCTGATCCAGTGCTAAGTGGTTATTTGGATAAAATTGAGAAAGCTAAAGCTTCATCGTTATTTAATCTTGGGGTTGGATATAACAGTGACAAGCTGGGAGAGAAAAATGAAGACTATTTGAGTGATAGTGGTGGAACAGGTTTTATACAATTATCATCGAATGATATCTCCGATTCAAAAGATGATTATAAAGGTGGCTTTAATTATTCTGATATCGAGCGAGTAACAATCAGCTTCGACTAATAGTAATTCATAATTTTTCATAAATAAGCCCGCATTTGCGGGCTTATGTGTTTCTGAAAATAAAAACTACCGTCATTCACTGTTTGATATCACTGCTCCTCAACCACACGCACCACGGCTTTTTCCTTCCGCCGGGTGAAGGCAATCCCGGTGACCAGAACTGAAAACCCGAGACAGACCCACACCGGAAGTTGTGGAGAAATCACCACGGTGCTCGCCAGCAGAGAGGCCAGACCATAACCCAGGGTGTGTGACATCGAAATCAAACCGGCGATTTTACCCGATTGATCCGGGTTGGTTTGGGTGGCCATGGACGTATAGGCGGGCACCAGCAAGGCTGCGCCAATCGCAGCGGCAACCATGGCGAGGGTAAAGATCCAGAATGCCGTGTTGAGGAAAAGCACAAAACCAATCAACAGGGCAATGCCGCCCATGCGGTACATGGATTCGATGCCAAGCTTTTTCTTTTTGATCACCAGCACTTGCGTTAGCAAAGTAAAGGCGGCGCTCAGTGTCAGCAGTAAACCAATGGCCTGACTGATCTCATCTGTGGTCCAGGTGGTGATTGAACCGATCAGAGGTGACAGACTGTATTGCAGTAAAGCCACAACGGCACAGAGCAGCAATCCCGTCAGGAGAAACGGCAGCAGGGAGACATCAGGCAATTTGCGTTGCTGCTGTGTTGTTGGTGGCGCTGTTAGCGTGAACACAGGTTTCGGCAGCCAGCAGGCGCCAAGGAAAGCAACGACCGGAAATGCGACCATCAGTATCAGCGGTGCGTAAATGTGAAGTTTGAGCGCGCCCATCGCCAGTAAGGGACCAACCAAACGACCTGTACTTAACCCGATACTGACCGAAGTAATGGCCTGCAGTCGATGCTGACTGCCACAAAGTAAAATCGCCCAATGCTGGCTGGCGGGCACCATGCCAGCCACGGTACAGCCGTAAATAATCCGGGCGACAACCAATCCGGTCAACCACAGGTAGGTTTGTTCGCTGAATGTATCACTCAGGGCGGTGAAGATCAGCAGCAGGAGGAAGCTGATCGCCATCCCTGCCAAGGCTTGCAGCACAACACCTTTGGGACCATTTCGGTCACTGTAGCTGCCCCAGAAAGGCGCAGCGGGCAGGAACAGGAAACTGCCGATTGCAATCACCACCGACCAGGTGGGCAAGCCAAACGCTGAATGTTCCACCAGAAAGGGGAGCGAGACCAGCAAACCGTTTTGCCCGATGCCCATTAAGGCGGCGATCAGGCCGATCAGTGTCAGATGAAGTCGATGAGAGGGACGGCTGGCATCGTGGGTCATGGTTCCTTCCTGATTGGAATGTATAGAGAAAGTGCAGCGAGCCTGCATAAAAACAAAAGAGAACTATTCGTGTTCTCACTCAATTAGGTGACGGGTATCCTACATATAAATATTGAATCTGAAAACTATTATCATTCACAGCCTGCTATGGTAGAGTGCGTCAAATCTGTTGTGCAACCCGTTTATCTCATTCATGTACCAACTCATTGACGCTGCCTTCGACGTCGAGGGAAAGCGGATTCTTCATCCGACCTCACTCTCATTTCAACCCGGAAAAGTGACCACCTTGCTGGGCCATAACGGTTGCGGTAAATCAACCCTGATGAAACTGCTCAGCCGGCAAAACACGCCCTCATTCGGACAAGTGTTGTTGAATGGCGATCCGGTCTGTCAGTTAGACAGTAAAAAGTTTGCACTGAATGTTGCTTATTTGCCTCAACACCCGCCCATCACCGATGGCGTTACAGTTCGGGAACTGGTGTGCTTTGGTCGTTATCCCTGGAAAGGGGCATTTGGTCGTTACAGTCAGGAAGATTACAACCTCGTGGATGAAGCGATTGAACGGGTCGGACTGACGCCGTTTTCAGAACGTTTTGTTGCCACGTTATCTGGTGGCGAGCGGCAGCGGGCTTGGGTGGCGATGCTGCTGGCACAACAGAGTAAATGTATTTTGCTGGATGAGCCGACTTCTGCACTGGATGTGGCACATCAGTACGAATTGCTGCATTTGATCCGGGAATTGAACCAAACGTTAGGGCTGACCGTGATCATGGTGTTGCATGATGTCAACATGGCGGCGAAGTTCAGCGATCATCTGATTGCCTTACACTCCGGTGAAGTGATTGCGCAGGGGACACCTGAAGCCATAATGACCCCGGAGACCCTCAGAGAAATCTACGGTATGGAATTGGCTCTCTTCCAGCATCCGCAAACGGGGCAGCCCATCAGCTACATTCCATAACAACAAGAACAGGGAAAGACAGTGAAAAAATTCATTGCATTGTTTGTCGCAGTCTTTGCGATTCAGGCGCAGGCCATGACCGTTCAGCATGAACTGGGTGACGTTGAGATTGCTCAGATTCCCCAAAAAGTCGTGACTTTGGACTGGGCACTGACAGAAACCGTATTGAGTCTGGGCGTGACCCCCGTCGGTGTCGCTGATGAAGCAGGCTACCGGGCTTGGGTCGGAGAGCCACAATTACCAGAAGCTGCAAAGAATGTGGGCTCGCGTCGCGAACCGAATCTGGAACTGCTGGCCGAGATGAAGCCGGATGTCATTTTAATCAGCGAACACATGAGCCCGGTGTACCAGCAACTCAGTGCGATTGCGCCAACGCTGGTCTATTCGGTGTACAACAAGGCTAAAACACCGTTGAACAATGCCGTGAGCATCACGCGTCAGTTAGGTCGGGTACTTGGCAAAGAAACGCAGGCGAATCAGGTGATTGAACACACCATGGCCGTATTAAAAACCAACGGTGATACTGTGAAAGCTACGGATTCGGGTCATAAACCTCTGATGTTCATCCGTTTTATTAATGATAAAACCCTTCGGATTCACAGTGAGGGATCCCTGGCACAGGATACAATTTCGGCCATGGGGCTGAAGAATGACTGGCAGGAACCCACCAATCTCTGGGGCTTTACAACGGCTGGTATTGAAAAAATGGCGGAACATCAGTCAAGTAATGTCATGATTTTCGGCCCTCTGAAAGCCGAAGAGCGACAGAAACTGACTGCATCGCCTTTGTGGCAGGCCATGGCATTTACCCGTGACAATGCTGTGTATGAATTGCCGGCAATCTGGACTTTTGGCGGACTGGTTTCTGTACAGCGTTTCAGCGATCACATCACTCAACAACTCACGAATCACTGATGCAGTCACAAGTTTCATCTATCCGAATGTTCATCCGATCGGGCGGAATTGCCCGGTCGTTTTTTGTGTGTGGCCTTTTACTGACCGTCCTGGGTTATCTGCTCAATCTGACTGTGCCTTATGCACAGGGGCTTCCTTTACTCTGGCAAACGCTGTTTCATTATGATCCGGCCAATTATCAGCACCTGATTGTTCATCTCACTTATCTGCCACGATTGAGCGTGGCCGTTTTATGTGGTTTTTCTCTCGCCGTTGCCGGTGCCGTGATGCAGTTTGTTCTGCGTAACCCGATTGCATCACCGACCACACTGGGCGTGGCGTCCGGGGCAGAACTTGGCATGGTGCTGGGCATTCTGCTGTTACCGGCTTCTTTGCACGTTTCTGCTTTTATTCCTGCATTTCTGGGCGGCTGCCTGGCGACGGCTCTGGTCTTCCTGCTGTCGGCGAAGCGGGGGTTTGCCCCCGTGCACATGGTTCTGGCCGGGATGGTGATCAGTCTGTTCTTTGGTTCCGTGAACACCATGCTGCTGTTACTGCATGAGCAAAAACTGGCCTCTGTTTTTGTGTGGGGAGCCGGATCGCTCAATCAAAATGGCTGGACATCGGTTCAGACGTTACTGCCCATGACGGTGCTGCCTTTGGGGGTGCTGATGTTGTTACAGCGGCCACTGGCATCGCTTCAGTTGGGAGAAGGCGTTGCGAAATCTCTGGGCGTGAATGTTAAACAAATCAAAGTGTTGTGCTTAGGCCTGGCCATCTTCATGACGGCTGCCGTGGTCAGTGAAGTCGGTTTGATTGGATTTGTGGGGATCGTTGCACCAGCCCTTGCAAGAATGATGGGCATGAGAAAGCTTTATCTGCAGATTCTGGTGAGCGGCGTGTTGGGATCCCTGATGCTTTTGCTGGCAGATCTGCTCATTCAGCCATTTTCAGGGGTTGGCGGAGAAATGCTGCCCACCGGAGCCATGACGGCGCTGATCGGCGCACCGTTTCTATTGTGGTTACTCCGTCGTAAAACCATGCAGTCCGAATTGCGGGCAAGGGAAGAAGCCGTCCCGATTTACCATCAAAGAGATTTTCATCAGACAGCCTGGTGTTTAACCGCGTTTGCCGTGTTTTGTGTGATCGCAGCGATAACGCTTGGCAAAGGGCAGCAGGGCTGGGCGTTAACCTTGTCTGACGCTGCCTGGGAATATCGTGCCCCCAGAGTCATGGTTGCTTTGCTTGCAGGGGTGGGACTGGCACTGGCTGGCACCATCATCCAGCGTGTGACAACCAATCCCATGGCGAGTCCGGAAGTTTTGGGCATCAGCTCTGGTGCCGCTCTCGCGCTGGTGATCGGGGCAATGATGGGCATTTCTGTCCAGCGGCATGAACAAGTCTTGCTGGGCACTGCGGGTGCTTTACTTGCGACCGGTGTGATTTGGTTCATGGGGAAACGACACAAGTTCGCACCCACGCAAACTTTGTTAACCGGGATTGCACTCAGCGCCGGACTGGATGCTTTTCTCCGGATTGCGATGACATCCGGGCAAGACAATGTCAGAGCATTGCTGACCTGGTTGTCGGGTTCAACCTACCTGGTTTCAACGCAGGATGTACTTTTGCTGGCTGTCGGTGTTGGTCTTTTGTTTGTTGTGACGCTGTCACTCAGCAGGTGGATTGATTTAATCGGGCTGGGTGAGGTGAGTGCAACCAGTGTCGGGATTGACTGCAAACGGGTGCGTCAGTGTTTATTGCTGCTGGTTGCCGCGCTGACAACACTCTGCACCATTGTCATTGGTCCGCTGAGTTTCGTGGGCTTGCTGGCGCCGCATATGGCGCGTTCACTCAACCAGTACTCTGCGTTTCGTCAGCTAACCATTGCCTGTCTGCTGGGGGGCTGCCTGATGGTGATCGCAGATTGGATCGGACGTAATTTATGGTTTCCCTGGCAATTTCCGGCGGGATTGCTGGCATCCGTGATTGGGGGAGGATATTTCTTGTACCTCATGCGGAAATGATCTGATCCCTTTTCCATACATTTTGTCATGATAAGCCAGCGTGAATTGCTGGCTTTTTTTATGCCTGAAGCGCCACACTCAGCGATGAATTCATCGGTGTAAAGCAACGCTGAAAATTTAAAGGAGAATTCACATAAAAGTTATTGATTATGTTTTTGAGAATCATTAGCATTTGACATCGTTGTTAAATGTAATGAGTAAATGATGAAAATACATAACGATTCGAATGAGATGTCAGTGGCTGGTCAGCATGATGTGGCTGCTGCATGTTTCCTTAATGCCCTTGCCCGCGAGTGCCGGGCGATCCAGTTTGAAACAATTTCAGGTGAAACCAGTTACATCATTCCGCTGTCGGCTGAACGCCGTATCCGCATTCCACTCAAGTATTATTCTGAGTTAGGCGTTCATGAGTATCGTTTTCCGGCGTGTCTGGAAGGTCAGACATCGGAAGCTATTTCGTTCCAGGATGTGATGACACTGATTCTAGCGGAGCAGGCTTTAGTCGGCCTGGTGACGGATGAGCAGAAGCACATTTTTACAACACGCGTTCTGGAAAGTCACCGCAATACTTATACTGCTGCCAGTCAGAATCCTTATGGTGAAACACTATTTACGCAAGCTCTGAATTTTCAGCAGGCAGAACAGGGGTTGCTGATTGGCCATTCGTTCCATCCGGCACCGAAAAGCCGCGAACAATTCAGCTTGGAAGATGCAAAAAAGTTCTCCCCTGAATTCGGCGGTCATTTTCCGCTGCGCTGGCTCGCTGTCGATGCATCCATCGTGATCTCAGGCAGTTCAGCGAATCAATCGGTTGCCGCACGAATGAACAGTCTGCTTGATGCGGATACGGCCTTTCCGGCGGAGATGCGCGCCCAACTGAGCGACAATCAGGTACTGCTGCCAGCGCATCCCTGGCAGTGGCAGGTGTTCAGTCAGCATCCGGATGTGATCGCTTATTGTGAAGCCGGATTAATTCGGGATCTGGGCGAAGCGGGGTCGGACTGGTATCCGACGTCTTCAACCCGTTCGCTGTATGCACCAGCGTTGCCTTACATGCTGAAGTTCTCGCTGAGTGTCAAACTGACGAACTCAATCCGGAACCTTTCCGTGAAAGAAGTGATTCGTGGCACCCGACTGAATCAACTGTTTGCCGACACTGGCATTCAGGATGTGCTGGGCCAGGGCGAAGGATTCCAGCTGATGCAGGAACCGGCTTATCTGGGCCTTATCGATAAAAATGGTCAAGCCATTGATGAGTCGCTGGTGGCGTTCCGTGACAACCCACTGGCAGACAAAGTGGATGAAGAGGCGGTTGTTCTGGCGACGCTGGCACAACAAAACCCGTTTGGCGGGCACAGCCTGCTGGCAAACCGGGTTGCGGCTTATGCTGCTGGTCAGCGGATTGGTCTGGAGCAAGCAGCCAAAGCTTGGTTTGCTGCGTATTGCCAGCATTGTGTGCTGCCACTGTTCAATCTGCAGGCCAATCATGGCGTCGTTTTCCTCGCACATCAGCAAAACATTGTCATGCAGCTGAAAGATGGCTTTCCAATCGGAATGTATTACCGGGACTGTCAGGGCACCGGCTATACAGATCTTGCGTTTGAGCGGTTCCCTGAGGCGCTGAGCGATACCAAGCAAGACATCGAGAATTACTGGAATCAGGACAAAGTCCGCCGGTATTTCGCTTATTACTTGATCATTAACTCAACGTTCAATGTGATTGGTGCAATCGGTGCGGGCACGGGTGTTGATGAAATGGCACTGGTTGCGATTCTGCGTGACCAATTGGAAGCGCTGAAAGCCAGTGGTGTTCGTGATTCAGCCTGTCTGGACTACGTGCTGAGTGACGAAGGGCTTTGCTGCAAAGGAAACTTCTACTGCTACCTGCAGAACTTCAATGAAAACTCCATTCCGGATCCTGCCGTCATTTACTTTGATTTAGCCAACCCATTCATCCCAGCCAAGGAGGCGTTCCATGCATCATGCTAAGACTTTTCAAATCACGGAAGCGCAGGGTGAAGGGGTTCGGATTCAGCTGACGTTATCTGAGGCGGATGTTCAAAACCCGGCAGCCATCGGACAGCTCTTTGAGGATCTGGATCATGAATTCAGTCAGCAACTGGAATGTGATCGCTTCTTCATTGACGCGCCTCAGAATCTGTTCGCACATGTTGCCGCGCTGTTGCCTTTGAGTGAAGGCAACCTGCTGTATAAATCCATGTTTTATCAGTTGCCGCTGCACTGGCATTTACATAAGCCGTCCAGTCAGTTTCCACGGATTGACGTTCAGTCCAACCCTCAATACCGGCACCATCCGTTGCGTCCTGCAAAACCGACGGGCACCGTCTATCAGCGCGATGACCATCAGGCTGAGGTGAACATTTCATTTCGTGTGTTTGAGATGGAACGAGACTTAGACCGCTTTGTTCGCTGGATGAACGATCCCCGTGTTGCTCATTTCTGGGAGCAGGCCTGGAGCCGGGAAAAGCTGCAGGAGTTTGCTCAGTCCCGTCTGGACGATGCCCATATTCTGCCGTTAATTGGGGAGTTCAACGGTGAGGCCTTTGGCTATGTGGAAGCGTACTGGGTGAGTGAAGATCGTCTTGCGCCTTATTATGATGTGCAGCCTTACGATCGCGGGATTCACTTGTTGGTGGGTGAAGACCAGTTCCGGGGGCCTCGGTACTTTAACTGCTGGATGCGTGCCATCAGTCATTACCTCTTTATTGATGACATTCGTACTACCCGGATTGTGCTGGAGCCCCGTGCGGATAATCAGCGTTTGTTTAACCGGATCAAAGAGGTGGGCTACCAGAAGCAATACGAGTTCAACTTCCCGCACAAACGTTCAGCCTTGCTGATGCTTGAGCGAAACGCATTCTTTGGGGAGCAGTGGTAATGATGCAACAGGCAATTCAACAATACTGGCCTAAGGCGAACCGCGCCATCGTCGCCAAAATGATCAGCGAGTTTGCTTATGAGCAGGCATTTCGTTTTGAGGTCACTGAATCGGGTTATGTGCTGAAGCTGGAGAACGACGTTCATTATCAGTTTCGGGGGAAGGAAAACATTTGGGGGCAAGTGGTGATTGAACCTGAATCCGTGACCCGAACGCCAGCCATTGAGCCCGTCCTGGCCACGCAGTTCATGATGGATATTCAATTCTTACTGAATATGCCGGATGAAGCCATGGCAGAACATTTCGAAGATCTCAATGCGACCTTGCTGGGTGACTGTAAACTGGCTGCGAAAAAGCAGAGCCTGACCGCGAAGGATCTGACGCATCTGAGCTGCGAACTGCAGCAAACCTATTTTGATGGTCATCCAAAATTTGCGTTTAACAAAGGACGCAGAGGTTGGGGGACGGACGATTTAGATTTATATGCACCGGAATCTCAGCGGGCATTTCAACTGGGCTGGGTGGCAGTTCATCATGACATTTTGCAGCAGTCGACCAATGAAACCACGCGTTGGGAACAGCTGCTTGAATCTGCAATGACAGACGTTGAGCTGAGCAAGCTGGCTCGTGCATTGGATGCATTTGACATCGAACCGCAGGATTACACCATCATTCCAGTCCATCCCTGGCAGTGGTCTCAAAAGCTGTCGTTGCTGTTTATGCGGGAAATGGCGGAGAAAAGCCTGCTTTATTTAGGTGAATACGGCGACTATTTCCTGCCACAGCTCTCGATCCGAACGCTGAGCAATGTGTCGCGGCCGCAGGGCTACGACATCAAGCTGCCGCTGACCATTATGAACACCTCCTGTTATCGGGGAATTCCAGGGCGTTACATTCTGGCCGGTCCGATGGCATCAGATTGGATTGATCAGATTTTTCAAACGGATCCGCTGCTGAGCGGAAAAGGTGCTGAAGTCTTGCAGGAGCCAGCTGCGGCTTATGCAGCACAAGCGGATTATCAGCGTCTGGAAAAAGCGCCGTATCGTTATCATGAGCTGTTAGGTGTGATCTGGCGGGAATCGCTGGCATCGAAACTGAAAGACAATGAAACCGCCATCCTGATGGCAGCGCTGATGGAATCTGACGGCCAGGGACATCCCCTGATTGGCGAGTACATTGCCGCGTCTGGACTCACGACGGATGCATGGCTGACCCGGTTATTTGATGCTGTGGTGATACCGTTTTACCACTTACTGACCAAGTACGGTGTGTCCCTCATTGCGCATGGTCAGAACATCACCATCGTGATGGAGAATCACGCGCCGAAACGTATTTTACTGAAAGACTTTCAGGGTGATATGCGTTTGGTTGAGCGTGAATTGCCGGAGCAAGCTTCGCTGCATCCAGCGGTGAAAGCAGCCACAGTTCGTCTGCCGGAAGAACTGATCATTCATGATTTGCAGACCGGACATTTTGTGACGGTGCTGCGCTTCATCTCTCCACTTCTGGAAAAGCTAGGGTATCCGGAACACCACTTTTATCGATTGCTGGGCAACCGGATTCAGCATCACATGGAACAACATCCTGAACTTGCTGACAGGTTTGAGCGTTTGGATTTGTTTAAGCCGCGAATTTTGCGCCTTGGCTTAAATCTGGCGAAATTCCGCCACAGTACAGACAGCAGTGCATCCCGAATGTTACCGGATATGGATGACATGCTCGACAACCCGCTCGTTTTGGCTCAAGAAAAATAAGGAAATCATCATGGAAAAGAACAACCACAAAGAATGTCTGGATTTGGCTGGTGTTGGCGTTGGCCCGTTTAATTTGAGTGTTGCGGCCCTTCTGGACACGAAAACCGAACTGAATAGTTGCTTCTTTGAAGGCCGGGAATCTTTCTCCTGGCATCCGGGGTTATTGTTAGATAACACCAACATGCAAACCATGTTTCTGAAAGATCTGGTGACGGCCGTTGATCCGCAAAACCCGTATTCTTTCCTTTCATATCTGGTTGATCAGAAGAAGTTTTATCGATTCTTATCTGCAGAGCTTGGCTGTATCAGCCGCCATGAGTTCTCCGATTACTTAGCCTGGACGGCACACCAGCTCTCTAATGTGCAGTTTGCCACGCGTGTTGAGCAGATTGAATATACAGGTGATGCCTTTGAAATTCAGACCAACCAGGGTTCGTATCTGGCGAAAAACCTGTGTATCGGAACTGGCAAGGTGCCTTCAATTCCTGAATGTGCGAAACCCCATATCAGTGACAAAGTATTCCACGCGGCCGAAATGGGGCTGCGCGACCGTGACTTCACTGGGAAGCGCGTCATGGTTGTCGGCGGTGGACAAAGTGGTGCAGATATTTTCCTGAATTTGCTGAACGGGAAATGGGGCAAGGTGAAAAGTCTGGACTGGTTGTCTCGCCGTGCCAATTTCCAGCCATTGGATGAAGCGGCCTTCACCAATGAGTTTTTCACGCCTGAATATGTGGAAACCTTCCTGGGGCTGGAACCCACGGTCAAACAAGCAGAAATTGATGCTCAGAAATTGACATCAGATGGGATCACTCAGGCCGCTCTGCTGAGCATTTATCGCGAGCTTTACCACAGATTTGATGTGCTGAAAGAAGAGAAGTGGGTGCGGTTGTTACCTCACCGGAGCATGAGTTCGCTGGAAGATCGGGCTGGCAGTTATGCTGTTCAGGCATTAAATGCACTGAGTCAGCAAGCGGAAATGCATGAAGCCGATATCATCATTCTTGCCACGGGTTTCAGTGCGCCTTATCCGCAATGTCTCAAATCGATTTTGCCTTTGCTGGACTTGGATGAGAAAGGCCGTTACGGCATGACAGGAAACTTTGAACTGAAGTGGAAAGGCAGTGCGAAAAATAAAATCTTTGCTGTGAATGCAGGTATGCACAGTCACGGGATTGCTGAACCGCAACTGAGCTTGATGGCTTGGCGAAGTGCAACAATTATCAACCAGTTATGTCAAAAGCCTGTGTTTGATCTTGAAAGTGATAAAGGCATGATTGAGTGGGTGACAGAAAGCCTGGTGACGGAATACGCCAAAGCTTCGTGATTAACCCAGCGTGTCGATCTGGGCCTTATAATCTCCATGAAGGTTGTAAGGCCTTAAAAAAGTTCAATAAATTTGATCTTTTTTTGGACGAATGCTGGAAATAAAGTGGCAAATGAGTATTATTATCAAACTCTATTAATGGTTAACTTAAAACAATAAGTGGTAACAATGGCAGTGAAAAAAGGGATGTTTCAATTGACGACAGTGGCGGCAGCCGTTGCTGCAACCACCTTGGTTTCTACTTCAGCATTTGCTCAAGAATACAAAACAACTGAAGACAAAATGGTCGTGGTTTCCAGCCGCGCACCCAAAGCAATCAGTGATATTCCAGGGACAGTCTGGTATGTCGACAGCGCTCAGATTGAGCAAGAGTACCGTGGTGGTAAAAGTCTGGGTGAGATTCTGGCCGCAGCCGTACCGTCCATGGATGTCAGCAGTCAGGGCCGGACTAACTACGGACAAAACCTGCGTGGTCGTCCGATGCTGGTCATGATCGACGGCGTGTCTCTGAACTCTTCCCGTTTGATCAGCCGTCAGTTAGATTCTATCGATCCGTTCAATATTGATCGTGTTGAAATCCTTTCCGGTGCAACGTCCATTTATGGTGCGGGCGCAACGGGTGGTGTGATTAACATCGTCACGAAGAAAGCAGACAGCACTGAATTGCAGTTTGAAAGTTATGTCAGTACCACATCTGGCTTGAACAGCAGTGATGATTTCGATTACAAACTGGCTCAGTCCGTCAGCGGTGGCAATGAGCTGGTGAAAGGTCGTGCCTCTGTCGTTTATGGTGAAACCCAAGGCTATTACGATGCGAATGGCGATATCGTTGTGCCGGACATTACACAGGGTTCTGTTCAGTTCAATGAAGTTATTGATGTATTGGGTACATTGTCTATCACGCCGACAGACACGCAAACCATCAATCTGCTGGCGCAATACTACAGCAGCGAGCAGGACAGCCCGTACGGGATTTACTTTGGCCAGGATCTGGCCGGTGTTAAGAACAATATTACCGGAAATCCTGCTGACAAGAGCCTGATCGAAGTTCGGGACGGATTTGAGTCCGATCGTCAAGGTTCAACAGAACGTTGGATGCTGAATGCGGACTACATTCATTCGGATTTTCTGGGCCACGAGTTACTGGTTCAGGCATCTTACCGTCATGAAACCCTGAGTTTCATTCCTTTCATCTATGGCACTTATTTAGCAGCATCTGAGCAGGAAACGGATGTGCTCAGTCTGCGTGCGGCGATGGTCAAGTCGCTGGAAAACCTGACGCTGACTTATGGTGTGGATGGTTACGTTGACAAACTAGACAGCAATCAGATGCTGTTTGACCGTCAAACCAGCTACAACTCGGGCGGCTTGGTGAATCGTCAGGCATCAATGATTGGCCGTTATCCGGGCACCGAAGTATCTTCCATTGCTGGCTTCATTCAGGCGGATTATGCAATCACCGAGAACTGGCGTGTGGAAGGGGGGTATCGCTTCCAGTACATGCAGAATAAAGTCGATGACTTTGTTGCTGGCGGTACACAGGTTGCGATTGCACAGGGTACGGGTACTTCTGCTGATCCGGTGCCTGGCGGCGAAACAGATTATGATATCGGTCTGTTTAACTTAGGCACCATCTACCACCTGACCGATACGGATCAGATTTGGGCCAACTTCGCGCAAGGCTTTGACCTGTCAGACCCGGCGAAATATTACGGTGTCGGCACCTATTCAGGTCCGGATGCCAATGGTCATTACAATCTGACTGGCAGCATCAATGTGGATGATTCCAGACTGTCCGGGATTAAAACCAACAGCTATGAAGTCGGTTATCGTCATGACAGCGGTGACCTGAACATCCAGACAGCCGTTTATTACTCACAATCCGATAAGAAAGTGGGTGCCAATAAGAAAACGCTGAATATTGAAATTTCTGATGATAAGACGCGTGTCTATGGTTGGGAAGGTCAGGCTGCTTACTGGTTGAATGATGCCTGGCAGACGGGTGTAAATGGCCACCTGGTGAAATCTGAAGTGCAGAATGCGAATGATGATTGGGTCAAACAATCCATTAACTATGCAAGTTCTTCGAAAGCAGGTGCGTGGCTGGCATGGTTTGAAGATAGCTATGCATTGAAACTGCAAAGCCAGACGACGTTTAATTTGAAGGATGATAAAGGCCAAGAAATTCACGGCTATACCGTCCTGGATCTGGTGGGTCATTATCAGTTGCCTGTTGGCAGCCTGGGTTTTGGTATTCAGAATCTGTTGGATCGTGAATACAGTACTGTTTGGGGACAACGTGCCACAGGTTGGTACTCAAGCTATGGTCCTGCTGAAGTCTTTGATTATAAAGGCCGGGGCCGTACCTTCACACTGAACTATCAGGTGAAGTTCTAAAGTTCCATTTCGATTGATCACTGTCAAAAACCGCCCGAAAGATTCGGGCGGTTTTTTTTCATATTCTTTTTTTCCCGAAATTGACAGATATTCAAAGTGAATGTGTGCAGTGATGTGGCATCGATCAAATTGCAAAATCATGCTTTTAGTGACCGCTTGAAAATGGCCGCCCCCCCCAAGTGATACAAAAATGTTTCAATAAAATAAAAAACGTAACACGAGGAGTACAAATGCGTAAAACAACACTGGCTGTCTTAATGTTTTCGGTGCTGGGGTTATCGGCCTGCGGGGGTGGTTCTTCAAGTTCAAGTCAGACAACGACAGAGAGCACTCAGGTTTCAACGGTCTCTGGCGGCGGCACCACGAAGGAATATACCGCTGTCCCAATGCAGATTCAGGTGAACTTCGCAGAGCAACTGCCAGCGGATTTTCCGGTTGATCAGCTTTTTGAAGTTGCTGTGAATTTTGATGTGAATAATTCAGGATCGGTCGATGAAGGTGATATCCAAGTCAGACTGAAACGTATGGGTTCCGGGTGGACCAATGCAACCTCAAACCTTTACTATATTTTTGTTCAGGACGGTGGAAATACCGTGGTATTTGATGAAGCGACTTCTTTTAAATCTGAAGGCGGGCGCATTACACATTTAGGTGTCACTCAGGTGGGGACCATTGCGCAAACCGATGCAATGAGCAAAACAACCTTAACGTTTGATCTGGTACTGAACCCACAGCGCTCAGTGAATGGTGATCTGAATGGCTCTGATGCTGTGTATACAGCCTTCGAGCAAGCGTTAGGGCAAATTAATCAGACAACACCGGTCAATGCCATTGTTGGCCTTGCTGATCAGAGTACTTCTCCGGCATCAACGGTCAGTTACGATGAAGTGCCTGATGGTGGAACTTACTTCCAGGGCAGTAATTCAAGTATTGATGACAATACGACAGATTACTCAGGCGTGAGCGGCGAAGCGGATATTGAAAAGCTGTCGATTAGCTTTTAATGTCCGGTCAATAAAAAAGCCGCCTGAGTTAACTCGGGCGGCGAAAGTTCAGCAAGAGAAATAGTTATTATTGTTGTGGAGTCGGAATTACTTCAATGCCGGGAAGGTCTGATAACGCACACCCATCATTTGTTCCATACAGTGAACAACCTGGCAGCTGTAGCCGAATTCATTGTCGTACCAGATATACAGTACGCAACGTTTGTCCTGAGCAATGGTCGCGGCACCATCGACAACACCCGCATGACGAGAGCCAACGATGTCACTGGAGACAATTTCAGTCGATTGCGTGTAATCAATCTGGCCAGACAGCGCTGAATTCAGCGCAATGTTGCGCAGGTAAGTGTTCAGTTCTTCTGCAGACACATCCGTATTCAGGTTCAGGTTCGCCACAGCCATCGACACATTCGGTGTCGGAACACGAATGGCATTGCCCGTCAGTTTACCCGCCAGTTCTGGCAAAGCTTTCGCCACAGCTTTTGCTGCACCGGTTGAAGTCAGAACCATGTTCAGTGAGGCAGAGCGGCCACGACGTTCGCCTGAATGGAAATTGTCGATCAGGTTCTGGTCGTTGGTGTAAGAGTGAACGGTTTCGATATGGCCGTTCAGAACCCCGTATTGATCATTCACAGCTTTCAGGACGGGCGTAATCGCATTGGTGGTACAGCTGGCTGCAGAGATAATTGTATCTTCGCTCAGGATATCGGTTTCATTCACACCGAAGACCACGTTTTTGATGTCGCCTTTGCCTGGTGCGGTCAGCAGCACTTTTGCAGCGCCCGGACATTTCAGGTGCTGGCTCAGGCCATCGGTGTCACGCCAGATCCCTGTGTTATCAACAATCAGCGCATTGTGAATACCGTGAGTGGTGTAATCCACTTCAGCCGGGCTGTTCGCGTAGATCACTTGAATGTAGTTTCCGTTGACAATGATCGCCTTGCGCTCTTCATCAACGATGATGCTGCCGTTGAACTGACCGTGCACAGAGTCGCGGCGCAGCAGGCTGGCACGTTTTTCTAAATCGCCGTGTTTTCCGCCACGAACCACAATGGCACGCAGACGCAGCGGATAACCGGCACCGCTTTTTTCAATCAGCAGACGTGCCAGCAGGCGGCCGATCCGGCCAAAACCGTACAGGACAACATCGCGGGTCTGCAGAGAATCGGTGCTGCTCAGTGAGTCAGCCAGTGCGGTTTGCAGGAAATCATCCAGCGCACTGTCATCCTGATGATCTTTCCAGTAAGTGCTTGCCAGTTGGCCTACATCAATCCGGCAGGGGGACAGGTCCAGCTGGTTCAGCTTTTCGATAATCGGCAGGGTGAGAGAAGGAGAGATTTCTGTTTCAGTGTAACGTTTGCCGATGCGGTGGGCTTTAATCAGTTCAATGACAGACGCATTGACAACCTGACGACCGAACAACAGCACTTCGACGCCTTTTTGTCGATATAGCTGGCCAAGAATTGGTGAGATGGATTCAGCATTGGTTTGACTGGTTTGCCAGTCGAGGAGGTATTTTTCCGGACTCATCTTTACTTAGGACCTTTCACATATAGGGAAGAAAAACAGGCATTTATCCTGTGAACTGTTATCGTTTTTATGGGCAGGGATTGTAACGGTCAGGTTGTTTTTATCCTAGTAAAATTAATCACTTGTATTTGTGATCTTGATCTTTTGTAACTTGTGATCTCTATCATTAACGCAGATAAATATACTGATAAAACTGTGATCCCAAAAATTACTTATTTCATGCGGATTATTAGGTTGTTTGTAATAAAACAAGATAATTTTCAGGTTTGACTTCAATTCCTGTCATTCGTTGGTATTTTTACAAAAAAATTGAGGGCAACTGTGCCAAATGCAGGTCAAGAGGGGCCGGGAGTGTGGTCAGCTTGAAATTGAAACGTTTGCCTGCCTGTTTTTTCGTCATTCAGTTCCAAAGTTCCGGCGAAAGTCGCCGGTAGCGTGATTTTTCCGAGTTTCACGAAAATTATCTTTCTGTCCCAGATAATGCTTGGCGAAGGCTGACCGAGACAAAGCGTGATAAAACTCACGTCGTCTGGTAGAATGCTGCCAAATTCAACAAAAAGCTGCCAGCAGTCATCGGCAGCTTTTTTCATGTCTGTTTCAATGTTGTAGGAACTTATTTTGATCACAACAGCCAACATCACCATGCAGTTTGGCGATAAGCCACTGTTTGAAAACATCTCCGTTAAGTTCGGCGAAGGAAACCGTTATGGCCTGATCGGTGCCAACGGTTGCGGTAAGTCGACTTTCATGAAAATCCTGAGTGGAGAGCTGGAGCCTTCTGCTGGTGTGGTCAATAAAGATCCCAATGAGCGTATGGCTAAACTGGGTCAGGATCAGTTCGCGTTTGAAGAGTTTACCGTGGTTGATACGGTGATCATGGGCCACAAAGAGCTGTGGGAAATCAAAGCCGAGCGCGATCGGATTTATGCTCTGCCTGAAATGTCGGAAGACGACGGCATGCGCGTTGCGGATTTGGAAACAGAATTTGCCGAGATGGACGGCTATTCTGCAGAAGCACGCGCCGGTGAACTGCTGCTGGGTCTTGGGATTCCTGAGCATCTGCACTTTGGCTTGATGAGCGAAGTTGCGCCGGGTCTGAAAGTTCGTGTTCTGCTGGCGCAGGTTCTGTTTGCTGAGCCAGAGATTATGCTGCTCGACGAACCAACGAACAACCTGGACATTAACACCATTCGTTGGTTGGAGCAGGTGCTGATGCAGCGCAACTGCACCATGATCATCATTTCGCACGACCGTCACTTCCTGAACATGGTGTGTACGCATATGGCTGATCTGGATTACGGTGAGCTGCGGATGTTCCCAGGGAACTACGATGAGTACATGACCGCAGCGACTCAGGCGCGGGATCGTCTGCTGGCTGATAACGCGAAGAAGAAAGCCCAGATTGCAGAACTGAACTCCTTTGTGAGCCGTTTCTCTGCGAATGCCTCGAAAGCGAAGCAGGCGACTTCTCGTCAGAAACAAATCGATAAGATTCAGCTGGAAGAAGTAAAAGCCTCCAGCCGTCAGAACCCGTTCATCCGTTTCGAGCAGGAAAAAGAACTGTTCCGTAATGCACTGGAAGTGGAAGGACTGAAACAGGGCTATGGCGACAATATCCTGATCAATGGCGTGAATCTGATGGTGGAAGTGGGTGAGCGCATTGCCATTATCGGTGAAAACGGGATTGGTAAATCCACTTTCCTGAACACGCTGGCCGGTGCAATGGCACCGATGTCTGGTCTGGTGAAATGGTCTGAAAACGCCAACATCGGCTTCTATGCTCAGGATCATTCTGATGATTTTGAGACAGACATGAATCTGCTGGACTGGATGAGCCAGTGGAAGAAAGAAGGCGATGATGAACAAACCGTTCGCGGTATTCTGGGCCGGATGCTGTTCTCTCAGCACGACATTAAGAAATCTGTACGCGTGATTTCGGGTGGTGAGCAAGGCCGGATGCTGTTTGGTAAACTCATCATGCAACGACCGAATATTCTGCTGATGGATGAACCGACCAACCACATGGATATGGAATCGATTGAGTCACTGAACCTGGCCCTTGAAAACTACAGGGGAACCCTGATGTTCGTTTCTCATGACCGACAGTTTGTTTCGTCGATTGCAACGCGCATCATTGAAATTACCAAAGAAGGCGTGAACGACTTCCACGGCACTTACGATGAATATCTGCGTAAACAAGGCATTGAATGCTGAGTTGAATCGTGAATCAGCCGCCTTGATTGGCGGCTTTTTTCTCTGTGTTTTCTATTGATAACAGACGATAAAGGTATGGTTGGATGAAGATTTGGGTGGATGCAGATGCTTGTCCGAATGTAATCAAAGAAATCATTTTCCGGGCCGCCAACCGTGTTGGTGTGCAAACGACGCTGGTCGCCAACCATGCGATTCGGGTTCCGGCATCACCTCATATCCGAGCTGTTCAGGTGATGTCTGGGTTTGATGTGGCGGATAATCATATTGTCCAGCAGACAGAGCCGGGTGATCTGGTCATTACAGCGGATATTCCGTTAGCAGACGAAGTCATTACCAAAGGGGCGCATGCATTAAATCCCCGCGGTGAGATGTATTCAAAAGATACCATCAAACAGCGTCTGCAAATGCGTGACTTTATGGAAACCATGCGCAGCAGCGGCATTCAAACCGGTGGGCCAGCACCACTCAGCCAGGCCGACCGACAGCAATTTGCCAATCAGCTTGATCGGTTTCTGGTCAAAGCGAAATAACCGGTTCAATATGTATTCAGTCTGAGAATGGTGTATGTCTGAATACATATTCAATTCACTCGGAAGTTGAACCTTTCCACAGTTTTATTCATCTCTTCAATTTCAATATTTTGTTCTTTCACGCAACTGTTAATATAAGCCGCCTCTTTGAAGGGATTCAATTTTGTATTGATTACAATCGGACTGAATCGATTTCATCGAGCAGGTTATATTTAGATTGATATTATTCGAGAAATAAAATGTTGAAAAAGAATGTAATGTATGCAGCAATGGGATTGTCTGCATTGAGTTTTTCTGCCCAATCATTTGCGGAAGTCGATTTTATTATCGGAGCCGGCTATGACATTGGTGGTGATACCATGACCACAGCCTACTACACCGATGGGAGTTCAACCAAAGTAAAATCTGCGGAAGGTTTGTCATTATTCGGTGGCATTGATTACTTTTTGCAAGATTCACTAAAACTTCGGGGAACGATCGGATATAAATTCTCATCGGCCAGTGCATCGAACGGTGAAATGACCTTCAGCCGTATTCCGGTTGACCTGTTGTTACTTCGTGGTTACCAGCGACATCAGATTGGTGCCGGTGCAACTTACCATACAGGTGTGGAATTTGAATGTGATGTTAGCGGTTATTATGGTGGTTGTGATGGCACCGTTGACTTTAAAGACAGCTTTGGCTTTCTGGTTCACTACGAATATCGTGTTCCACTGGAAAACAATAATGCTTTTGTGATTGGCGCACGATATACACATATTGATTATGAAGTGAAAGATTTCGATGTGGAATTTGATGGCAGTGGATTCGGGGTGAATCTGGGCTTCACTTTCTAACCTTGTTCCAGATAGTGTATTCAAGAGAGCTTGATAAAAAGCTCTCTTTTTTTATCTATTGATTGTGTATTTTTTCAATTCCCTTTCTGAATTCTCATTTTTTACCCTTTCCGCTGACTCTTTCTTGTTGATTTGAATAAAATTATGATATACAACACGTTTCATTTGTGGGTGTTGGCCTTATGATGACTCAAATAATCAGGGATATGGAAATGATTCAGTTAGACACGGACAGACTGGTGTTACGGCCGCTGACATTCAGCGATGCTGAAGCATTATTTGATATTTTTTCAGACCCGGAGGTGATGCAATACTGGGACGGTTCGCCATGGCACACCCTGTCACAGGCGTATGAGGACATCCAATCCTCAAAGGCTTCGCTTGATGAGCCAGAGAAACTGGTCTTGGGTATCTGTGATCGCGAAAGCCAGACATTTATTGGAAAATGTATGCTCTTTAATATTCATCCGACTTCCCGAAGAGCTGAAATCGGCTTTGGTATTGCGAAGGCATATTGGGGCAAGGGCGTCGTATTTGAAGCCGCATCTGCACTGATTCGTTTTGCATTTGAAGAGATGAATTTGAACCGGCTTGAAGCAGAAATTGATCCGATGAACCTAGGTTCTGCCAAAGTGCTGCAAAAGCTTGGTTTTGTGGAAGAAGGCTATCTCCCCGAGCGATGGATTGTTGATGGTTATCTGTCTGATTCTGCCCTTTATGGTTTACTTGCGAAACAGTGGCAGGAACACCAGGAGTCATCTTCAATCGTATTGGCAATGAGTGAAAGATAACGATGTATCTGAAGAAAGATTTTAAGATTCAGGCGGGTCATTCAGTCTCGCCCTAGCCGGACTGGCTGGCATAGGCAATACTTAATCACATTGTAATCAATAAAGGGTGTGCTGATGTTTCGTGTTGAAAATGTCGGAGACGACCGCCTGCATATCACCATCAGTGGCAAGCTGGACGCCGCAGAAATGCGGCTTGCGCTGGATGAACTTCGCACAAAATCGGTCCGGATTGAAGCAGGGAAAATGTTGTTCGATGTGGTGGATTATCACTTACCCTCCTTTGCTGCCATCGGTGTCGAGTTGTCCCAAATTCCCGGAATGATCGGGTTTATCCGAAAATTCCAGCGTGCTGCCGTGTTGTCGGATCAACAATGGGTGAAGAAAATCAGCGAACTTGAAGGCGCGTTGATTCCAGGCCTCACCATCAAAGCATTCAATCGGGAAGACAGGGAAGCTGCTGAAGCCTGGCTGGAAGGTTGAATGGCAGTGTCATTTTTCTGGCTGAAATGGCCGGGCGAAAAACATTCAGTAACCTAAACATAATCACGAAGGATAGTTGCAGGCATGTACCATGTGATGTTCGATGTAGACGATACACTCATTCGTTCCAGCGGGTTTGATGCGCACTGTTTTATGGATGCGGTGAAGCGCGTGACCGGGCTGGACTTAAATCGGGGGCTGGATGAATACCCTCATGCAACGGATCGGGGAATTTTACGGACTTTTATCCAGCACCAGGCACCAGATGAACAGCTGGACTGCCTGGAAGCGCGGGTCAAATCTGTATTTATTCAAAATATCCGGCTGTATCTCAAGCAGCATCCGGTTCAGGAAGTCAGGGGCGCAAAAGCTTTCTTATATCGCTTGCTGGCGGATGAACGATTTGTGGTTTCTGTTGCAACAGGTGGTTGGGGGGAAACGGCTCTGCTGAAATTGCAGGCCGCGGGTTTTCAGACCGACCAGTTATCGATGGCTTCTTCAAACGATCATTATGTCCGGACTCAGATCATGATGAAGGCACGAGAAATGGCCGGGGATGTGAACGATTTACCACTGACCTACTTTGGTGATGCAGCGTGGGATCGCCAAGCCTGTCAGGATCTGGGGGTGAATCTGGTGATTGTCGGTGATAAAGTCAGCCACCATCAGCAAGTCCGTGATTTCCTGGACGTTGATCAATTGCTGCGCTTTATCTCCGGGAGTCGTGAATACAATGGGTAAGGAAACAAGATGAATCAACAGGAAGTCATGGCTGCCTATAATCATTATGAGCGGATGACGATAGAAATACCGGGTTTTGAAAAAAGCCTGTCCGATGGTCTGGTGCGTTTCCGTTCAGCCCAGGGGCAGGGTGGTTTTATTTCATTTTTTGAGCTGGATGAAAACAATCTCAGTTCAGTGATTCACCGTCAGATTGCGTACTTTTCGGAGAGTGCGCCATTTTTCGAGTGGAAAACTTACAGCACCGATCAACCTGCCAGTATCGGGCAATATTTAACGTCGCATGGTTTTCAGCAAGGCGCGCCCGAGTCCTTTATGGTTTTAGATCTGGCTGAAGTCACACCCGTGCGGTCTTCTCCAGGACTCATCACTGAGGTTCACGATTTCAAGGGCATTCAGGATGCCATGAAGGTTCAGGAAGCGGTGTGGCAAACAGATCAAAGTGACCATCTGGACAATTTGCTCTATCTGAAACAAACGCAGCCGGATACCGTCTCTGTTTATGTGATTTATGAACAGGAGGAACCAGTGAGTTCAGCCTGGATCATTTTCAACGGCCAAAGTCCCTTTGCGGGTGTGTGGGGGGGAAGCACGATCGCACAATGTCGGGGAAAAGGGTATTACACGGCGTTATTGCAGCAACGGATTGACGATGCTTGCCGACGTGGAAAACGTTATTTAACCATCGATGCCTCAGAAATGAGCCGGCCGATCGTTGCACGGCACGGTTTTCAGTGGGTTGCTGAAACCGTACCTTATATTTATCGTGCTCCGAAAATGAGCTGAAGTCAGGCCATGAAAAAGGCGAAGCTGAGCTTCGCCTGATTGACTGATACGAAAAGGAAAGAGGGGCGTTGGTTATTGGCTTTCGCCCGCTTTCGTCCCTTCTTGAGATTCACCGGAAGCCGCTTTCTCTTGCTTCGCTTTTTCTTCCGCTTCTTTGGCTTTTCTGGCTTCCAGCACCCGTTTCGGGGTTGATTCTTCTTGTTCACGAATCCGGTAAGCCATCGCGTAATGCCAGCTGGAGGTTTGTCGAGACAACAGTGAATCGAGCACTTTGGTATTCATTTCCTCAAATTTACCCAGTGCTTTCGCGGTTTTGCCACTGCCGGGGATTTCTTCATCATCAGGCGCGTTGACGATCATCGAAGCGGCTTCTTTTAACGCAGCCGTATATTGCTCCGGGTCATCCAGATCATATTGTGAAACTTTCATTTTTTTGCGTAGAAACTGGGCCCAGTGGTACTGCAGGTAGGGCACAGACATCGGCCGGATCAGTGGATTGGCCATGGGAAAATCTGTATCCGGATCACTGTAAGCAACGTTCCGCAGGAAAAAGACCAGCGAGAGGTATTTATCATGTTTGAGTTGCTTCATACCCAGATACTGCGGCAGGTCTGAAGGTTTGATTTTCTCTCCGCGCGTATTATAGAGCCAGATTTGACCGGCTTTTTTCATGGCATCCCATTTTTCATCAATATCGCCCTCAGCAAGGCTGTGGGTGACTTTCACCAGCACAGGGACACTGGTCCCCCCGTTTGGCATATCCCAGAAGGTTGAAAGAATGTGATGACCAGAGAGCAGATACAGTGTTTTTCCGTCCGGTGCCACGAGCACGGTTGGCAGCGCATCTTGCTGGCTGCCTGGTTTTTGTTTACAGGTATAGCTTTCCAGATCGGTCGGTTTGGAATCTTCATGCCAGGTTTGAATGCCACCGCCGCCGTTGGTCAGGCACAGATCATCGAACAGTTGAGCCGGTCGGGCTTCATATCGCCCCAGGCTGGCGAAAATTCTGTCGTACGCTAATACAGGCTGTGTCGGTAAAATCTCGTCCAGTTTGACAGTCAATACATCGCCAACCTGAATGTCAGATTGCGTCGTTGCAGAGTCGTGATCGCTTTCCGCCGGAACGGCCGCCGCCGATTTTTCCTTTTCATCTGCCTGAGCTGAAACTGTGCCCGATAAAGCAGCACTCACAACGAGAGCTAAAAAACAGGCGATACGATGTAATCGCATGGGGGATCCTCATAAATCGTCGTGGCAAGTTGAGTTTAGCAAAACGCTAACCGTTGATTGTATAAGAAATAATACTGAAAAGAAGCCGGGCGAGTATCAGATGCTTGTCAAAAGATTGGCGATGATCCCGGCTGAGACAGCCGGGAGCGTCATTCAGGCGAAACGTGTTTCTAAATACAGGATGATATCTTTTGATTCATACATCCATTCAACCTGACCGTCGTCTTTTTCAATCCGAAGGCAAGGGACTTTGCGGCGACCGCCACCCTGAATCAGTTCCTGTTCAAATTCAGGATGTTTTGCATCCTTGGTTGTCAGAGGCAGCGCCAGTCGTTTTGCACTGCGACGGACTTTGACACAAAAAGGGCAGGCATCAAATTGATAAAGCTGCATAGCTTGCACTGCCTGATCGACACTCTGTTGATCTTGCGTGGAGCGTTTCATTGCTTTTGGGGAGAAGACAGCATTGAGCAGCAGGATAATCTTGCCCAGGATCCAGCGAATTATTTTCATGACCTATGATTCTCTATTGTTCCGTGTTGAGACGCGAAATTGTATACCATTTAGGGTCAGGTCGTCATCTGGATTACTTTTATCAGCAGTGGATTGCATTGTTCGGCTGATATCGGAGCCACCCAACATTCGACTCTAATGTTCACTGCTAAATTAGCCATTTCTTATTGATAAATAAAATAGTTAACTTGTGCACAGATGCCATCAGCATGCTTGAAAATCGTCGCTGACACACTATGATCCGGGGTAGTGTAGGATGAATTAAGCAAATCATATGGTTGTTGAATCTGAAGGTTATCACGCGCTGATAGAGTATTTTTCCGAAAACTTACATGTGTTTGAGGAATCAGGAACAGACGCGAGTGAAGAAACCGTCGAAAATGTGGTCACGGATCTGATTGCGACTAACCTGATGGCGGTTTTCAATCAGAACCCTGACCTGAAACCAGATTTCAGATTTAAGCTCATGCAGGAAGCAGATGCTGTACTGGAAGACTTATCCGAAATCCTGGGCGGACTCTGGTTAAAGCACCCGGGTGTCGAGCAAATTTCTTTTCTGGAAGACTATATCAGTCTGGTGAAGAACTTATTTGATAGCGTCATCAGTGAGCAAACCTCATTTGCCTGATTCTGGATACCTTTCGACAAAAAGAGCAGCAGATGCTGCTCTTTTTGTGTCAAAACGGCTCTGGTAACCATTCGTTTTTGTTACGCTTTTTTGTCAATTGACATGTTTTTGTCACATTGTTTCCGTATTTTACGGCGGAAATCATTTAGATAAAGATCACAATTGATGGCTCATGATTCTGACTCACGGAAGAGCGCAGCCAGCAATTCTGATTGTGACAAAGGTTTATCATGACAAAAAAGCATACACATCAGACACGGCTGTCTGTTGTATACCTGATACAGTCTGTATTTTTGCTTCTGGTGGTGATCGGGGGATTGCTGTCATTGTTTGGAAATCAGGGCCTGAATCGGGTTGCCGCTCAGTTCAGCTTACTCAGCCAGCAGGCATTGCCGGTCGCATCTCTCAATGCAGAGATGGTGAAAGGTTCGCTGGCTTCAGCGCAAAGCCTGTCTGAACTGATGAACAGTCGGTCGATTGATCATCTGAAGTCTTCTCTGGCGTCTCTGAAGGCCAATGAACAGCGGGTGGAAGATGCGGTCAGCAGCCTGGAAACGTTAGCGACCCAGAACCAGCTTGGCTGGCTCTCGGATAAAGTGGCAAACTTCAGAACCGATCTTGCTGTATTCAATCAGCTCGTCCAATCCATTTTTCAAACCCAACAGCAGATTCTGACCCATCAGGCCAAATTAGCGTCTGAGAAAGCGACGATGAACTACGCCATCACTTCCGTCCGTTCAGAGATGAGCCGAATCAGCATTGGGCTCTATGCCGGGGATACGGGGGCGATGGGGCATGTGACGAATTTGATTAATCATTCTCAGGAAATGGGGACCAACATGATGGCCCTGTTGTTTGAGAGTGATTTGGCGAAAGCTGAAGCGATCGCGAAAGATCTGAAACGAACCAACCTTTCCGGGATGCAGTACGGCTGGAAAGAGCTCAATCGCATCAATCCGGAACTGGCCGAGTTCACCAGTCTGACCGTGCCATTTGAGATGGTGCAGGCGCTGTTTGGTGAGCAAGGGATGGTGGCACTCAAGCTCGAGACATTGCGATTGATTCAGGCGCAGGCACAGCAGGCTGCTCAGGCGAAGGCGCAAGTCAGTCAGATCATGCAGCAACTGACTGCTTTAGAAGCCGATGCAAGTCAGATGATGCATCAGAGTGAGCAAGGGGTGGTGACGGCCAGCGAGAGTGCCAGGCTGATTTTTGTGGGGCTGAGTGCCGCAGGGCTCTTGCTCGCGATTGTAAGTGGAATCTGGGTCAGCAAAACGGTCCGGCAATCTTTGCAGCGATTAGACGATGTGGTGAAAGCAAACAGTCAGGGCGATCTGACGGTGATGGCGGACGAAAAAGCACCGCGTGAATTTGCAGAACTCGCCGTGCTGCTGAATCTGTCCAACCAAGCGAACAGTCAGGCCATGGCCCAACTGAACCGCAACAGCCAGCACCTGACTCTGGCCGCCGAGCGAAGCCAGTCCGCGTCAACACAGTCACGGCACGCAATGAACCAGCAAAGTGATCAGCTCAGTGCGATCGCTGCTGCAATTACTGAGCTGGAAGCGTCCATTAAAGAGATCGCACTCAGTACCACAGACTCTGAATCCGAGGCAGAAGCCGCCAATCAACTGGCGCAGGAGGGGGTGCGTATTATCAGTCGCAGTACTGAACGCCTGCAATCGCTGGATGCACAATTTGCCCGCAATGAAGCCTGTATGAAAGCGCTGGATACCCATGTGATCAGAATTACAGAGGTTGTGGAGCTCATCAGCTCGATCGCCAACAATACCAACCTGCTGGCGCTCAACGCCGCGATTGAAGCTGCCCGCGCAGGTGAGCAAGGGCGCGGTTTCGCGGTGGTTGCCGATGAAGTCCGCCAATTAGCCCGCCAGACAAATCAGCAAACAGAGTCGATTCGTCAGACGATAGAGGAATTGCACCGGGCTGCATTGGACGCAAATACTGCCATGCAGGAAAGCCGGAGTGAGATGACGGCCTCGATTTCACTCAGTAGTGACGTTGAATCCGCAATTCACAGGATTCAGGGAGCCATTGCCCGGATCTCAGAGAAAGTGATCACCATTGCTGCAGCCACCCAGCAACAGGAGAATGCTTCCGTTGAAGTTGGCCGAAATGTGGAAGAAGTGGCCGGTCAGGCTAACCTCAACAATCAGCAGCTTGCAACCTTAGTGGAAGAAGCCGCGAAAGTCGCTGACATTGCCCGCGAGCAGGAACAGTTGCTGACGCGCTATAAAATACGCGCGTAAAACACGCCGAAAACCGCTGACCGTCTTGTCACCGGATAACTAACGCCAGTAGAATGCTGGCGTTTTTTAATTCCGGAATGTTTCTATGCGTATTCACGCCGTTCATCACCTGTATGATGCCCGATTGGCCCGATCAACCCGTCCTTTTCTTGCCCGTGGCGGAAAAGTTGAGCGGTGTCGGTTTTGTATGCTTCGGGCACACCTGTGTATTTGTGCTTTGAAGTCTGAAGTCGAGTCAGACGCCGCGTTTATGCTGGTGATGTATGATGATGAAGTGCTCAAGCCCAGTAATACCGGTCGGCTTATTGCCGATCTGTTCCGGGATACCTTTGCCTTTATCTGGTCCAGAACGGAGCCTGATCCGGCCATGCTTGACATCCTTGCGGATCCGCAATGGCAGCCTTACGTGATTTTCCCGGCTGAATACGGGACGCCTGAGCGTGTTGCCGCACAGATTTCCGTGGGACCCGGTAAGCGTCCGCTGTTTATTCTACTGGATGGCAGCTGGTCCGAAGCGAAGAAAATGTTTCGTAAAAGTCCGTATCTGGATGGATTTCCGATGCTGTCGATTACGCCGGATTCACGTTCCCGTTATCGGGTGCGGGAGGCCGCAAAAGAGAATCAGCTCGGGACGGCGGAAGTTGCCGCACGGATCGTGGACGCTTATGGCGAATCGCAAAATGCCGAGGCATTGGACCTGTGGTTTGATGTGTTCCGGGAAAGCTATCTGGCGGGCAAATTGAATCGCTCCCTACCGGAAGATTCTGCCGTCAGTCGGCTGCGTCAGACGGTCAGCGCTGAAGCGGTTTGAGCAATCCAGAAATTTCATGAATTACTTGTTTTAAATGTGCACTGACGCTGACTGATGACTTGCTAAATAAGGCTCAGGTCACAGTCTGTATATCCTGAACGATGGATAATTTTCGCAGCGTAAAATAATGGAGAGAACGATGTATTACGGCTTCGATGTCGGTGGAACCAAAATTGAATTTGGTGCTTTTGACGAACAACTGGAACGTGTGGCGACCGAACGTGTCCCGACACCGGGTGATGATTATGACGCGTTAATCGAAACTCTGGTGGGGCTGATTCAGAAAGCGGATCAGACTTTCGGCTGCGAAGGCAAAATCGGTATCGGGATTCCCGGCATGGAAGATGCGGAAGATGGCAGTGTGCTGACTTCAAACATCCCGGCTGCGAAAGGCCGTTTTTTACGCCGGGATCTGGAAAACCGCCTTGGACGCGCCGTGAGCATTGATAACGATGCCAACTGTTTTGCACTGTCTGAAGCCTGGGATGAAGCCCTGCGTGATGAGCCTTCCGTACTTGGATTGATTCTGGGGACAGGTTTCGGTGGTGGTCTGGTTTTCGGAGGCAAAGTTTTTTCTGGCAAAAACCATGTGGCAGGGGAGCTGGGCCATACTCGCTTGCCGATTGATGCCTGGTTCCACCTAGGTGAAAAAGCGCCGTTGTTCCAGTGTGGCTGTGACAATCGGGGCTGTATCGATAATTATCTGTCTGGTCGTGGCTTCGAGCAGCTTTATGCGCATTACTACGGCGAGAAAGTGCCAGCGATTGATATTATCCAGCGCTATCAGCAGGGCGAAGCCAAAGCCGTGGCGCATGTGGATCGCTTTGTTGAACTGCTCGCTATTTGCCTTGGAAACCTGCTGACCGGGCTGGATCCGCATGTCATTGTGCTGGGCGGCGGACTCTCGAACTTCGAGCTCTTGTATGAAGAACTGCCGAAACGCTTGCCAAAGCACTTACTCTCTGTAGCCCGTGCGCCGAAGATCATCAAAGCCAAACACGGCGATGCGGGAGGCGTTCGCGGCGCGGCGTTTCTGAATATCGAAAAAGTTTAAGTATCCGTCGCCATTTCATTGGCAACATGAAGCAGCAGGGGCTAAAATCCCTGCCTTTTCGTATTCAGGTAACAACAACATGGCATTTTCCGGGTTAGGGCTACAGGCAGACATTCTTTCTGTTGTCGACAGACTGGGTTTTTCAGAACCAACGCCTGTCCAGCAACTGGCGATTCCCGTTGCTTTGAAGGGGCAGGATGTTCTGGCCGCTGCGCAAACGGGAACAGGAAAAACCGCTGCATTCGGTTTGCCATTGATTCAGCACCTGCTGACCAAACCTGTGCCGGAGCGGTCGCAGGAGAGTCGTCAAGGCGCGCCCATCCGGGCACTGATACTGACACCGACCCGAGAACTGGCGCAGCAGGTGCAGGACAATCTGACAATTTATTGTGCGTCACTGCCGGTGACTTCCGTTGCCGTTTATGGCGGCACCAGCATCAATCTGCAAACCAAAGCGCTTCGTGCATTCCCTGAGATTGTCGTCGCGACACCAGGCCGCTTACTGGATCATGCCCACATGGGGAATGTCGATCTCAGCCAAGTAGAGTATCTGGTGTTTGATGAAGCCGACCGCATGCTGGATATGGGGTTTCAGGTTGAAATTCAGCGGATTCTCAGACGCTTGAAGGCACCTCGTCAGACCTTGCTGTTCTCGGCAACGTTTTCACAGGCCGTGAAAGTGCTGGCCTATAAAATGATGCATGAACCTGAAGTCATTGAGGTGACGCCAGCCAATACCACAGCAGAGACGGTGAAACAAATCGTTCATCCGGTGGACAAGCACCGGAAAGCTGAACTGCTGGCTTATCTGATCGGCTCCCGGAACTGGCAGCAAGTGCTGGTGTTTACCAAAACTAAGCAGGGCTCTGATGCCCTGGTGAAAGAGCTCAAGCTCGATGGCATTCAGGCTGTGTCGATTCATGGCGATAAAAGTCAGGGCGCGCGTCAGCGGGCGCTGGATGACTTTAAAGCCGGCAAAGTCCGGGCCTTGATTGCGACAGATGTCGCCGCCAGGGGACTCGATATTGAGCAACTGTCTCAGGTGGTTAATTTTGACCTGCCTTATCAGGCAGAAGATTATGTCCACCGGATTGGCCGGACAGGTCGTGCCGGCAGTGAAGGGCTGGCAGTCTCGCTGATGAGTCTGGATGAAGAATGGGCATTAAAAGCGATTGAGACCTTGCTTGATACACGATTGCCTCAGGAATGGCTGGCGGGTTATGAACCGGATCCGACCATCGCACTGCCTGAACATGCCCCGAAAGGGCGCTCTGCGGATAAGCGGCGGATGAAAAAGCAAATGAAGATCCATCAGGGTCGCGGCAAACGCACGCAGCGCCGGTAAATCGGGTTTGAGAAGAATGAAAAAAAAGCCACTGTCATCAGTGGCTTTTTGGATCCATGGCGGCGAAAAACTATTTCACGCCGGTACAGTGATCAATCGCATTCTGCATGATCTCGCGCGCGGATTGATCGCATGGCGGTAAGCAGGCATCAGAAGTCCCCATTGGCGTGACTCGCTGTCCCCATTTGATAATGCTGGCTCCCCAGGTCAAACCGGCACCGAATGCCGCCGAGAGAATGGTATTGCCCGGTTTGATGAAACCCTGTTCGACCGCTTCGCACAGCGCAATCGGCACGGTTGCAGCCGACGTGTTACCGTAGTGCTGGATATTGATAAAGGCCTTCTCCAGCGGAATGCCGGTGTGATCGCAGAGTGCTTCAATAATACGCTTGTTGGCTTGATGGGGAATCACGACATCAATCTCATCTTTGCTCAGTCCGGCACGGTCCAGAACCGTGCTGGCGGCTGAGCCCATGCCGCGAACGGCGCGGCGGAAGATTTCACGGCCAACGAAATTGAAGGTGAAATGGCCTGGGTCGGGATCAAACCGATCCATCGACGTCCCAAAATCAGGAATCGCCAGCACATCCCGGCCTTCGGCATCACAACCTAGCTGAGATTCCTGAAGGCCGGTATTCTCTTCGGTCCGGCTGATGACGACTGCACCTGCGCCGTCCCCAAACAACACAGCCGTATCCCGTTTGCTCCAGTCAATCAGCCAGGACAGGCGCTCGGCGCCAATGACCAGCGCATGGCGGTAGTTACCGACCTGAATCAGACGGGTGGCTGTTTCAAGACTATACAAGAAACCAGTACAGGCAGCGTTGATATCGAAGGCTGCCGCGCCGGTTGCACCCAGTTCAAGTGCAACTTTCGATGCAATATTCGGCAGCAGGGTGTCGGGTGAGCAGGAAGCGATAATCACCAGATCCATATCTTGACCGGTGAGTCCGGCGGCGGTCAGCGCGTGGGCACCGGCGACTTCAGCCATCTGGGATGTGTTGACATGGCTGATCCGGCGCTCCTGAATGCCGGTGCGGGTTTGGATCCATTCATCGGTAGTTTCGACAAACTGACTGAGTTCATCATTGGTCAGAATTGCAGGCGGAAGGCATTTACCCCAGCCAGTAATTTCAGCGTGGTACATAGCGATTCTCTATTATAGTTTGTGGCAGGCTGAAGGATTCGCCTTTCGTGAATCCGTTGTCTTCTCTGCAGAAAAATGCAGGAAAATCGTTGAAAAAGTTTCTATTCAGTCCGTCATCTTACTCCAAGCGCTCAAGGCCATGCAACGACGAGGCGGCGGAGATTGTCAGTGTGATTGAAGAATTCAGACATGCGTTTGAAAATGGGCGTCAGCAGGCAGGGTGCAGGAGATTTGGCGTGGACGAGAACGGCATAAAAAAGGCGGTCGAGGTGACCGCCGGAAATAAAAGAGATGGGTGTTGCTATACCTGAGACACTGAAGCCATGATGCAGAATCGATTGGCCGCCGAGCCACAGGGTCTTCGGTATATTGTTATTATTATCAGGGAATAATGTCCTTGATTGTTTCTGAACCGTTACCGTTACCGGAACCGGAACCGGAATCGTTACCAGAACAGATATGCAATGATGGTCAGCAGCACAATCGCAACCAGATTCAGGTAGATGCCGGCGCGCATCATTTCTCTCTGCTTGATATGCCCTGAACCAAACATGATGGCATTCGGTGGTGTCGCAACCGGTAACATGAAGGCACAGGATGCCGCCACACCGATCAGAACCGACAGAATCACAGGGGAGACGCCCAGTGCTTCTGCAACGGATGCGAAGACCGGCACCAGCAGTGCTGCACTGGCTGTGTTACTTGCAAACTCAGTCAGGAAGACAACGAAGGCAGCAATCACCAGAATGGTGAACAGCAGTCCGGCCTGATCCAGGAAGCCACTCAAACTGTTCGCCAGGAAAACGCTGGTGCCTGTGTCTTTCAGAACGTTGCTCAGACAGATACCACCACCAAACAGCAGCAGAACGCCCCAGTCGGTTGTTTTCTCGATTTGTTTCCATTCAACCACGCGGGATGCACCCAGCATCGCAATGGCAAACAAGGCCACCAGTGTGTCAAAGCTACTCAGACCGCCCAGCATCGCGTTGATCGGCTTGCTGAAAATCCACAGACACACGGTAATGGCAAAGATGACCAGCGTGATTTTTCTGCCGTTCGTCCACTCAACCGGCTGATGATCCAGCTCGAAGGTATGGTTCAGGTTCGGCTTCAGCAGGAAGTACAGCACGGCTGCAGCCAGTGGCAACATGACAATCGTAATGGGCAGACCAAACTTCATCCAGCCGGTAAAACTGATGCCAGCCTCTGCAGCAGCGATGGCGTTTGGCGGGCTGCCGACCAGCGTCGCGATCCCACCAATGCTAGCGCTGTAGGCAACGCCCAGCAGAACAAAGACGTAGGTGTTACGCTGATCTTTGGCATCGACTTTGGCCAGAACACCCAGCACCAGCGGCAGCATCATGGCAGCAGTCGCGGTATTACTGATCCACATTGACAGCCCAGCCGTGACGCCGAACAGCATAAAGACGGCGACGGACATTTTCCCTTTCGCCATCACTAAGACTTTGTCAGCGATGGCTTTATCCAGCGCTTGGGTGCGGAGTGCAGCAGCCAGGGCAAAACCGCCTAAAAACAGGAAAATAATCGGGTTTGCGAAATTGCCCAGCGCAACATTGGTTTTGAATACACCAAACCCAACGGCTAAGAGCGGGACCAGCAGGGCCGTGATGCTGACGTGAACGGCTTCGGTCAGCCAGAGAACGGCAACGAAAGCAAGAATACTGAGACCGGTGGCAACTTCCTTCTCAACGGGCAGCGTGTTGAGCAGAACGAAGAAGAGTGCGATATCTGCAAGCAGTATCAGGCTGTTCCGGTCAAACAGCCACTGTTTCAGTGTGAGTGCTAAGGCTGTCATAGAGGTTCCTTCAGATTGACTGTTGTAATTTTGGGTGTGTAGGCACTGTGTTCGGAAACCCTTCACAGTGTTGTCAGGTTGAAATGTTGCATTTTTTTTAACGGTTGTTAACGCGTTTGTGGCCTGCACGGCAAGAAGTGATTGCTTTTGTGAGGTGGTGTTTTTTGAATGTGTGGGAATCCACCCATTGCTGAACCGGATCAACGTTGAAACGGGTCATCCTGTGCTGAGTCGGTTGAGCTCAGGCATGCCCGTTGAGAATGTAAACATCAGGAATTCAACGGGCTGGCTGGCACTGATTCTGGCTGAGGCGGGGGTGAGAATATTGGCTCTTTGGGGCCGGGGAATCGCGGTTGTTCGTCCAGCACATACAGATCGAGCCAGGCTTTTACGCGCGCCAGCACTTCCCGTAATCTGATTTTAAACCCGGCAACCCCATGCGGCGCAGGCACGGCCAGACAAATGGCATCAATCTGTTTATGTTCTGCAATAAAGAGCGCCCGCTCGCAGTGAAAGCGTTGGGTAATGATGGTGAGGCTACTGGCTTCGAAGACATCCCGGGCGCGCATCACGGAGTCCAGAGTTCGGAATCCGGCGTAGTCCAGAACAATCACTTCATCCGGAATATTGGCTTTCAGCAGATCCCGCTTCATGGTCCAGGGCTCATTGTAGGAACGGTGTGCGTTGTCACCGCTCAGGAGCAGAATCTGAATTTTTTTCTCGCGATACAGTTCAACGGCGGCATCCATGCGGAAGTTGTAGTAAGGATTCAGATTGTGGGCAATATATTTGCTGGTGCCCAGCACTAAGCCCACGGTGCGGGCTGGCACCTGTTCGATCTGGGTGTAAATACGATCAGACGTGGATGCAGCCACCCAACGATCCAGAATCAGGGAAACACCACATAAAAGAATGAGAAAAATGGCTGCATAACGCAGAAAAGAGCGCAGCTTCATAGGGTTCCAAAATACATAAATGACCTCGTTGACTCGGATAAGTGTAACCTAATTCGTTGATAATGTTGTGTAAAAATCAGGTCATACTTGTGATCATTTTTGGCTGGATTTTGCGCAGGTTGCGGAAATTAAAAACCCGCCACTGGTGGCGGGTTTGTTTGGGTGTGAGACCAGCGGATCAGAACGAGGTTCGTTTGTATCGGCGGTAACCGGATTCCCAGAAGTTCGCATCAATTTTTTCCCGGATGCGCTCATCGGTATTTTTCGTTGCTTTGCGTTGCTCCACCGCTTTCTTCGCCACGGCAAAGGCGATATGGCGGGAAACATTCTGGATGTCTTCCAGCGGTGGCAGCAGGGCACCACGGCCATGAATGGCCAGTGGAGAACATTCTGCCAGTGCGCGGCTGCTTTCCATCAGCATTTCATCAGTCACCCGGCGGGCACCCACAGCCAGTACGCCTAAACCAATGCCCGGGAAGATGTAGCTGTTGTTACACTGGGCAATCGGGTAAGTCTTGCCGTTGTAGACCACAGGCTCGAACGGTGAACCCGTTGCAACCAGTGCCTGACCATCCGTCCAGCGAATCAGGTCTGCCGGCATGGCTTCAACACGGCTGGTTGGGTTGGACAGCGGGAAAATGATCGGACGCTCACAGTGCGTATGCATTTCGCGGATCACTTCTTCACTGAACAGGCCCGGTACGCCAGAAACACCAATCAGAATGGTTGGCTTGGCATTGCGCATCACATCCAACAGAGAGATATTGTTGTCGTCGGTTTCCCATTCGCTGATGCTCTGACGGGTCTGAACCAGTTTCTTCTGGAAGTTCACCAGATTTGGCATGTCATCCAGCAGCAGACCCCAGCGATCCACCATGAAGACCTGGCAGCGTGCCTGTTTCTCTGAAATGCCTTCAGAGACCATCTGTGCAATGATTGCTTCTGCAATCCCGCAACCGGCGGAACCTGCGCCCAGGAAAGTAACGCGCTGTTCAGACAGTTTGCTGCCTGCCGCTTTACAAGCAGCCAGCAGCGAACCCACTGTCACTGCGGCAGTGCCCTGAATGTCATCATTGAAGCAGCAGACTTTGTCTTTGTAACGCTCCAGCAATGGCATGGCGTTTTTCTGTGCAAAGTCTTCGAACTGGATCAGGGCATCCGGCCAGCGGTGTTTCACGGCCTGAATGAACTCATCCACGAAATCTTCATATTCTTGACCCGTGATCCGGGTATGACGCCAGCCCATGTACATCGGGTCAGACAGACGCTGCGGGTTATTGGTCCCCACATCCAGAACAACCGGAAGCGTATAGGCCGGGCTGATCCCTCCACAGGCGGTGTACAGCGAAAGCTTGCCGATAGGAATACCCATACCGCCAATGCCCTGGTCGCCCAGACCCAGAATTCGCTCACCGTCCGTCACCACAATCACTTTGACGTTTTGACGGGACGCATTGTTCAGCATATCTTCAATGCGGTCACGGTTCGGATAAGAGATAAACAGACCACGACCACGACGGTAAATATTGGAGAAGTTCTCACAGGCTGCGCCAACAGTCGGCGTATAGATGACTGGCATCATTTCCGTGATATGGTTTTCAACCAGACGATAAAACAGGGTCTCATTGGTATCCTGAATGTTCCGCAGATAGATATGTTTGTCCATATCGTTATCAAACTTCAGGTATTGCTGGTAAGCACGCTCCGTCTGTTCTTCAATGGTTTCAATCGCTTCGGGTAAAAGGCCTTCCAGGTTAAAGAACATTCTCTCTTCGACAGAGAACGCGCTTCCTTTGTTCAGGAGTGGAGTTTCAAGCAGGGCCGGTCCGGCGTAGGGGATATATAGGGGTCTTTTATCGTCTTTCATGCAATAGACTCTGTTTTTGGCTGAAATTGTGGCATTTCTTGTTATGAGTGGGACATCGTAGTCTTATCAACCTTTATATTCAAAGAGAAAATTCAAAAATATTGTTAAAAAGATCAACATTCTCAACTTTTGTTGAACATATCGAGGAATATTCTAAGAATCGAATAACAATAGAGAATAAATTTTGATTGTTATTGATAATTGGTGGATTGAACTTCTTTTCAGGGATTTCTGGTGATTGTCGCTAAGAATGGGGTGATTGGCAGGAAGATACGCTGAAATCACCCGTTTTTCGTCTTGTGCGGTGCGAATGACTGATGCAGCGGAGGGATTACTCGGAAGCACCGGCCTGTGCGGATAACTTCGCTTTAATGAAGGTTGCATGATCCACATAAATCAATTCGGCAACCTGACGAATGACCGCTTCTTCCAGCGGGTCGAGTACGCCATCTGAAAATGCAACCTGCCACATGGCTTCAATGAGCTGGTAGCGTTCTTCTGGTGAGAGCGCCCGCAATTTATTGGTGAATTCATAAACGGAGACCGATTGCTCGCTGCGGGTCTGAGCATCGTGCAGCAAGGTCCGGGCCTGAACGTCATTGACTTCCAGCAATTTCATCAGCAAGTGTACTTTTGCGGTTTCTTCGCTGGGGTCGCGATTGTGATCGGCATTGGCAACTTCACACAGCAGCGAGGCGATAGCCAGGTGCAGCGCGGGGGTATCGACAGCGCCGTCCTCACTGCCATCATTCATGATCTGGCGAAAGAGAATACGTAATTGCTGGAACATAGCCGTTTCCTTTTGAATCACTCATGACTTTATCATTGCAGGGGCAAAACCAAAAATGCAAGCGATTGTTGAACTTTGCCCTTGAGCGGGTTCTGTTGAACCGGAAAGTCTGTGTTAGAATTGCGCCAGTTTTATGATGATCTTGCTCCGGCTCGTTTTCTACCTCATGGCCAGAGCAACCTACTGATACAAGCAGGAATTCACTTGACTCAGTCTACAACGCCTCAAACTGAGCGAACCGACGTTCGTAACAGTGAAAAAACATTAAAAGCCGCGATTCAGGATTGCTTAATCCGCGATCGTTTCCGACTGCACAAACGGGTGCAGGGTGCGGCGAAGATTCAGAACGAGCAGGCTCGTCATGCCGTATTTGATGAGATTGCAATGGAGATTGCCCGGTCGATGCAGGCCGTTGAAACGCGCCGCCAGAGCTGCCCGGCGATCCATTATCCGGAACAGCTGCCGGTCAGCCAGAAGAAAGATGATATTGCCGAAGCGATCCGCAATCACCAGGTGGTGATTGTCGCCGGTGAAACGGGTTCGGGTAAAACAACCCAGCTCCCTAAAATTTGTCTGGAACTGGGCTTAGGCACGACGGGAACCATTGGTCATACACAGCCACGACGGCTGGCTGCCCGTTCGGTCGCGAACCGGATTGCAGAAGAGCTGAACTGTGAGCTGGGCGCAACCGTCGGTTATAAAGTCCGGTTCAACGATCAGGTGTCTGACAAAACCCAGGTCAAGCTGATGACCGACGGTATTCTGCTGGCGGAAATTCAGAATGATAAGTTTCTGAATCAGTATGACACCATCATTATTGATGAGGCGCATGAGCGCAGTCTGAATATCGATTTCATTCTGGGATATCTGAAGAATCTGCTGCCGAAACGCCCGGATCTGAAAGTGATCATTACGTCGGCAACCATCGACCCGGAGCGTTTCTCCAAGCATTTTAACAATGCGCCGATTATTGAAGTGTCCGGCCGGACTTATCCGGTTGAAGTGCGTTATCGTCCGATGGTGGATGACAGCGACGATTCAGACCGCGACCAGCTTCAGGCCATTTTTGATGCAGTGGACGAACTGTGCGATGAAGGGATGGGCGACATCCTGATCTTCATGAACGGTGAACGTGAAATTCGCGATACCGCCGATGCACTGAACAAACGCAATCTGAAACACACGGAAATTGTCCCGCTGTACGCACGCTTATCTGCCAGTGAGCAGAACCGTGTGTTCCAGTCGCACAGTGGCCGTCGCATCGTGCTGGCGACCAACGTGGCGGAAACCTCACTGACTGTGCCGGGGATTAAATATGTGATCGACCCGGGCACGGCGCGGATCAGCCGGTACAGCTATCGGACCAAGGTTCAGCGCCTGCCGATTGAGCCTGTTTCCCAGGCCAGTGCAAATCAGCGGAAAGGCCGTTGTGGCCGGGTTGAAGCCGGGATCTGTATCCGTTTGTACTCGGAAGAAGATTTTTTGTCGCGCCCTGAATTTACCGATCCGGAAATTCTGCGCACCAATCTGGCCTCCGTCATCCTGCAGATGACGGCCATCGGTCTGGGCGATATTCAGGCCTTCCCGTTTGTTGAGCCGCCGGATAACCGCAATATTCAGGATGGTGTGCGCCTGCTGGAAGAGTTGGGTGCCATTAACGACAAAGCCAAAGACCCGCGGAAACGCCTGACCGAGATCGGACGCCAGCTGGCGAAGCTGCCGATTGATCCGCGTTTAGCCCGGATGGTGCTTGAAGCGCCGAGACAGGGTGCTTTGCAGGAAGTCATGATTATTGCGTCGGCGTTGTCGATTCAGGACCCACGTGAGCGTCCGATGGAGAAGCAGCAGGCATCTGATGAAAAGCACCGCCGTTTCTATGATAAAGAGTCCGACTTTCTCACCTTTGTGAATCTGTGGGATTACATCAAAGAACAGCAGAAAGCACTGTCGGGCAACCAGTTCCGCAAACAGTGTAAGAGCGATTATCTGAACTATCTCCGGGTGCGTGAGTGGCAGGATATTTACTTCCAGGTTCATCAGGTGGTCCGCGAACTGAAACTGCGGCATAACGATGAACCGGCCAGCTATCAGTCGGTGCATACCGCACTGCTGGCGGGTATGCTGTCGCATATCGGTCAGAAAGATCAGGAAAAGAATGACTATCAGGGCGCGCGGAATGCCCGTTTCCATATTTTCCCGGGCTCTGGCATTTTCAAAAAGCAGCCGAAATGGGTCATGGTGGCGGAGCTGGTCGAGACATCCAAGCTCTGGGGCCGGATTGCAGCCAAAATTCAGCCAGAATGGGTTGAGCCATTGGCGCAGCATCTGATCAAACGCAGTTACAGTGAACCGCACTGGGAGAAGAAGCAGGCAGCTGTTCAGGCATTTGAGAAAGTCACGCTGTACGGGATTCCGATTATCCCGAAACGTAAGGTGAATTACGGCAAAATCGATCCCGTGATTTGCCGGGAGATTTTCATTCGTTCTGCGCTGGTGGAAGGTGACTGGGAAACCAAGCACAAGTTCTTCCACCAGAACCGACAGTTACTGCGTGAAGTCGAGGAACTGGAACATAAATCCCGCCGCCGGGATATTCTGATCGATGACGACGCCCTGTATGAGTTTTATGATCAGCGGGTTGATCATACCGTAGTCTCCGGTCGTCATTTTGATACCTGGTGGAAAGAAGCCTCCCGCAAAGATAAAGAGCTGCTGAATTTTGAACGGGAGATGCTGTTCCGGGGCGATGCCAGTCATATCACTGAGCTGGATTATCCGAATTTCTGGCATCAGGGCAGCCTGAAACTCAAGTTGAGTTATCAGTTTGAACCGGGAGAAGATAACGACGGCGTGACAGTTCACCTGCCGTTGCCTGTCCTGAATCAGGTGGAGCCGGATGGGTTTGATTGGCAAATCCCAGGCCTGCGTCATGAACTGGTGGTCGCATTGATCAAGTCATTGCCTAAAACGTTACGGCGTAACTTTGTGCCAGCACCGAATTATGCCGATGCTGTATTAGCACGTGTACAGGCGATGTCGGTTCCTTTGCTGGATGCGCTGGAAAAAGAGCTGAAACGGATCACGGGTGTGACTGTGCTGCGGGAAGACTGGCAACTGGCTCAGGTCCCGGAACACCTGAAAATCACGTTCCGAGCGGTGGATCATCGCAATCGCAAGCTTCGTGAAAGCAAAGATTTATATGCGCTGAAAGACAGCCTGAAAGAAAAAGTGCAGGAAACTTTGTCCAAGGTTGCTGACGACGATATTGAGCAGAGCGGACTGACGACCTGGAGCTTCGGCGCGCTGCCGGAGCGGTATCAGCAGAAGCGGGGCGGCTTTGAAGTGAAGGCGTATCCGGCCATTGTGGATCAGAAAGACGCAGTCGGAATCAAATTGTTTGAAACCGAAGAAGAGCAGCAGTCTGTGATGAAGCAGGGGCAACGCCGGCTGGTGCTTTTGAATGTCCCTTCGCCGATCAAATACCTGCACGCCAATCTGCCGAATAAGTCAAAACTCGGACTGTATTTTAATCCTTACGGCCGGGTGATGGACTTGATTGATGACTGCATTGCCTGCGGTGTCGATAAGCTGATTGAGCAAAAAGGCGGTCTGGCATGGGATGCCGAAGCTTTTGAAGCCTTGAAAGAGCACATCAGAGCAGAGCTGGGAGATACGGTGGTTGAGATCGCCAAGCAAGTCGAAGCCATTCTGACCACGGCTTTTTCAATCAACAAAAAACTGAAAGGTAAGGTTGATTTGTCGATGGCGTTTGCCTTGTCGGATATCAAAGCGCAAATTGAAGGTCTGATATTCAAGGGATTTGCGACCGAGTGTGGCTGGCGACGGTTGCCGGACATTCTGCGTTACATGAAAGCGATTGAGCGTCGAATGGAAAAGCTGCCGATTGATCCGAACAAAGATCGGATGCATATATTGAAGGTGGAGTCAGTCACGAAAGACTATCAGGAATTGCTGAACAAAATTCCAAAAGGCCAACCTGTTCCGGAGAAAGTGAAGGAGATTCGCTGGATGATTGAAGAATTACGGGTTAGCTTTTTTGCGCAGCAATTAGGCACGCCTTATCCGGTTTCTGATAAGCGAATAAAAAATGCAATCTCTGAGTGCTAATATTTTTATTCATGCAACTTTCATTTTGCATTCATCTTGAATAAACATAAGGCGGGTTTTGAACCCGCCTTTTTATTATGGCTATTTTTTCTGTCTTGAATAATTTTTTTGGAAAATTAACCTTGATTATTTCCTTTGAACTTTTATGGTTTCATTGGGCAAGCCGTTAATAGTGAAGTTTCACAGGTTTTGTGTATATTGCCATGAAAAATAAAGTTTTTTTTCACGACGGGTTCAAGTTGGATGTCTGTGTTCTCACTGTGATCCTAGTCGTAAAAATTAAACGCCTGTTACACAAAAATGTCACAAATGTTTAGATTTACTGCTACGCGGAAAATTATGTTTTTCACTTTTTCTAATTGATTTTGCTTGTTTTTATATTGATTTCGAGCTCAGTTACATCGATTTTCATCTAGCTTTCTTATCACACGCAAAAATGCTTCTTCTCACTTGATGCGCTTTAGACAACTGAAACTCTCTTTTCTAAACTTCATTTCGCCGAGACGGGAATCAGTAATATCAGACAATAATATTTATATCCCGTTTCTAAATACCCGGTTATTGATTAATCCCGGACATTTAATTTTCACTAGTTCTGTCAGTTGGCGTGTTGTTTGTATGCAGACCGGACGGTGAGTTCTATTGCGTATTAACAATATGATAGGGAATGTTATGAATAAAAAGGCTCACTTCAATGGAAATGAAATTCAGTCTCATCTGTCCAACCTTTCCGAAGAAAAAGAAATACACGCAATCACAACGGCCCAGCATGAGCTTTGGTTAAGTGAACGTATGGCTGTTGAGCAAGCGTATAACTTTTGGGGCTATGGCGAGATTCACGGAGCACTTGATCGATCACTACTTGCCCAAGCGGTGGATGCGATGATCTTCGATACACCGGCCATGCAGGCCAGATTTATCGAGGAAGGCGGAGAATTACATCAATATCATGCCAGCCCTTCTGCAGATACCCTGGAATTCATTGATTTTTCATCAGAACCCGATGCGTTTCAACAGGCTTTGGCATGGATGCGTCAGGATGCGGACACCGTGGTTTCGGTATTGGATCAACCGCTGTATCGTTTCGCGGTTATCGCATTGGCCCCTGAAAGCTATATTTTTTATCGCCGTGTTCACCACATGCTGATTGATGGCCGGAGTGGCGAGGAATTTTCGCGCCGTATCGTGCTTTGCTACAACGCACTGGCGCGTGGGGAATCGGCGCCAAGGTTCGACAACTGCAGTTTTACCCAATTATATGAAAATGACCTCAAGTACCAATCGTCTTCAAGACCCGCCAAAGACAGCCAGTTCTGGCAGCAATATACAGCCCATACACCACACACGCTGACCCGAAAAGAAAAGCGGGTTAATTATTCTGATATGAATATCAGTACACACACCTTGATTCAGGAAGATCTTGATCGAATCGATCAATGTGCGGTACAGGTCGGCGTACACCGGGCGCACGTGCTCGCAACTGCCGTTGCGGCATGTTTTTACAGCCTGACTCAGCAGCCTTCACTGAATTTCAGTTTGCCGGTCACCGGGACAATGGAACGGAACAGTCTCGGGATGACCGCAAACGTTGTCCCGCTGATTTTTCAGCTGGACCCGCAGGCTGATCTGGCCAGTCTGACCAAACAGGTCACAACAGAAATGGGCAAAGTCGTCCGGCGTCAGCTTTATCGGGGTGAAAACATTCGCCGTGACCGAGCAACCGCTGATGCAGCCTGGTTCGGACCAACGATTAATATCGTGACCTTTGATAATGGCGACAGTTTTCTGAACTGTAAAACCCGCTGGCATTACGGTGGCAATATTGCCGTCAGTGACATGCAGATTCTGTTTTTTGAAGACAGACAGGCTCAAGTGATGGATGTGATGTTTGTCGATGCACCCCATATCCATACGCTGGCGCAACTGGAACATTTACAGCAAAGGTTTCAGCAGATTCTGAGAGCCATTTGCCTGCATCCGGAGATGAGTCTGGAAGCGCTGGTACAGGAAGTGAGTCAGAAAGACAAAGCACTTCTGGCCGATAACTTTTATGTCTATCGTCAGGCACCGCCTGCTGGCGGCGTGCTGCGCTGGGATCAGCCTGCGCAGGCGATGCTCCGGCTTGATCATGCACTCAGCCATCCGTCTCAGGGATGTCCGCTCAAACTGGCCCTGCCGGATGGTTTGATCGGTGTCGGGCAGATTGAAATTGAGAAGGATAGGTCAGATGCATTGCCGGGCACTGTATTGAACGTTACTTCAGATCACTGGGAGATAGCCACGTCGGCAGGGACGGTGCGAATCGGTCACTGGTTCAATGCGTCTGGCTCTATCACCTGCGGTGTTCGGCTGGCGCAACAATACAGCATTCAGACGGGGCATCGATTACCGGTGCTGAATGACAGTCAATCCGCGCAGCTTGCCGAACGTTTTTTACAGGGGGCTGATTTTGCCTCTTTCTGGTCGTCTCGTCTGAGTCAGCCCATGCCCTCCGCGTTTCCCGCCCGGCATCACAAGCAAGGTCCGGCTGCATGGCAAACTTCGGATTGGGTGGCAACGGGCGATACCCGGCTCGACACATTGCTGTCGGCTGTTGCTGTCTATCTGGCGAGAATGGGGGCGCAGACTGATTTTCAGATTGGCTGGTTGCAGCGCAGTAAGAATCCTCTGCTTTCTCATGCCATTTTACCGGTGCAGGTCTCGCTCGATCTGACAAAAAACTTCGGGGAAACCCAAGCCTTACTGCATGTTGAATGTGAGCGCGTTCAGGCGCATTTACCTTTTCATCCTGAATTACACGCATTGCTGACCCCATCGTTCCGCTGGCCGCTGGCCGTTGAACTGATTGCGGATCCGCAGGCAGCCCTCGCGCATGCGCCGCAAACCTCCGTTTTGCTGCAGGTGTGTAAACATCAGGGGCAATTTCGCTGGGTGTATGATGAAGCCGCATTAAGTTCGGCCATGATCGACGCTGCCAGCCAGCATTTGCTGCAATTTCTGACACAGGCGCAATTGCATCCGCAACAGCCCTGCCACAGTCTGGCATTCATCAATGCGCAGGAAACACAGTTTCTGACGGAAACGCTGAATGTAACGGCCATTTCTTTTCCAAACAGCGACAGCGTGCATGCCGGGGTTGAAACGCAAGCCGCTCAATCGCCGGATGCCGTTGCGGTCCGTTGTGGTCATCAAACCCTGACTTATGGCCAGTTAAACGCCCGGGCGAATCAGCTTGCCCGTGAACTGATTTTGTATGGCGTCGGGGCTGAGTGCCGCGTCGCGGTCTGTGCTGCGCGCAGCCCGGAAATGATTGTTGCTTTGCTGGCCGTCCTGAAGGCTGGCGGGGCTTATGTCCCGCTTGATCCGGCTTATCCCGGCGAACGGCTCAGTTATATTCTGCGCGACAGCGATCCCGTGCTGTTACTGGTGGATGAAACCGGTCGGCAAGCCTTGGGGGAGACCCATCTTCCGATGCTCCTGCTGGATGAGCCGTTACCTGCCACCATTGCTGCGGATAATCTCGCGGTCCAGATTCAGCCGGATCAACTGGTGTATGTGGTGTATACCTCCGGCTCAACCGGCCAGCCTAAAGGCGTGATGATTGAACATCAGCAATTACAAAACCTGATTGGCTGGCACGCTGATGCCACGGGTCTGACGGCGGGTGATTGTACAACTTCAATGGCAGGGCTGGGTTTTGATGCCTGTGTCTGGGAAATCTGGCCGACGTTGTCCATGGGAGCCACTTTGCTGATGCCGACGCCCGATCTGCTTGGTGACAGCGATGACTTGCTGAACTGGTGGCAGAACAGCGGTGCTCAGGTCTCCTTCATGATTACGCCACTGGCCGAAATTGCACTGTCCAGCCAGCGCTTGCCTTCGCAGTTACGCATCTTGCTGATTGGCGGCGACAGTATTCGTCGATGGCCGCTGACATTGCCGGAAGGGCTGACTTTGCTGAACAATTACGGCCCGACAGAAACTACGGTGGTGGCAACTTCCGGCAACCCGGATACCGGTGCCACGGTGCCATCGATTGGTCGCCCAATTGCCAACACGCGGTTGTATCTGCTGGATGATGGTGGTCAGCCAGTGCCATTCGGGGCGGTGGGAGAGCTGTATGTCGGCGGCGCGCAGGTCGCACGGGGCTACCTGAATCAGCCGGAGCTCACCGCAGCACGTTTTCTTGAGGATCCGTTCCTTGCCGGTGGCCGGATGTACCGGACCGGGGATCTGGTTCGTTATTTACCGGATGGCAGTCTGGAATATCTGGGCCGGAACGATCAGCAAGTGAAAATCCGGGGCTTCCGGATTGAGCTGGGAGAAATCGAAGCCCAACTGACAACGCATCCGGCTATCTCGGATGCAGCGGTGGATGCGATTGCGGATCAGGGCGATGAAAAGCGCCTGGTCGCCTGGGTGGTGTATCAGGCGGCTCAGGATGCAGCAATCAACCCTGTTGATCTGACGGCATATCTTGCCGAACGCCTGCCGGACTACATGATTCCGGAGGCATTCGTCACGCTGGATGCTTTGCCGTTGTCCCCCAATGGCAAGTTAGATCGCCGTGCCTTACCTGAACCGGATCTGCACGCGCAGGGCCGGGCAGCTTATGAAGCGCCGCAATCGGAGGCGGAGAAACAACTGGCGGAGATTTGGCAATCCTTACTCGGTGTCGCGCAGGTTGGCAGGCAGGATAACTTCTTTGAACTGGGCGGGCATTCGTTGCTGGTGGTGAAGCTGAAGGCTCAGCTTCGCGACGCCGGGCTCTCCGCGGATCTGCCGGCCATTTTTGCCTCGCCCACGTTAGCAGAACTGGCGCAAACACTGGGGATGCAAACCGGAATCCGGGTTCCTGAGAATGGGATTCAACCGGACAGTCAGCAAATTACACCAGCAATGTTGCCGCTGGCCGATTTGGCACAGGAGGAGATTGATGCTGTGATCCGATCTGTGCCCGGTGGCATTGCTCAGGTGCAGGATATCTATGCGCTGTCACCGCTACAGGAAGGGATCTATTTCCACCATTTGATGGCTGAAGAAGGCGATCCGTATCTGTTGTCGGCGACTTTGCGTTTCGACAGCCGGGAAAGGCTGGATGACTGGCTGGCCGCCATGCAGCAGGTTGTGAATCGTCACGATATTCTGAGAACGGCTTTTGTCGGGTCGGGGGCGGCGTCTCCGGTGCAGGTGGTCTGGCGGACGGCAACGCTGGATCACCGGGTGATCCAGCTCGATCCGGCAGAGGGCTCTGTCAGCCAGCAATTGTCCACCCGTTATGATCCGAGTCATACCCGGATGGATCTGACGCAGGCACCGTTGTTTCATCTGGTTTCTGCGCAGGAAGCGGATGGCAGCTGGTGTCTGCTTCAGCAATGGCATCACCTGATTGGCGATCACGCCACACTGGCGTTCATGGTGGAGGAAATAACGCAGCTGATGTCCGGGCAGGCTGCATTGCTGAAACCGGTGCAGCCATTCCGCAATGCTGTCGCTCAGGCACGGCTGGGCGTCAGTGAAAGCGAGCATCAGGCATTCTTCCGGGACATGCTGTCTGAGATTCATGAACCGGTGCTGCCATTTGGTTTGACGAATGTCTACGGTGAAGGTTTACAAACGAATGAAGCCCACCTGACCGTTCCGGATTCACTCGATCAGGCGTTGCGCTCGCAGGCGAAGCGTCTTGGGGTCAGCCTGGCCAGTTTGTGTCATCTGGCCTGGGCGCAGGTGCTGGCACGGACCAGTGCCCAAAATTCGGTCGTGTTCGGCACTGTTTTGCTGGGCCGGATGCTGGCGGGCGAGGGTGCCGACAGCGCGATGGGTTTGTTTATCAATACATTGCCACTGCGTCTGGACATGGATGATCGGAGTATTGAAAGCGCGGTGCGTCAGGCGCATCAAAGCCTGAGCGGCCTGCTGGCGCATGAGCATGCGTCTCTGGCACTGGCGCAGTCTTGCAGTGGGCTTGCGGCAGGCACACCTTTGTTCAGTGCACTGTTGAACTACCGGCATAATGAAGGTGCAGAACTGACTTTGCCGCAGGGCGTCAGCCTGATCTCAGCGAAAGAGCGGACCAATTATCCGTTTGCTCTGAATGTGGATGATGGTATGGACTCGATGTCTCTGACGGCACAAGTGATTGAACCGGTTGATGCGGCTCGTGTGTGTGCCTATATGCAGCAAGCTTTAAGCGGACTCGTCAATGCGCTGGCGAAGACGCCGGATTTACCGGTCTGTGAATTGCCGATTCTGCCGGATGACGAATATGACCTGTTGATCAATGCGTTGAACAGCACGACGCGTGATTATAATCAGTCGGCGTGTCTGCATGAATTGTTCGAGGCGCAAGTCGTCCGGACACCGGATGTGACAGCACTGATTTGTGGGGACGCGCATTTGACCTATGCTGAGCTGAATGCGCGGGCCAACCAGCTTGCTCATGCGCTCATGGCCCGGGGGGTCGGGCCGGACAACCGGGTTGCTGTCTGTGCAGAGCGCAGCCTTGATATGGTGGTGGCACTCTTTGGTATTCTCAAGGCTGGTGGCGCTTATGTTCCCCTCGATCCGGCTTATCCGGGAGAAAGGCTGCAATATATCCTGCAAGATGCTGATCCGGTGATGTTGCTGGCTGATCCGGCGGGTCGTCAGGCACTGGGTGAGCACTCGGTCCCTGTGCTGCCGCTGGAGCAGCGACTGCCAGCCGATCTGAGTGCGGACAATCCGATCCCGCAAGCCACCCCGCAGCATCTGGCTTACATGATTTATACCTCGGGCTCGACAGGCAAACCGAAAGGGGCAATGAATGAACATCAGGCGATTGTGAATCGTCTGATCTGGATGCAGGAAACCTATGGTCTGACACCACAGGACAAAGTGTTGCAGAAAACCCCGTTCGGGTTTGATGTCTCTGTCTGGGAGTTTTTCTGGCCCCTGATGTATGGCGCTCAGCTGATCATGGCGAAACCGGAAGGCCATAAAGATCCGGATTATCTCAGTCAGATCATCTCTCGTTACGGTGTCACGACGTTGCACTTTGTGCCCTCAATGCTGCAAAGCTTTCTGGCGTATGAAGGTGCCAGTGAAGGGTGTGATTCTGTGGTGCGGGTATTGTGTAGTGGTGAAGCCTTGCCCGCCAGTCTGGTGACTGAATTCTATCGTCAGCTACCGGAAGCGGAATTACACAACCTGTATGGGCCGACAGAAGCCGCCATTGATGTCACGGCCTGGCATTGCAGCCGATCCCCGGCGCTGGTGAGCGTGCCGATTGGCAAACCAGTCGCGAATACCCGCATTTATCTGCTGGATGAATATGGTCAGCCGGTGCCGCTGGGAGCGGTGGGTGAACTCTATATCGGTGGGATCCAGGTTGCACGGGGTTATTTCAACCGCCCGGAACTGACCGCAGAGCGTTTCCTGAGCGATCCATTTGACGCCGGGCACGGTGGCCGGATGTATCGTACCGGCGATCTGGCACGTTATCTGCCTGATGGCAATATCGAATATCTGGGGCGAAATGATCAGCAGGTGAAAATTCGCGGCTTCCGGATTGAGTGCGGTGAAATTGAAGCAGTTCTGGCTGCACACCCTCAGATCCGTGAAGCGGTCGTCGATGCCAGAGAGGATGCACACGGAGAGAAACGTCTACTGGCTTGGGTGCTGCCGACAGAAGACGGCGTGCCTGAATCGGCGCAATTGCAGGATTATCTGACCGGTCGCTTACCCGACTATATGGTCCCAAGTGCCTTCATTCCGATTCATGCGGTGCCGCTCTCACCCAACGGTAAATTAGACCGTCGCGCTCTGCCTGATCCAGAGGCGGCTGAACACCAGCGAGCCGTCTATGAGGCACCAGCGACGGAAACGGAACAATGTCTGGCGGAACTCTGGGAAACCTTGCTTGGGGTTGAACAGGTCAGCCGCCATGATCATTTCTTTGCACTGGGCGGTCACTCGTTACTGGCGGTCCGGCTGGCCAACCGGATGCAGCAGCTGGGCTATCCATTGCCGTTGCCGCAGCTCTTTGCCAATCCGGTCTTGCATCAGTTAGCCCGTCAGATAGAGCGGGCACACCCAGCGCAATTACCGGCAATCCAGCCCGTGGCACGTGAATCACGTCTGCCGCTTTCTTTTGCGCAGCAGCGCCTGTGGTTCCTGACCCGCCTCGATGGGATGAGCGAGATTTATCATATGCCGATCGCCATTCGTCTGCGGGGTCGCCTGGATATTCACTTCTGGCAGCAGAGCCTGAACACGATTGCTGAACGTCATGAAGTGTTCCGGACCCGGATTCTGTCTGAGCAGGGTCAGCCATATGCACAGGTGGTTGAGGCAGGACAGCTGCCACTGTCGCATCATGATCTGCGTCCGGAAGCCGCGGAAAACGAAACGGAGGCTGAGGTGCTGGCCCGTCAGCTGATTGCGGATGAGGCCGCAAAACCTTTTGATCTGGACAAAGGACCGCTGGCACGGGCAGCCTTGGTTCGTCTGGCAGACGATGAGCAAATCTTCTGCTTTACCTGCCACCATATTATTTCTGATGGCTGGTCCAACGGCATTCTCCTGCAGGAGCTGGCGGCAACATACGCGGCCTTGGTGAACCACCAGCCCGACCCGCTTCCTCCGCTGGCGATTCAGTATGTAGATTTTGCATACTGGCAGAGAGCCTGGTTGACGTCCGACCGGCTCACCGAGCAGGCTCGTTACTGGCAGCAGCAACTGGGCGATGCGCCTGCGTTACTGACCCTGCCAACTGACCGGCCCCGTCCGGCAGTTCAGTCATTCGACGGCGGGGCTGTGCCGGTGAAGATCGGACCGGCACTGGCGCACTCTCTCCGACAACTGAGTCAGCAGCAGGGCACCACGCTCTATATGACGATGCTGGCGGCATGGGGGATCGTGCTGTCCCGGATGTCCGGTCAGCAGGATCTGGTGATTGGCACGCCGGACGCCAACCGGCGACAGTTGGAGACCGAATCGCTGATTGGTTTCTTTGTCAGCACACTCGCATTGCGTTTGGATCTCACAGAGGATCCGTCCGTATCTGCATTCCTGGATCAGGTGAAACACACCTTGCTCGCAGCACAGGCCCATGGGGATTTGCCGTTCGAGCAGGTGGTGGAGCAGGTTAACCCACCGCGTCACCGGGGTTATACGCCATTGTTTCAGGTCATGATGAGCTGGCAGGATGGCAGTGTGCATCAAACCCGCTTGCCCGGACTGACCGCCGAAGCACTGATTGCAGATTACAGCGCGGCCAAATACGACATGACCTTGGATCTCACGGATCATGGTGATCAGGTGGAAGGCTTGCTGTACTTCGCCACAGCCCTGTTTGATCGCAGCACAGCGGCCCGCTATGTCCGCTATTTTGAGCAGGTATTACAGGGAATGGTTCAGGCATCGGCGCTGCCGGTTTCCCGGATTGATCTGCTGACAGAGGACGACCGCCAGCAAATCCTGACGGACTGGAACCAGACCGGACAACCCGCTGCTGATCTGGCATGTATGCACCACAGATTTGAAGCTCAGGCTGCGCTGACACCGGAAGCCATCGCCATCGAATATGGCGACGAGCAACTGACTTATCAGGCGCTGAACCGTCACGCGAACCGGCTGGCACATCGGCTGATGGAACAAGGGGTGGGTCCGGATCGCTTCGTGGCGCTGTGTACCGAGCGCAGCCTGAACACCGTGGTTGCCATTCTGGCGATTCTGAAAGCGGGGGGCGCCTATGTGCCGCTGGATCCGGCTTATTCCGGTGAACGTCTGGAATATATTCTGGCAGATGCGAATCCGGTTCTGCTGCTGGTGGATCAGGCCGGACAAGATGCTCTGGGTCAGCAAGATGTCCGACAGCTGGTGCTGGATCAGCATTCACCCGAGGAAAGCACTGCCCCAGAACAAAACCCGCACGTTCCGGGACTGACGCCTGAGCATCTGGCTTATGTGATTTATACCTCCGGCTCGACCGGCCAGCCCAAAGGCGTGATGGTCGAACACCGTCAGGTGGATCGCCTGTTTACTGCCACCGAGGCTGAGTTTGGTTTCCGCGCCGACGATGTCTGGTGCCTGTTCCATTCCTTTGCTTTCGACTTCTCGGTCTGGGAGCTCTGGGGCGCGTTGCGTCATGGCGGTCGTCTGGTTGTGGTGCCGCAGTCGGTTGCCCGTTCGGCGACCGCGTTTTACCAGCTGATTTGTCAGTCGGGCGTCACGGTACTCAACCAGACCCCGAGTGCCTTTAAAGCGCTGATTCAGGCGCAGGATGAGACCCCCCATCAACTGAGATACATCGTCTTTGGCGGCGAGATGCTGAATCCGGCCGATTTGATTCCGTGGTATGCCCGCCATACTGACAATGCGCCTTTACTGGTAAACATGTATGGCATTACCGAAACCACGGTGCACGTGACTTACCGGGCCATGTCTGTTGCTGATGTGCATGCGGGAGGCAGTCCGATTGGTCGCCGGATTTCTGATTTACGTCTGTATTTGCTGGACATACACGGACAACCGGTGCCGCATGGCGCCGTGGGTGAGCTCTATGTGGGCGGCGAAGGGGTTGCCCGGGGATATCTGAATCGCCCGGCACTGAATGCCGAGCGTTTTATGGCGGATCCTTTCCATGCCGGTGGTCGTGTGTACCGCTCCGGAGATTTAGCGCGTTATCTGCCGAACGGTGAGCTGGAATATCTGGGCCGGAATGATCAGCAGGTGAAAATCCGCGGTTTCCGGATTGAGTGCGGCGAGGTTGAAGCCCGGATCCTGTCGCACGATCAGGTGCGTCATGTCGCCGTGGATGCATGGCAGGGGGATGACGGGGAAAAACGTCTGGTGGCCTGGGTAGTGCCTCAGTCGCAGACAGAGCGTGAGACCTTTGCGGCAACATTGCGCCAGTTCCTGAGCGGATTGTTACCGGATTACATGGTGCCTGCAGCGTATGTCTGGATGGATCATCTGCCGCTGACGACTAACGGGAAGCTGGATAAACGTGCTTTACCGGCCCCGGACAGCGGGGTGGCTGTGCGTCAGGTATTTGAGGCGCCCCGTGGTGAGAAAGAGCAACTGCTGGCGACGTTATGGCAATCCCTGCTCGGTGCTGAACCAGTCAGTCGTCTGGACAACTTCTTTGATTTAGGCGGCCACTCCTTACTGGCGGTCCAACTGGCAAACCGCTTGGAACAGGCGGGCTGGGTGATGCCACTTTCAGCACTGTTCGCGTCACCTGTGCTGCATGAACTGGCCACAACGCTGAGTGATGTTCAGGACAGCCAGACTTTACCGATCCCGGTGATGGCCCGCGAGGGTCAGTATCCGCTGTCTTATGCGCAGCAGCGTTTATGGTTTCTGAATCAGATGGACAGCAGCAGCGACACCTATCACATCCCGCTGGTGCTGGATCTGAAAGGGCATTTGGATCGGGAAGCGTTTTGCCGGAGTCTGGATGCGCTCTATGCCCGTCATGAAAGTTTGCGCAGTATATTTGTGGCGCAGGACGATCAGCCTTCTGTGGTGCTGTTGCCGGAAGGCAGCATGCCTGTTGCGTGGCACGATCTTCGTGGCGAGCCGCTTTCGAAAGCAGCGTTGATGGCTCAGATCCGGGATGTGATGAAAGCACCGTTCGATCTGACAACGGGGCCGCTGATCCGGGCGCATTTGTGGCAGCTTGATGAAGAAAACGCGCGCTTTCTGCTTGTCTGTCACCATATTGTGTCCGATGGCTGGTCCACCAAAATTCTGCTGCAGGAATTGGGAACGCTGTATGGGGCATTCAGTCAGCAACTGCAAAATCCGCTGCCACCGCTGAGCCTTCAGTATGTAGATTACGCACACTGGCAACGGACGCATCTGACGCAGGATAAGCTGGATGCACAAGCGCAATATTGGCGCGAGACACTGGGACAGGCGCCGACGCAGCTCACTTTACCTACCGACAAACCCCGGCCTCAGGTGCAGTCTTTTGCCGGGGCGTCCGTACCGTTTGTGATTGAGCCGAAGCTGACTCAGGCGCTTCGGGCACTCAGTCAGCAACAGGGCATATCGCTGTTTATGACGGTGTTGTCTGCCTGGGGCATCGTGCTGTCCAGACTGGCGGGTCAGGATGAAGTGGTGATCGGAATGCCGGAAGCTAACCGGGGGCGGCTGGAAGTGGAGCCCATGGTTGGATTCTTTGTCAGTACACTGGCCCTGCATCTGGATCTGCGTGACAACCCCTCCGTTGCCATGTTCCTGAGCCGGGTGCGTCAGTCTGTGCTGAGTGCCCGCGAAAACAGTGATCTGCCATTCGAGCAAGTGGTTGAGGTGCTCAATCCGCCCCGGCAGCTCGACCGGACCCCCGTCTTCCAGGTGATGTTGTCGTGGCAGGATGGTTCGGTTCACGCCCTGACTATTCCCGGCCTGGATGTGACGGATGCCGGGCTGGATGATGACATTGCCAAGTTTGATCTGACGCTGGGTATGACCGAAACCGGGGATCATCTGACGGGTTCACTGAACTATGCCACGGCCTTGTATGATCCGCAGACCGTGACGCGATTCACCGGGTATCTGAACGAGATCCTTGAAGCGATGGTGTCGGATCCGGCTCAGCCCGTTTCTCAGCTCAATATGTTGCCTGCGTCGGAGCGGGAGCAGTTGCTGGTGCAATGGAATCAGACGGAACGTCATTATCCGGCCAGCCGATCGGTGCATCAGCTGATCGAAGCGCAGGTCGCCCGGTCACCCCAGACGGTGGCCGTGATCTGCGGTGATGAAGTGCTGAGCTACGGTCAACTGGACAACCGGGCAAACCGGTTGGCACAGGCGCTGGTGGCGAAAGGCGTCAGGGCAGAAACCCGGGTGGCCGTGTGTGCCGCACGGCGGCCGGACATGCTGGTCGCCCTGCTGGCGGTGCTGAAAGCCGGGGGGGCATACGTCCCGCTGGATCCGGTTTATCCTGGTGATCGACTGCAATACATTCTGCACGACAGTGATCCGGTGCTGCTGGTGGCGGATTCCTGTGGCCGGAAAGCGCTGGGAGAAATTCAGCTGCCGGTTCTGGCACTGGATGAACCCCTGTCGACGCCGCTGACGGCTGAGTTACCGGATGTAGATGTCCGTTCGGATCATCTGGCTTATGTGGTGTATACCTCGGGCTCAACGGGGCACCCGAAAGGCGTGATGGTGGAACATGCCCAGTTGCTGAACTTAATCGGCTGGCACCTGGAAACGACCGGCCTGCAAGCCAGAGAAAAAACAACCTGTATGGCCGGCCTTGGCTTTGATGCCTGCGTGTGGGAAATCTGGCCTGCCTTGTCGCAAGGGGCGACTTTACTGTTACCCCCGCCGCAGGTCGCTGGGGACAGTGATGCCTTGCTGAACTGGTGGCATCACAGCGGTGCGCAGGTGTCCTTTATGGTCACGCCGCTGGCTGAAGTGGCATTGTCTGCTGAGCGGGTGCCGCCGACGCTGCGTCAGCTGCTGATCGGGGGAGACAGTCTTCGTCGCTGGCCACTCACTGTGCCGCCGGGGCTGACCGTGGTGAACAACTACGGTCCGACGGAAACGACGGTAGTTGCGACATCAGCAATCCTGAATCTGACGGCTCCCATGCCGACCATTGGCCGCCCAATCAGTAACACCTGTATTTACTTGCTGGATGAAACCGGGCAGCCGGTTCCCCGCGGAAGTGCCGGTGAACTCTATATCGGGGGCGTGCAGGTGGCCCGGGGTTACCTCAATCAGCCGGAGCTGACCGCGGAACGATTCCTGACGGATCCTTTCCGTCCGGGCGGTCGGATGTACCGGACCGGGGATCTGGTTCGCTATTTGCCGGATGGCCAACTGGAGTTTTTAGGCCGGAATGATCATCAGGTGAAAATTCGCGGTTTCCGGATTGAGCTGGGTGAGGTGGAAACGCAGCTCGGAACGCATCCGATGCTGAAAGATGTCGCGGTTGATGCGCTCCCCAGCCGGGCGGGTGACAAACGTCTGGTGGCCTGGGTGGTGCCTGCCGCTGATGAAGAGCACGTAGATGAAGCCGAATTGTCGTCATCATTGCGGGTGTATCTGGCCGAACGTCTTCCGGATTATATGATTCCGGTAGCCTTTGTGCCGATGACTGCATTGCCGTTGTCTCCGAATGGCAAACTGGAGCGTCGCGCCTTGCCGTCACCGGCAGATGAATCGGGCCGTGTTTTCGCAGCCCCGAGCGGGGCGATGGAGATACTGCTGGCGGGTATCTGGTCGCAAGTGCTGGCGATCGAAACGTCGCACATCAGCCGGCATGATAATTTCTTTGAGCTGGGCGGACATTCGCTGCTGGTGGTGAAACTCATGGCTGCGCTGCGCCGCTATGGTTTATCAGCCGGTGTGAATACGCTGTTTTCAGCACCGACGCTGGCTGCACTGGCTGCCGCGCTGGATACACAAACGGTGATCGAAGTGCCTGAAAACCGGATCACCCCGGAAACCACTCAGATCACCCCGGCACTCTTGCCGCTGGCCAATCTGACTCAGCCGGAGATTGATCATCTCATTGCCACGGTTCCCGGGGGGAGCGCCAATGTGCAGGATATTTACGGCCTGTCGCCCTTACAGGAAGGGATTCTGTTCCACCATCTGCTCAGTGAAACCGGCGATACATATCTGCTGTCAGCCATGCTGCAGTTTGAGACCCGGGATCGCCTGAATGCCTGGCTGTCGGCGCTGCAACAGGTGGTGGATCGCCATGATATCCTGCGGACCGCCTTTGTCAGTCAGGGACTTTCGGAACCGGCGCAGGTTGTCTGGCGTCAGGCTCGTCTGCCCGTGACGGAGCTGGCACTGGATCCGGCGCAAGGGAACATTGCCGACCAACTGCTGTCACGGTTTGATTCCCGTCATTCGCGTTTGGATCTGACTCAGGCACCGTTACTGAATCTGGTGATCACACAGGATGAAACCGGACGCTGGCTGATGCTGCAACAGTGGCACCACCTGATTGGCGACCATTCCACCTCGGCGCTGATTGAAAGTGAAATCGCCTCGATTCTGAATGGTCAGGCTGAGACATTGAATCCTGCACCGCATTATCGTGAGGTGATTGCACAGGCGCGGCTGGGGATCAGTCAGGCGGAACACGAAGTCTTCTTCCGGGAGATGCTGTCGGATATCGACGAGCCGGTGTTGCCTTTTGGTCTGAGTGACATTCGCGGGGATGGGCAGGATACGGTGACGTCTCATTTGCGTGTTCCGGCAGCGCTGAATCTGGCGCTGCGGGAGCAGGCGCGGCAACGGGGCGTCAGTTTGGCCAGTCTGTGCCATCTGGCCTGGGCACAGGTGCTGTCACGGGTCACCGGGAAAGATACCGTGGTGTTCGGCACTGTCCTGTTAGGCAGGATGCAGGCCGGAGACGGTGCAGAGCAGGCGATGGGGCTCTTTATCAATACTTTGCCGTTGCGTCTGGATCTGAACGGCACGGATGTGGTGAAAGCGGTGCAATTGGCGCATCAACGCCTGAGTGGTTTGCTTCAGCATGAACATGCCCCGCTGGCACTGGCCCAACGGTGCAGCGGCATGGGGGCAGGCGCACCTTTATTCAGTGCCCTGCTGAATTACCGGCATAACCAGGGCAGTGAACTGGTACTGCCTGAAGGCGTTACCTTACTGAGTGCCGAAGAGCGGACCAACTATCCGTTTGTGATGTCGGTGGAAGACGGCGGCGACTCGCTGGGTCTGACCGCACAAATTGCTCAGGCGGTGGAAGCCGACCGGATCTGCGGTTATATGCTGCAGGCGCTGACGTCACTGGCGCACGCCCTGAGCGAAACCCCGGCCATGCCGGTGAGCACGCTGGAGATTCTGCCTGAAGCTGAATATCGCCTGCAGCTGGAGCGCTGGAATCAGACGGCAATGGACTATCCGGCGGCAGCCAGTATCCAGACGCTGTTTGAACAGCAAGCTGAACGCTGTCCGGCTGCCATTGCGGTGACCGACGGCGCGACACAGGTCAGTTATGCGGCGCTGAATCAGCAGGCGAATCAACTGGCGCATACTTTAATCGCGCAGGGGGTTGAGCCCGGTGATCACGTCATTCTCAAGCTGGGACGCAGTCTGGCGCTGGTTGTTGCCCAACTGGCGGTTCTGAAAGCCGGGGCTGTGTATGTCCCGGTTGATCCGACGCTGCCAGAGGTCCGTCAGGCCTGGATCATCGCCGACAGTGGGGCGCGTGTGATGATTGCACAAAAGGTGGCAACAGAAGGGCTGGTCTGGATCCGTCCGGATGCACTGTCGCCTTGTCAGGAGAATCCCGGCGTCTCGGTTTCCAGCACCCAGGCGGCTTATATCATGTATACCTCGGGTTCGACCGGTCAGCCGAAAGGCGTTATGACACCGCATCAGGGAGTTACGCGTCTGGTGATCAATAACCGGTATGCGGCATTCGACCCGACAGATACCGTGGCCTTTGCCGCGAATCCGGCCTTTGATGCTTCAACGATGGAAGTCTGGGCGGCGTTGCTGCACGGGGGCCGGCTGGTGGTGATTGCACCGGACACCATGATGGATGCGGCTCAGTTCGCACAAACGCTGGCAACCCATCAGGTCACAACGCTGTTTCTGACAACCGCGCTGTTTAATCAGTATGTCCATGTGATTGGGGAGACGCTGTCACAACTCAGGTATCTGATTTGTGGCGGTGAAAAAGAAGATCCGGCCGCATTCGAGGCACTGCTGGCTCTGGGTGGGCGTGTCAGACTGATTCATGCTTACGGGCCTACGGAAACGACGACTTACGCCACCACGGCGCAGATCGATCGTGTGCATGGCCGCTCACGGTTGCCAATCGGTAAACCAATCGGTAATACCCGTACCTATGTGCTGGATACACAAGGCCGGGTTGTTCCTCGCGGTGCGGTCGGGGAGCTCTATATTGGTGGTGTTGGTGTGGCACTGGGGTATCTGAACCTGCCGGAACTGACGGCCGAACGCTTCCTGCCGGATCCGTTCAATATCGGCGGGAAGATGTACCGGACCGGCGATCTCGTGCGTTATCTGCATGATGGGAATCTTGAATATCAGGGGCGGAATGACCGTCAGGTGAAAATCCGGGGATTCCGGATTGAAATGGGTGAGATTGAAGCGCAGCTTCTGAATCATCCTGCGCTGCGTGATGCCATTGTCGATGTCCGCAAGCTGGGTGAGACACAAGGGCTGGTGGCCTGGCTGACGACTTCACAGCCAATCCGGCCTGCTGCCGCAGAGATCCGTCAGTATCTGAGCGAACATTTGCCGTCTTATATGCTGCCGTCGTCTTTTGTCTGGCTGGATCAACTGCCGCTGACCCCCAATGGTAAGGTCGACCGTCGTGCACTGCCGGAACCGGAGAGCCAGGATTTTGCCGGTCTGACTTATGTGGCGCCCGCAGGGGAAACGGAAATGCTGCTGGCACAACTGTGGTCTGAACTGCTGGGGGTTGCACAAATTGGTCGTCAGGATCATTTCTTTGAACTGGGCGGTCATTCTTTACTGGCCGTGCGGCAAGTCAGTCTGGCGCAGCAACTGGGACTGGAGATACCGGTACAGGCAATTTTCGATTATCCGGTTCTGGCCGATTTGGCTGCGCATCTGGATCAGGCGCACACCGGGCAGCGTCCGCGTGTGGCACTGCCAGCGCGCCGTTCAGGTCAGCAGTCACCGTTATTCTTCCTGCCAACGGGCTTTGGGGATTACAGCTATGTCTATGAGATGGCAAAAGCCCTGAATCCGGATCACCCGGTCTATGCCGTGCCCTGGCCGGATATGTCGGAAGCTTTGCCGGACACCATGGCACAGATGGCGCAACGCTGCGCAGAGATGATCCGTCAGGTTCAGCCGCATGGGCCATATCATCTGTTTGGTTATTCTTCCGGCGGCGTTCTGGCTTATCAGGTGGCGGCTTTACTGGAGAACAGCGGAGAGCCGATTGCCTTCCTTGGGTTGTTCGATACCATGCGTCCGCAGCAGGCCATGCAACGTGAGACACAGTTGTTCCTGAGCTGGCTGGAAGTCGAGCATGCGGATCTGCCAGAGGAATTGATGGCGCGTTTCCGGGCGATGTCGCTGAAAGACATCTTACTGACGCTGAACGAGATGGGAATCCGGACACTGATGGCCGATCCGCTTCAGGAACTGTCCCTCTGGCAGCAGCGATACCACTATGCAACGCTGGTGGGCAAGACACAGATTGTGCCGCAGCAATTCAGTCTGCATCTGTTCAAGGCGAAAGAGATGATGCCGCCGATTCGCAGTGAGGATCTGATTCAGTACTGGAACAGCATCAAACCGGCCGGGTTCTGCCGTGACGATGATTCTGCACTGGGCTGGGAATCTCTGCTGCCTGCGTCGTTACTGAAGGTACACCGGGTGGATGGGGATCATGGCACCATGGTGTCGGATGCGCAGAACCGGGCGCAGCTGGGGGATTGTATCAATCAGCTCCTCTCGCCGGATGCCGTCGGGAAGGAGGCTGACGTTTAATCTGACGAATCAGAGATAAAAAACCGGTGCGAGAGACGCACCGGTTTTTCTTTGCATCCGTTTCGGGTCAGCTCAAGAGTTTCGTGGCATGTTTCTGAGTGCCGCCCACAGGCCGGTTGACCGAAATCGAGCGGCCTTTTTTCATGCCTTTCTCGTAGTCATCCGTCATGGCTTTCATCGCTTCCTGCAGCTGTTTTTTAAAGGTTTCCCGATCCAGGTTCTCGAATTCACGGTCGATGAAATTCGACATGCGCTGATCATGATCATCATCGGTATTGAGTTCAGGCAGCTTTTCCAGTGCGCCTTCAATCCAGCCCGCAAGAAAGGAAGACACCCGGCGGGCCACTTCGGTCTGGCTCGCGCCGGTCCCGGCAAAACTGTTTCTGAACTGGCCGGTTTGCTGATTCATTTCGCGATAGACCACATCAAAGGCAAAAGCCGCGAAAATCGCACGCTCGGCGACCCCGATAAATTCAGCCTGCTTCAGGCCTTTGTAGTTCGTTAAGACGCATTCAACGCCAAAACGCCGGTTGATGCCGCGGATAATTTTCAGAATCTGCGGACCGATGTCTGAAGGCAGCAGGGTTGCTGACTTTGTTTTCCCCATCTGAATAAATTCAATGTCATCTTTTTCCAGACCATATTTGAGCATCAGACGATGCGCCATTTTGATGGCCTGTGCAGCTTCATTGACATTCGCTGAGTTACCTAACTCAAGGCACTTCGCTATTTTTTTCAGTGCCTTTCGTTTCTGTTCAGACATCCACAACACCTAGAGTAAAAAAACGGTCACGTATTTTAGCGTGTTCGCGGGGAACTTGGCAAAGTTCTGCGTTGGTGATTTTTTGTTCTGAGTCTCAGGCGCGGGGTGTTTTCTGAAAGAGGGGATGTGAACCGGCAGAAGTCTGAACAGGGATATCATGACAATTGAGTGACTTACCTTGTACTGGCTGGGGATGGCACGCATAATGCCCCCGAGTGAATCCGAAGAGAGCCTGCGTCATGACGACCCTTCCGTCCATTGATGTTCCGTTTGAATATCGCCATACCTGCTGGTTTTGCGGGGAACCTTATTTCGAATGCCATACGTTCCGGCCGGTACCGAACTACGACGGCGAAACGCCTGTCCGGGTCCCGTGCTGTGAAGAATGTTATGGCATTTGTGCCAAGACCAAAGCCAGTGGTCTGGATATCCTGCGTGATCGCGTCAAAGAAAAGCTACACAGTAAATATCAGAAGCATCTGCAGATCGGGGTGCAATGGACCAAAGAAGAGCTGGAAGATTCAGAACTGGAAGGGAAAGCCTTCGAAGGGTTTAAACACAGTGCCTGGCGGATGTTTGAAATTGCCAGAGAGCGGGTGAATTATCCGGGCTGGCCGCTTGCCATTGATGGTCAGCCTGTCGGACAGGTCAGCAGTGCATTTCAGGTCACCCATGACGGGATCGTGTATCCGAGTCTTTCCAATGCTGTGGAACAACTGGCGAAAAGCTATGCCATCCCTCAGGCCTATCTGGAACAGTCGGTTGAACTCGTGGGCCGTGCACAATTGGGATTTGCGATTCGTTTCTGTAAAACCACGCATGGTTTTTCGGAAGCTCAGCAGGCGGCCAGTCTGGTAAGCCTGAAGGAAAGACTGGCAGAAGAAGCTGCGCTGGACAAACCCAGTGCTGCTGATGCGGGGATTGAGGTTGCCCTGAAATTGATCGCGCCCCAAATTCTGTACCGCACGGAGATTTCGCCGTATGCGGTGCAATGGGCGTTACGACATGGGATTAGTACGCTGGCGCAATTGGCGGAACAGGAAGAACAGTTTCTGGCGCATTTTGGTCAGGATTCGGAACTGACGGCATTTCATTATTTTACGGGCTTACAGGTATACCTGGAAAAACGGGCGGAAGACCCGCACTGGGCTGAACAGGATGATCCAAACCGGCAATGGTTTCAGAAACTGACGGGCAAACGAGAACGTTAGATATGACGTGTGATGTGAAAAAGGCCAGTCTGTGACTGGCCTTTTGTGTGTTCAGAGGTTAGTTGGTTTGTGGTTGATGATGACTGGACCAGACAACCGTTTTCCCGTTTTCATCAAACGCCAGGACGTCATAGGGCGTGGTCTGATTGTTATATTCCATGCCCGGTGAGCCCATAGGCATGCCCGCAACGGCTAAGCCTTTGAGATGGGCTGGTTTTTCTGCCAGGAAACGTTTGACCTCTTCTGCCGGGACATGGCCCTCAAAGGTATATCCCTGAATAATGGCCGTATGACAGGATGCATATTCCGGCCGGATACCGCTGTCCTGTTTGATCGGATGCAGGTTGTTTTCAAAGTTCATCTTCAGCGCAAAGCCATTCTCGTTCATGTGCTTGACCCACGCTTTGCAACAGCCGCAGGTCGGCGTTTGGTAGTTTTCACCCTGAATGGCTTCTTCCGCCATTACAGGCATCGTGAACAGAAACAGGGAGGCGGTTAGGGCTTTGATGTTTTTATGGTTGATTGTCATTGTATTTTCCTTCGAGTGATTCTGATTCACCGTTTTTACACGGGATTGAGTGAGGGGTTCTGTTGCAAAACAGAACGGTCGGATAACTCACAGAAGAATCGGAGGCTTCAGAAATGACGTGACGGGTTCGTCCCAGTGTCGCAGCTGATACGGATGCAAAGTGAATTCGGAAACGGTGGCAGACAGCGCAATCGTTGGTGTCAGGATAGAACAGGGATGCTGGCAGGAGGGCTGACAAAGCTGGCTGCAATGAACTTGCATATCAGACGGACAGCCGGTGGGCATCTTGTTCGATGGCATCTGAAGGTCAGCGCAACAAGGCATCTGTTCGATCATGGTGTGGCAGTTCGGATATGAACTCTGGAACGACACAGCGGATGCGTTGGCAAAAGGCAGAAACAGCAACGACAGGATCATCAAGCAAATCCTGAAAGCGTTGGAACGAATCGGTCGACTGTACACCTTTGATAACATGCGAATTGTGTATTTTTTCCTGTGCGTGGAGAACTTCAGGAGTATAACCCGCACTTGTTTGCGTTGCATAATCAAGATCAAGAAAACGTCAGATTTCTAACGTTCTGAAATCTCACCAGCTTGCATAAACCCAGGTTTGATGCGGCTTTGCGGGGTTCTCATTTGAAAGAAGCCTAACGTTTTTCTGACATTTCCTGTCTGCCTTTAGGCTTTAATTGCGCTGAATTGAGATTATTTGCGCTAGGAACAGGTATGCAATATACAGAAGAAGACAGAAAAGTACTGTACGAAACATGGATGAGCTACAAGGCGAAGATGCGGGTCACTCAGATTGAGATGGCCAAGAAGCTGGGGGTCAGTCAGCTGTTCTTTTCCGATATCCTGCGGGGGAATTTGCCGCTGGAGCATCGTTTTGTCAGTCAGTTCTGTCAGTACATGGGGGTCGACCCGATTCTGACCATTCCGTCTCTGCGGGAGCAAATTGGGGGGGCGTTACCGAATACCGTGACCTTAACGAATACCTATATCGTTGATGGTAATATTAAAAATGTGCGTTATAGTGGGAACCAGATTGTCGTTGAATACGAACATAATGTGACGACGCATTGATTGGTATTGAAAGATGATGTCTTTCGCAGGAAGCTCTTGTCACGGATAAGGGCTTTTTTTGTGCAAGAAATACAAGGAGAGATGATGAAAATCGGGATGATTGGGTTAGGGGATATTGCTCAGAAAGCCTACCTGCCAGTGATCACGCAGTGGCCCGGCGTTGAACTGGTGCTGTGTACAAGAAATGCAGAGACATTGCAGCGGCTTGCCTCGGTTCACCGGATTCAGTCTTTCGTGACGGACTATCGTGCGCTGGTGGACTTCGGGGTGGATGGCGTGATGATTCATAGTGCGACTTCTTCTCATGCAGAGATTGCCAGTTTTTTTCTGAATCATGGCATCGCGGTCTTTGTGGATAAACCACTGAGTGATCATTACGCCGATTGCGAACGTTTATGTGATCTTGCCGAGCAGAAACAATTGCCGCTGTTTATGGGGTTCAATCGTCGCTATCTGCCTTTGGTCAGCCCTTATCTGACGCCCGATAAAGTCACGAATTCCCTTCAGGCGATTCGCTGGCAGAAACACCGGCTGAATCAACCGGGGGAACTGCGAACCTTTGTGTTTGATGACTTGATTCATCCGCTCGATAGTATCAATCTGACCGGGACTGTCAGTGCCGATATGCTTCACGTACGTACGCAGCATTATCAGGGGCAAATTGCGCGTCTTGATGTTGAATGGCAGCAGCACGAGACGCTGTTTCAGGCCTCCATGAACCGGATGAATGGCGTGACCGCAGAGCAGATAACGCTGAATTTCGAAAATCAGACTTATCATTTCGATTCTCTGGCGACGGGGACGCACTGGGAAAGGGGCGTTGAGACAACACTGACACTGCCAGACTGGACTCCGATGCTCGACAGTAAAGGCTTTACCGCGATGATTGCGCATTGGCTCGAGGTGGTGAAAGCCGGGAAAATGGCGACGGCCCTGATGCAGCGGAATCTGAATACCCATTTCCTTGCCGAAGCAATTTGTCAGCAACTGGATCAATAAAGACGCACTTCGCGATACTTTCTTCAGGTCAATCTGGCGCTCAGGTTGACCATTTTATTTCGAACTCAAACTTATTCAATGATTGCAAGGCGTGTTTTGCAAGCTTTGTATGAGTGACTAATTTCTGCTCACTTATGTTTGCTTACATTGTTTTTGTGCGAAAAATGTCCGATTCCGTTGGATTTACGAAAATGAAGCTGGTAGTGTGCGTTCCCTCACACAACTAGTGAGAAATTTATGTACTCCACCAAACAATTCGGAGCTGATCGATTGGTTTCAGTTCTAACGATTGGCTTCCTGAGCCTCTTTCTGATCGCGGCGATAGTCGATCTGTCTTGGGTATCTTCTGTCATTCAAACCTTATTTGGCCAGTCCACAGCGGCTTTCGGTCATTTCTGGCAGTGGTTGATGCTGCTGAATTTCATTCTGGCCGTTGTGATGGCGCTGTCTCCTTTGGGTAAAGTCAAACTGGGTCAGGCCAAGCAACCAGAGATTGGTCAGTTCCGATGGACCGCCATGATTATGTGTACGCTGCTGGCTGGTGGCGGTGTGTTTTGGTCTGCTGCAGAGCCTATCTATCATTTTGTGACAACGCCACCAACTTTTAATGGCTTGCAGGCGGCTTCTGCTGAAGCTGTTGCGCCAGCGCTGAGTCAGAGTTTTCTGCACTGGGGCTTTTTAGCCTGGGCAGTGCTGGGGACGCTGGCAACTATCGTGCTGATGTATGCGCATCATCAGAAAGGTATACAGCTTCGTCCGAGAGCTTTGCTCTATCCATTGCTGGGGGATCGGCTGGAAAACCATTGGCTGGGTTCGGTCATTGATGCATGTTCCATCATTGCGGTTGCCGCAGGGACCATCGGTCCGATTGGTTTCCTGGCTTCACAACTGGGTTATAGCCTGCATGTTGTGGCGGGGCTGGATAATTCAGTGCTGACACAAGTGATGTTGCTGGCAGGTGTCGTGACCATTTACTCGCTGTCGGCGGCAACCGGGATGGATAAAGGCTTGCAGTGGCTCAGTCGCTTTAACGTGATTGTGGCGGTGTGTTTGCTGGTGGTGATGCTGCTGTTAGGTCCAACTGGCTTTATTGTTGAACATTTCTCGCAGGCAATGCTCGTTTATATTCAGCACTTGCCTGAAATGAGCCTGACCAATGAATCTCCCGGCTGGAATGCCTGGTGGACCTGGTTCTTCTGGGGATGGTTCATTGGTTTTGCACCCATGATGGCGATTTTTATTGCCCGTATTTCTGTGGGTCGCAGCATTCGTGAGCTGGTGATGACGGTGGCCATTGGTGCACCATTGGTGACGCACTTCTGGTTTTCTGTGTTGGGCGGTTCCGGGATATTTTTCGAACTGACGCAGCCAGGTGTGATTTCCGGGCCGCTGAATGAAGGTGGTTTACCGGCGGTATTGCTGGCAACACTGGCTCAGTTGCCAGCGAGCGACTGGTTGATCCCAGCATTTCTGGTGCTGACCACGACTTTTGTTGTCACAACAGGAGATTCAATGGCTTATGCGATTGCGATGGTGACATCGGGTAAAAATGAACCTGTGACCAGCCATCGTGTGTTCTGGGCTGTCGCCATGGGTGGTGTTGCTGCAGTCCTGCTGATGGCCGGAGATGGTGGCCTGAATGCATTGCAGTCATTTATTGTGATTACGGCTGTGCCAGTTTCTTTCCTGATGCTCTTTACTTTACTAACCGGGCCTCAGGCGGCTGTACGCATGTATCGCGCGACTGTGACTTCGGAAAGTAACGCGTCACTGGCCTCAGAGTCGTGATCAACACACTCGCTCAGTGAGGCAACAGGTTGAGAAAAAAGAACGCCCTCCATATGGAGGGCGTTTGTTTAAGCTCGGTTTTTTTGCTTCCGATTGTTTTTCTGAATGGCGTGATGATAGCGACCAATCTGTTTCGACTTTGCACGTTTTTCAGCAATGCTTGCTGAGTTGAATGCGATTTCCCGATTGAGTTTGTGGTAGTTTCTGAGCCGTCGCTCTTCCAGATCACCAGATTCAATGGCTTGCTGTACAGCGCATCCCGGTTCTTGCTGATGCGAACAATCGCCGAACCGGCATTGTGTTGCCAGCGCTTTGATATCCGAGAAGGTTGCAGTGATGCCATCCTCGCAATCGGCGAGTTGTAACTCCCGCATTCCCGGCGTATCAACCAGCAGTGCACCTTCAGGCATCAGATGAAGTGAGCGCGAGGTGGTCGTATGCCGACCTTTACTGTCATCTTCCCGGATACCACCAGTTTGCTGTGCTTCGCTTGCCAGAAGCGTATTGACCAGCGTTGATTTTCCTGCACCGGATGAGCCAAGAAATGCGACCGTTTTTCCCTGGCCGCACCAGGGCGATAATCTGGCGACACTTTCCGGATCAAGCCCATTGATGGCTTCGACCATCAGCATGCCATCGATTTGCTGAACATGTGCCTGAAGCTCGGCTGGATTCTCAACGCAGTCGGCTTTCGATAACACGATAACCGGTTCCACACCAGCCTGATTGGCCAGCGCTAAGTAACGTTCAATCCGGCTGAGATTAAAGTCCTGATTCAAAGAGCAAACGATGAAGACCGTATCCAGATTACTGGCAATGAGTTGTTCTTCAACTTTACTGCCGGCAGCTTTGCGCCAGAAACAGGAAAATCGATCCAGTAAACGGATAAACTGTTGTTGGGGTGAAATGAGCACCCAGTCTCCGACAGCGAGCGAGGGCATCGCCGGTACAACCTGAAGTGACAAGGAGCCATGCTCAGCAATGACTTCGATTCGGCTGCGATGGACAGCGCTGACGCGTGCAGGCTGACAGTGTTCCCACTCATCGAGAGACAGTTGTTGTTGTAGAAATGGTTTCCAACCCAGTTGATGTAGTGAAATGACTGGTTGAGAAATCAGTGTTGTCATGATGTGTTTACCCCTGACGCAATTGCGTCATTGACTGAAATAGAAAATTTTCAGGGGCAATGTGGCCCCGGTCAGAATGAACCGGGCAAGAATTGGGGAAGGGGCAGAAGCGAAGCGGTTGATGTTTCGCGTATCGCTTACTGACTCAACACCTGTGTCTGTGCCCGGCGGGTCATGAATACAATCATCTTGTGTCCTCCAAAATTAGGTGTTTTAAGTGCCTGAAATTTAGCAGGCAATCTTTAGAGTGTCCAGAACCAGCACGGAAAATTTGTGTTTGGTTCCGGACACAGCAGTAACTGAGCGAAATTAGGCGGTCAGAAAGGCATCTTTACGAGCGTTAAAGCGCTCAACCAAATCATCAATCTGCGTTTGACAGTATGGGCGCAAACCGCTCATCAGCATTTTTTTGCGGCCTTCGCCGACGACTTCGCCATTTTCTGTAAAGCTGAATGCCAGCGTCACGCTGCCACGTTTGCCATCAGATTCAATAATGGAATCTGTCAATTCAACTTGTGGGGATTCCAGATCCAGACGGCTGAATTCGAGTGCCATGCTTTCATAAATCACCAGCGGGCGGGCAGGGTTGATCATCACCTGCTCAGATTCCATCAGTGGCACCATAATGTGCGGGAAATTCATTCCTGAAAACTTCACGTAGTTTTTCGTGACAGTCTCAATCAGCTTGGTGTTGTGTGAAATTTCACCGTCGCGCGTGACATGCAGATATTCTTTTCCTTTTTCATCAACCAAAGACAAATCATTGGCTGATTTGGTGTTGATGGTCAGCTCAACGCCGTCAGTAATCATGCCAGCAAATTCAACGTGCATTTTCTGGCTCAGACCTGTTTTGGCCAGCATCACTGAAAATAGCAGATCACCCGGAACACAGAATCGCTTGTTGTCTGCATCGTGAATCGGGTTAAAGTCACCGGCGATTTTTTTAGCAAAATAGCTGGCTTGCTCACGGGAAAAAGAATAACGACCGCTGTGTTCAGCGAAGTAAGCATCTAGAAACATCAAGTTGTAACTACCTTAGATCATCGTAATCCGGGTAGTTTAACCGATAAAAGTGGATTCAATGGTCCAGCCAGATGGATGCTGTATCAGAAATAAGACATTGTTCAGGACTTTCAATAAAAGTGATGTAACAGATACCATACTGGGGTATTATCCCGAGCCATTTGGGGTAACCCCGAAACCGATCTGGACGTGTAGAAGAGGCCAGAGACTATAAGCGGTAGGGAAACTGCATTCGAAAAGGTGCTCAGACCCGCGAGTCTGAGCACCTTATTATCATTGTTCAGTATGCATTCGGCTCATATTGTGCTGAATTCTGTCGATCACAAAATCATCAGCAACAACCCCACAGCCAGAATGCAACCCCCGGCAATGGCTGTTCTGCCAATCAGTCCGATGAGACTCGGAACGATCATTTCATCATGATGATGCATCGATACCCTCCATTTGTTTTTATCATTTATTTATTCTGACCACCAAGATGCCCGTTGAATCTTCAGCACTGTGGTCTTTTTCTTCAGTATAGTTCAGGGCAGGAAGGGGATTGTTTCTGAAAAATAAAATTAATATTCCCTGGGATAAAAGAAGCATCCAGTTTAAACGCACTTGTATGAAACAGGCGTCTATACTCACAGAAAACAACATCAAAAAAGTGTTCTGTGGTGAAAAAAATGACAATCTTCTTATTAGTATTAGGTGGTCTGGTTCAGGTGGCTGCGACTTACGTGGCTTTTTTTACGCAGTTTTCCGGTCATTTATATCTGGCAACCATTCTGATGGTGATCGCTTTAGCCAGTTTGATGGCCATTCGCAGCTTAATCGCCCCGGTGTGCTTACTGGCTGGGATTATTATTGGCTTGGCGATATCCCACAATCAGGCTGATCTGAAGTTCCTGAATCAGGTGAATCACATGATGAAGCTGGTCAATCACACCGAGCTTCAGTTCATTCCAAGCGCTTCCGCTGTGCAAGAGCCTGTGTCTGAGTAAGCGTTAGGGCTGAACCGATTCCGGAACCGGAACGAATAAGTGCTGACCCACCTGAATTTTACTGTTCGCGATCTGGTTCACCTGTTGAATAGTGTTGATAGAAATATCATTCCCGTTGGCGATTTTTAATAAAGTATCACCCGGTCGGATGAAGTGAATCCGAAATTGATGTTTCGTATAGTGCAATTTATTTTGCTGATAAAAATGCGCTAATTGTTTTTGCGGCAACAGTAAAATATTGTCGGTGTTTTTCAAGGTCAGGCCGGCACGATAAGCTGGATTGAGCCGGTTGAGAAACTCGCGGGACAGACCAGCATCATCTGCAATTTGTTTGAGCGGAATTTGCTGATCAATCATCACAGGGGCCAGTACGGCATGATCCGGGATGAAGGTCAGCGTCGACTGCCAGGGTTGATAATTTTTCAGCAGTAGGCTTAACGCAAGCAGTTTTGGCACATAGTGCTCAGTTTCTTTAGGGAGGTCTAACGACCAGAAATCGGTTGGCTTTCCCTGAGATTTGTTGCGTTTGATGGCTTTCCGTACCCGGCTCTCGCCAGTGTTATAGGCGGCAATGGCATGCAGCCAGTTTCCATCAAACCTCGCATAAAGATACTCAAGTAAATCCAGCGCTGCCTGTGTCGATGCGGCAATGTCCAGCCTGCCGTCGTAGCCCGGCACAATGGTTAAACCAAAGGCTTTTCCGGTTGCTTTGGTGATCTGCCATAATCCGGCTGCCCCTTGATGCGAATAGGCATCCGGATCAAAAGCGCTTTCGATAAAAGGTAATAAAGCGAGCTCTGCCGGAAGCCCCCGGGACTGCACATGTTCATAAATATAAAAGAGAAAGGGCTTGGCGCGTTCTGATACGGTGCTGATGTGTAAAGGGCGACTGTGATACCAGTGGCGATAGTAGCGTATCCGGGGCTCATCAGGGATGGCCATCATGGACTCTCGGGAGAGTCGCTCCCAGAGACTGGCTTCTTTCATTAAGGACAATTCAGGCAACGTTGGGCGCTGATAATTGCCGGGTAAGCCTGTCGCCAGATAGCGGCCAGCCAGTTCATGGTGGCCAATTGTGCACAGGCGAATCGTGTTTGGTGTCAGGGTAAGGGCTGTTTTAGCATTGGATTCTTTTGTTTCTGAAACAGACAGAGAAGAGCAACCGGTCAATATCTGAAATGAGAACAGAAACAACGGTATGGCATACTTCATGGTTAAACCTGCCGGGGTGAATGAGACCAAGTTCGGACTTTTTTGTTGTGCATTTAAGATATAGCAAGACAACTTTGTGCAAACTGTCTGCATTTTGATACGGTTGCACAATTGGTAGAGGAGAAGCGTCATGTCCCCACAGAATCAACGATTGAATTTGATTGAAGAACACCTTCAGGCAATGATGGGTGTACAGCTGGAATTCCCGTTCGGACCTGAGCCGAAAGTGTTTAAAGTGGCTGGAAAGATGTTCGCCTGGACGGCTGTGAAAGATGGAATACCGGTAATGACAGTGAAAGCCTCACCGGGTGATGTCGCTTTTCTGATTGATGAGTTTCAAGATATTACGCCCGGATATCATATGAATAAGCGTCATTGGGTCACGGTTCGTCTAAACGGGCAGGTTGAGCAAGGCATGTTGGAAGATTTAGCCACCACATCTTATACCTTGGTGGTTCGGAAGCTGACGAAGGCCAAACAAAAGTCGCTGGGTTTCACGGAATAATCAACGCCACAGAAGTGGCGTTGAAGATAGGGGGAGTTGGGTCAGAAGTAGAAACGCGTACCGAATACAAAACGGGTAAAGCTGTCTTCCACACCATCTTTGGTCACACTGATGTCATCGGTCGCGATGTTATAGTTGACCTCTGCACTGATAGCGACATGCTGGTTGATAAAGTATTTCACACCCCCAGCAATCTTAATGTTCAGCGCTGTGACGTCTTCAATATCAAAGTCGACATCCTCATCATCATTTGCCGAAAGGTTCGCTAACTGTGCTGCAGCGCCTAAGTAGGGCACCCAGTTACTGTCGTTGGTAAAGTTATATTCGGTGAACATACCTAACTGGAAGGTTTTGGTACTGTCACTCATGTTGACATCAAGCACACCACCGAGCTCCCAGTTTTCTTTCAGGAAATAGCCGTATGATGTGTTTAACAGGAACAGGTAATCGTCAATATAGTCAAGATCTAAGCTCCCTTGTAAACCAAACTCTTGTGTACCTTCCTCCAGAGTCACTGCAAGAGCAGCCGGACTAGCCAACAGTGTTGAAACCAGTAATGCCAATGCTTGTTTCTTCATTTCTATCACTCCATTGTTTTTGTGATACAAAAGAAGCATAGACGAGCCTGCAAAATATTTCTCAAATGCCAGTAAATTTTCACATTATCCCTATAAGGTATTTTACGCTTTGTATTGAGTGCTTACATATTGAATTTCTTCAAGTTGGTGTTCGGTTATTCTGAAGAGATGCGCCAGCATGATTTGTCTTAGATATAAGAAATTTGATCTACATCTAATGCACTATAACTTTTTATCTTTATCTATATATCAATACATTCAACGTGTTTATTAGCCCTAACAAAACCGCACTCTAAGACCATAGTCTGACAGGAAAGGAGTTAAATTCAGATCAGGTCAGTGGTATAACAAGAAGAAATGTGAACAAAGGCAAGGAAAGATGCATTTTCCCTATCGAAATATCGTCATACTCACTGGAGCAGGGATTTCTGCTGAGTCTGGCATCAAAACTTTTCGCGATCAGGATGGGCTGTGGGAAAACCACCGAATCGAAGATGTTGCGACCCCTGAAGGCTATCATCGCGATCCCGCTCTCGTTCAATCGTTTTACAATCAGCGGCGTAAACAGCTCGAAAGTGGGGCGGTGAAACCGAATGCTGCACACGAGGCACTGGCCCGTTTAGAGCAAGAATTGGATGGCAAGGTCACTATCGTGACACAGAATATCGATAATCTGCACGAAATGGCGGGCAGTCATCAGGTCATCCATATGCACGGGGAACTGTTGAAAGCGCAATGTAGCCATAGCGGACAGACGATAGCGTGGTGTGGTGATATCTCGCTGGATGACAGTTGTCATTGCTGCCAGATTCCAGCACCGCTTCGTCCGAATGTTGTGTGGTTTGGTGAAATGCCACAGAGTATGGATAAAATCTATTCGGCTTTAGTCGAAGCGGATTTATTTATTGCAATCGGGACATCCGGCTCAGTGTATCCGGCTGCTGGCTTCGTGCATGAAGCGGCGATGAATGGGGCACATACGGTTGAGTTAAACCTGGAACCCAGTATTGTCGAAAGTGAATTTGAAGAAAAACGATATGGCCCAGCTTCAGTGATTGTGCCTCAAGTTGTTGAGGAACTGCTTTCAGCGCAAAATTGATGGTTATACCTTATACCAATCGTAGTCAATCACTGGTCATCCTAGCTTGTTAAAATGTTCGACCACTGCGTTATATTTTTTGACTGTAGAATAACTACTTATCTAAAAAATCCGCCTTGTTCTCAAATATTTTTCCTACGCTATTTCTGATCATTGACTGACTTTGATTGGTATGACGATCGACAAAGGCGCCAGAAATGGCGCCTTTGTCATGAGATTCAAAAACTCTTCAGGCGACTGTTACTGTCCGGCTTTCAGCTTTTGGAAATACTCTTCATACAATGTGACAGCATCGCCAACGCTGTCCTGCCATTCGCCGGCATCCAACACCGCCTGTGGCGGATAAATGCTTGGGTTGTTGACAAATTCTTTAGGCAGCTTATCTTTCGCGGTTGCCACTGGGGTCGGGTAGCCGATTTCCAGCGCGATCTTCGCGGCATTTTCAGGCTTCAGCAGGAAGTCGATCATCTTATGAGCGGCTTCTTTGTGCTTCGCGCCGGCTGGGATGGCCAGACTGTCCATCCAGAAAATAGCGCCTTCTTTCGGCCAGACAATCTCAATAGGGGCGCCTTCCTGGCGAGCCATATATGCCGAACCGTTCCACAGCATCCCCAGCGAGGTTTCGCCAGCCATATAAGGGTTTGCCGGGAAGTCTGAGTTAAACAGCAGGACGTTTGGCATCAGCTTTTTCAGTTCTTCATAAGCGGCTTTGATTTCATCCGGGTTCTTGGTATTCGCCGAGTAGCCCAGTTTACGCAGTGCCATATGGAAGAACTCGCGGGCATCGTCCATCATCATCAGTTGGCCTTGCCACTTGCTGTCCCAGAAATTGCTCCAGCCTTTGATCTCATCCTTGTTGATCATATCGGTATTGACCCCGATCCCCGTCGCACCCCAGATGTACGGAATCGAGTAGTCGTTACTCGGATCAAAAGGCTTGTTCAGAAAGTTAGGGTCTAATTCTTTGAAATGGCTCAGCTTAGATTTGTCGATCTTCTGCAGCATGCCTTCATCACGCATTTTGGAAACGTAATATGTGGAAGGAACAACCAGATCATAACCTGTGCCGTAGGTCTTCAATTTTGCATACATCGACTCATTTGATTCATAAGTCGAATAAATGACTTTAATGCCGGTTTCTTTGGTGAAGTCTTCCAGCACGTCGGCAGGAATATATTCAGACCAATTGTAGAAATACAGCTCTTCATCTGCTGCCAGCGCTGCATTGGAAACCAGTGACAGGGCGAATACACCGCCAGTCATAACTGAAGACCATTTGTTCATGTTTTACTCCTAACTTCGGGAGCCAAATCGGGCTGCCCGGTCGGTATAGCTATGCCCACCTCGCTTGCGGACAATCACGCCAATCATGGTGACAATTTGATGTCAGAAAGACATTTCAAGTGCTTTCTAACGCATGGAATTCATTCAAGAATCAGTGGGAGAGTATAGCAGAGGGGGGAAGAAAAAAGGCAACCAAAATGGTTTGGTTGCCTAAAGAAAAGACTTATTGACCAGCTTTCAGCTTCAGGAAATTCTCTTCGTATTGCACATTGGCTTCGCCAACAGCATTTTGGAACTCACCGCGAGCCAGTTCTTCCTTCGGTGGGAAGAGGGTCGGGTTGTCTTTGTATTTCGCGTTTGATGCAGCCACACCGGTCAGATAACCGGTTTCTTCAGATATCTTCGCTGCAACATCTGGACGCAGCAGGAAGTCGATCATCTTGTGGGCTGCGTCAACATTCTTCGCGTTATTGGTGATGGCTAGGTTATCAACCCAGTAAATGCCACCTTCTTTTGGCCAGACCAGCTCAATGGGCAAGCCTTCACGCTGTGCTTGTGCGGCAGAACCGTTCCACAGCATGCCCAGACCAACTTCACCCGCCATGTAAGGTGCGGCAGGGTTATCCGAGTTGAACACCAGAACGTTAGGCATCAGCTCTTTCAGCTTTTCATAGGCTTCGTTAATTTGTTTCGGATCTGTGGTGTTACCTGAGTAACCCAGGATCTTCAGTGCGATGTGGTGAACTTCACGGGTATCATCCATCAGCATCAGATGACCGCGATATTTTGGATCCCACAGATCTTCCCAGCTGTCGAAGTCAGCAGGGTCATACATTTCGGTGTTCACCGCCAGGCCCGTAATCCCCAGTACATGAGGAATGGAGTATTCATTGTTCGGGTCAAACGGCTTGTTCAGATAGGTCTCATCAAGATTGTTGAAGTTTTTCAGCTTCGACTTGTCGATCTTCTGCAGCATGCCTTCATCACGCATTTTGGCCACGAAGTAGGTTGAAGGAACAACCAAATCGTAACCTTCCGGATGTGCTTTCAGTTTGGCATACATGGTTTCGTTCGACTCATAAGTCGAATAGATGACTTTAATGCCCGTTTCTTTAGTGAACTGTTCCCGTAATTCGGTAGAAATGTACGGACCCCAGTTCATAAAGACTAATTCTTCATTAGCTGCATTCGCACTACCAGATACCAAAGTAGCAGCGCATGCGGCGCTGGCCAGAAACGCGGACCATTTTTTCATTGATGTGATCACTCCAAAATCCCTGTTGGGATGGTTGAATAAAACAGGAGTCTGCTTCTCCTGCGTAAGCGGCCAGACTCAACAAAGCCTGGCCGCATTTCTTGCCTGATTATCAGGCAGAAAATTTTTAACGCAACTTATTTTATCTTGTCGCGGGTGATGACTTGTGACAGCACAACCAAAGTCAATGAAATCAACAACATTACCGTCGCCAGGGCATTCACTTCAGGTGAAATTCCCACTTTGACCATGGAATAAATCTTCAATGGCAAGATTTCATAAGTTGGGCCAGTGACAAATGAGCTGACAATCACGTCATCCAGCGACAGCGTGAAACTCAGCAGCCAGCCTGCAAATACAGCAGGTTTTGCCAGAGGCAGGATAATCTGCTTCAGAATCACCCATTCACTGGCGCCCAAATCCCGGGCGGCTTCCAGCATCTTCACATCAAATCCTTTCAGGCGGCTGTATACGGTGACCACGACGAAAGGCAGACAGAAGGTGATATGAGACAGCAGCAAGGTCAGGAAGCCCAGCTTAGCGCCCATTAAAATGAAGAGGGCCAGCAGGGAGATCGCCATCACGATATCAGGAGACATCATGACTACAAACAGCATGCCATTCACGAAGCCTTTACCTTTAAACTGGTAACGGAACAGTGCGACCGCGGTGAGGCTGCCGATGATGGCCGCTGCCGTTGCCGAAAACACGGCGATATTGAGCGAGTGCCATGCGGCCTGCATCAGACTGTCATTGTTGACCAGTTGCTCATACCACTTGGTCGTAAAGCCTCCCCATTTCATCCCAAATTTACTGGCGTTGAAGGAGTTGACGATCAGAATAATGATTGGGATATACAGAAATGCATAAACCACAGACATCAGGCTGAATTTAAAAATACGTCCCACGATTATTCCAGCTCCACTTTTCGATTCAGTAGCTTACCAGCGCGATAATAGGCATAGAGTAAGACGGCCATGGAGAGTGTCAGCGCAATACTCGTTGCTGCACCAAACGGCCAGTCTCGCGCATTGAGCACCTGACTCTTAATCACATTACCGATTAGCAGGTTTTTGGCGCCACCCAGCAGATCTGAGATGTAGAACATCCCCATGGCCGGCAGGAATACCAGCAGACAGCCTGCGATCACGCCCGGCATTGTTAATGGGGCGATGACACGAACAAAAGTCTGAAACTTATTTGCCCCTAAATCCCGGGCGGCCTCAATGTAGGTGTTATCCAGCTTCTCAATCGCTGAATACAATGGCAGCACCATAAACGGCAGCAGAATGTAAACCAGACCAATCATCACGGCATATTCGGTGTACATAATACGCAGCGGCTTATCAATGATACCCAGCGCCATCAGGCTGCTGTTGAATACGCCTTGCGTCCCCAGCATGAGTTTCAGGCCATACGTTCGGATCAATGAGTTTGTCCAGAACGGAACGATGACCAGAAACAGCATAAACGGGCGCCATTTTTCCGGCATTTTGGCAATACTGTATGCAAACGGATAACCCACCAGCAGGCAGAGCAGGGTCGCCATACCCGCCATATAGAACGAGTGCAGCATGACCTGTGCGTACAGGGGATCAAACAGACGGACATAGTTTTCGAGCGTGAACGTCAAATCGATCAGATTTGCATCGTCACGGGTCAGAAAACTGGTTCCGATAATCATCAGGTTCGGGATAAACACAAATAGCAGTAGCCATCCGACAATGACCGAGATGATGATATTTTGCAGATTAAGCTTCTTCGTCATCAGCCAGCACCACTTCCCAACTTTCAACCCAGGTAATCGCAACTTTCTGATTCAGCGAATGGTCAACGTCCGGATCATCTTCGTTAAAGAATTCACTCACCATGACAGATTTACCCGTTTCAATTTCAACGACGGAGTCCAGCGTCATGCCTTTATAGGTCCGCTCACGAACGTGACCCATCAGCCCCCAGCTTTCTTCGTTCTCGTTGATTTCTTCCAGGCGAATATCTTCAGGGCGGAGCAGCACTTTCAGTGCTTCGCCTTGCATCACGTCCAGATCGCAGTGGACCACGGCTTCACGACCTTCCACGATGGCCTTGATGCGCTTTTCATCCAAGCGCTCAATGACCTCTGCATCAAACACGTTGATCTCACCGATAAAGCGGGCAACGAACAGGTTGCTTGGTTCTTCATAAATCTCCCGCGGCGTACCATCCTGCTCGATTTTTCCGTCCCGCATGACAATGATACGGTCGGACATCGACAGAGCTTCTTCCTGATCGTGGGTCACGAAAATAAACGTGATCCCCAGGCGGCGCTGAAGTTGCTTCAGCTCCAGCTGCATTTGTTTACGAAGTTTGTAATCCAACGCGGACAAGGATTCATCCAGCAGTAAAACTTTCGGTTTGTTGACTACAGCACGGGCGATTGCCACACGTTGTTGCTGGCCACCAGAAAGCTGATGCGGTTTACGCGGTGCAAACTGATCCAACTGAACCATTTGCAGCGCTTCCATCACGCGAGGTTTGATGTCGCTCTCCGGCACTTTTTGCATACGCAGACCAAAAGCGACATTGTCAAATACCGTCATGTGCGGAAACAGGGCATAACTCTGGAACACAGTGTTCACATGGCGTTGTTCTGCCTGAACCTGGGTGACATCATGGCCAGCAATAATGATCTGTCCCTGGTCAGCATCTTCAAAACCAGCAATCAGACGAAGAACCGTAGTTTTACCACAGCCAGACGGACCCAGAATGGTTAAGAACTCACCGTCATTGACGTTCAGATCTAACCCTTGAATGATTTGTTTCCCGTCAAAGCTCTTGCTCAGCCCTTTGAGCTGAATAACCGGTTCTTTGGATGTGATGTTTGTGTTCAACTCTACCTTGTCTCCACATCGTTCAATGCAACATTTTGATTGCATTTTTTGGTCAATTTCAGGAGGCGGATAATAGACTCCTGTTCTTATATTTCAAAGCGTTTTTTCAGTCAGAAATGCGACTTTTTTGTACGCGTGTTTTGCCAGAGATTTCTGATGATTTCATAGCAAATTTTCATGTTTTTCTAGGGTAATGATGCGGATTTTAGATTGCAAATTGACGACCGAAAATTCATGAAGTCTGAACGAAAGTTGAACTTTCTTCGTCTCGCAACCTGCCATTTTCATCCGTCACAGATAATGCAGTGGGATCCACCAGCTTCGAGCTGCTCCAAGAAACAGACTGATTTTGTGGCATTGAAGCATTTTTTAACCAACGCACGATTTGTTTAGCGGGAGGGGTAGCGTACAATCCGAGGCATTGTTTCGAATTACATTGAATGAACTATCTGCATGAATAACAAAAGTCTTCAGGTTGGCGGCTCCATCGAAAAAGCAGTTTCTGGTCAATCAGAGCTGCAAGCTGTCTCGGTATTGCAGGAAGCCTGGAAAGTGACTGCAAAACATTTTCTGACATTTTTTCCTGCGGTTGCAGGTTGGTTTCTGGCACAAATGGCCCTGTTGTTACTGGCGTTGAAAGTACAGCTTGGTGATCCCAATATCTTTTTTAATGCATTCATTTCTGGTGAAGGCCTGACGCCAGAAGTTGTTCAGGCAGGGGTGATGGCGAATTTCTGGGCGGAAGTGCTGAGCGCGCCTTTATTTGCCGGTGTCAGTTTAATGGCGCTGAATCATGCCGTTGGATTACCAACGAAACCCCGTCATCTGGTAAAAGGCTTTCCGTTTGCGGTGGTTTCTGCGGTCACTGTACTGCTGACGTCTTCCCTGCAGGGGGTGGGTAACGTTCTGTTCCCGATTTTGGGCTTGTTTCTGGCGATGGCTTTCAGTATGACCATCACCTTGGTGTGTGAAAAGCGCGTCAGCCCTTTGAAAGCCATTCAGTACTCGACTGTGGCCACTTTCCGTAAGATTCTGCCAATGTCTGCCATCTTTATTGTTGTGCTGATACTGTTTTTCCTGTCTTTCGCAACCTTCGGGCTGGGTCTGATCTGGACGATTCCGTTTTTCTTTAACGTGAAAGCCATTATCTACCGGAATTTATTCGGGATTACGTTACAGGTCACAACGGTTCGTAAAAATGGAGAAGATGACAACGACGATCTGGATAACGACAAAGAAAATCATAATAAAGAAGAAGATACAAAGGTGTTCAACGCGTGATAAAAAATATAAGACGAAGTGTGATTGCAAGCGGGGCACTGGTGCTTTTTGGCTGTGCCGAGCCGGAAAAGGTGGCTGAGGAAACAAAACAGGATACCCGACCGGATTTCAACGTCATGGAAGACGTCAGCGCCAAGAAACAAGCTTTTTTTGACTTCCTCCGCCCTGCTGTTGTGGCCGAAAATACCAGAATCAGTGAAGAACGAACCTTCTTACTGGCAATTCAGGCTCAGACACATGCTGGCCAGTCGATCAATCAGAGCGAGTTGGATGAAGCCCGCCAATTGGGGGATTCATATAATCTTGAGCTGACAGAAAACCAACTCACAGAACAGTGGCTGAATAAAATGCTGATTCGAGTCGATACCTTGCCTGAAGCACTGGTATTGAGTCAGGCTGCCAATGAATCTGGCTGGGGCACTTCCCGTTTTGCCGTCGAAGGAAATAATTTCTTTGGCCAGTGGTGTTACACACCAGGCTGCGGCATGGTACCCAATGCAAGAAACGAAGGTGCCAGACACGAAGTGGCTGTCTTTTCCGATGCCGGGCAATCCGTGCATGCCTATTTTATGAACATGAATCGTAACCGGGCTTATGCAGAGTTAAGAGAAATCCGTGCCCAGCAACGGGCTTCCGGCAATCGCTTGACCGGCCTCAAGCTGGCAGAAGGGCTGCACCGTTATTCTGAGCGTGGGCAGGATTATGTGAGTGAAATTCAAGGCATGATCCGACATAACAAACAGTATTGGCAACAGGGTTGAACATGATGAAACAGACTTTTCTATCGGCTGTCCTCGCCACTCTCGCTTTGGGCGCATCGTCGCAGGCGTTGGCTCAGAATATTGAAATGCGTTACAGCAACCTGTTCAGCAAACTGAAACATAATATCGAAGAATCACACCCGGATGTGAAAATCGCGCTGTATCTGATTGATCAGAAAACCGGCCAGACTTGCGCTGTTCATAAGGGCTGGATGCAAAAAGAAGAGCACTATGAAGAGTTAGTGATCCCGTCAGACAACGCATTAGTGATTCCATTGGACAATCACCTGCGGCAGGCAAACCCGGATGTCACCTTTGTGATTGACGATGGCATTACCTGTGATGTTTCCATGCAAGTGATTGCCAGTAAACCATTCGGGGCTTCGGTCAGCAAAGCTGAGCTTGCCGCATTACTGCCACAAATGGACACATTGTTGAATGACCTGGGTGGTATGTTCTCATCTTGGTTTATGCCGGAAGTGGCGGGAGTCGTGATGCATTTCCCGCAAGAACAACAGGGCAGTATTCAAGTCTCAGCACAACAAAGCATTGAGATTCAGCAAGGTAAAGCGATTGTCGTTCTCAGTGAAATCCCTGAAAAAACAGTGCTTTCTTTGCCTTCCTCCCCAGAAAAAGTCACCCCGTGGCTGGCAAAATCTTCACAATAAATACTTCTTCCGGGCTGTTGCTGTGTCCTCAGCCCTCATTTCCAATCTGACCTAAGCCTGTTTGTTTGAACTCACAATGTTCATTAGTGAACATTGTGTTATAATTTGTTCATAAATGAACAGAGGGAGAAGGTGATGAGTTCGCATTCTGTCGCCGCGAATACGCCCCATGAGAGTGCCGGGAATCAGGTGTTACCTGTTGTTTTCAATATTCTCGATAAATGGGATTGTAACCAAAACCAGCAAATGGCATTGCTGGGACTTTCCAGTCGTTCAACGCTGAATAAATACCGCTCACATCCTGAATCGGCCAAGGTCTCAAAAGATTTGCTGGAACGCATGAGCTATCTGCTGAACGTTCATAAGTGCCTGAGAATTCTCTTCACTCATGAAGAAAGCGTTTATCGCTGGGTGCAGAAGCCTAACAGTCATCCATTTTTTGCCGGTCGCAGTGCCATGGAGGTGATGGCGCAAGGTCGGGTCGCAGATTTATATGAAGTGGCAACCCGACTGAATGCATGGCGGGGAGGTCGCTCCTGACATGCAGAATTCGTATCCATCGAAGCAGTTTGAGGATCAGTCCTGTTTCCGGTTGATCCCTTCAAAATATCCGCCGATTAATCTTTATGAAGATGTGGCTGAACCGGAGCAGCTGGAAGCAATTTTTGCCGTCGAGGCGCTGACCAATCCGCGTCTGGCAGAAGAAACCGGCGATTTTTCCCGGGTGCCGGCCGAGGAAAGACTGGTCGGCATTCCGCATTGTAGCTTTGTGATGGCTGCATTCACGCATGTGAATCTGGATGGCGGTCGTTTTAATACGGCAGATTTCGGGGCTTATTATGCTGCAAGTGATGTCAACACTGCGCTGAAGGAAACGGTTTATCACATGGAAAGAATTCTCGGATACACCAGGGAGCCTTCACAAGATATCCAAATGCGCAGCATTCAGGCCTGGTTTACAGCAGATCTGACCGATTTAACGGCACAGACACATCTAGACTCTGCGCTGTATCATCCGACGCATTATGGCGCTTCACAGGCATTGGCGGTGACTTTGAAAGAAAGCCGTTGCGACGGCGTATGGTATGAATCTGTTCGTCACCGCGGCCACCATTGTTTTGCCTTGTATAAACCGAATCTGGTTCATAAAGTGTGTCAGTCGGCCCATTATGTCTACAAATGGAATGGCAGTGCGATCAATACTGTCCTCGAAATGAGCATGGTTTAGTGAGCAAAAAGGGGCCAAACGGCCCCTTATCTGTATGGTTTACTTCAGGTAACGGTTTTCAAGATGCGTTTTGAAGAAGGTTGGGTTCAGACTTTCCCCCGTGGCTTCTTTCAGCAGATCATCCGTGGACAGGAAGCTGGCTTTTTTCCAGACGTGTTTGTCCAGCCAATTGAAGATAGGTTGCAGGTTTCGTTCACGGATCAGGTTTTCGACATTCATTTCACGGCTCATTGCAGCCATAAACTGAGCGGCATACATGGCACCCAGTGTGTATGACGGGAAGTAGCCAAAGCTGCCATCTGTCCAGTGGATATCCTGCATGCAGCCATCCGTGAAATTCCCTTTTGTGGAAAGGCCCAGATACTCTGTCATTTTCTTGTCCCATAAATCCGGGATATCTGCGACTTCGATTTTACCTTCAATCAAATCACGTTCGATTTCATAACGCAGGATAATATGTGCCGGGTAGGTGACTTCATCTGCATCAACACGGATGTAACCGGGTTCTACACGAGTGCAGTACAAGGCCATGTTTTCGGTGTTGAGTGCTTTGTCGTTATTCCGGTCGAAGACTTCACGGGCAAGTGGCGCAAGCACTTCAATAAACGGCTGACTGCGTGACAGCTGCATTTCAAAGAACAGGCTCTGGGATTCATGAACGCCCATAGAGCGTGCTTCACCCACAGGTAAACCAGCCCATTGAACAGGTAATCCCTGTTCGTAACGGGCATGACCGGTTTCATGAATGACACCCATGAGCGCGCTGGTAAAGTCTGTTTCGTCATAACGCGTGGTGATCCGAACGTCTGTTGGAACACCGCCGCAGAAAGGGTGGGTACTGACGTCCAGGCGGCCGTGTTTAAAATCGAAACCGAGTTTCCCCATAATGTCCAGGCTGAGCGTTTTCTGCTGTGCGACAGGGAATGGACCTTTTGGCGTGATGACTTCATCACTCATTTGTTTCTGACGTACATCCTGAATCAGCTGTGGCAGCCAGGTTTTGACATCGCCAAAAATCTGGTCGATTTTTTCACAGGTCATTCCCGGCTCATACAGATCCAACATCGCGTCATAGCGGCTCAGTCCTGTGGCTTCGGCACGGATTTGCGCTTCCTTACGGGCTAATTGCACCACTTTTTCCAGGTTCTGGCTGAACTCATGCCAGTTATTCTCTTTGCGCTGTGTGCGCCATGCATGCTCACATGCCGAACCCGCGAGTGATTTTTGCTCGACCAGTTCAGAGGGCAATAGGTTTTCCATTTGCCACCGGCGTTTCATTTCATGAAGGCTGACTTTTTGCTCAGCAGACAATGATTCAGCAGCTGCTTTCTCGTACCACTCAGCTAATTGAGGCGCTGTAGCCAGCTCATGATGAATCAAAGCCAGTTCTGCCATGGCTTCAGAGCGTGCCGTGTTACCGCCTTCAGGCATTTTGGCTGCCTGATCCCAACTGCAGATGGCTGATAAATGGGAAATTCGGGATAGCTTTTGGGCGTGTTTTTCCAGTTTTTGGTAATAAGTCATTTTTAATCCTTTATTGTGACTCGTGGTGTGCAGGACCACTGCAGATTAGATCGAATGTTGTCTTGTGTCTCTTATCATCAGCAGACTTCATGCGATAGAACACTGGCTTCCAGACAAACTGCTCAGAAACCTAAAGGTGCCATGCTGAAAAATACTGGTCGTTCATTCAGCGATAAGTGCGTTTGGTAGTGGTGAGCAATTGTGGCTCATGTGATGATAAGGACCAGAATACAGCAGTACCGAGATACATTGTGTATCATACGGCGAATGTTGCCACATAGCAGCCCGTTTTTCATTGTAAGTTTAGCGTTTTATTAAAATAAATCACTCAGAAGTAGCATGTTTGTCTTCAGATGACGGCTTTACAGCTATCATCGTTTCATGGAGAACAAGTCAGGGGCGAGCGTTTGGGATTTAAGACTGAGATGTGGGCTAAGAATAAAAAAGCCGCAGAAACTGCGGCTTTTTCGTCAAAGTTGGTTAATTGACCTGAAGGATATCCAGTTTTTCACCTGGATCAAACTCAGCAACTTCATCCTGAATGGCCGGGGCAGCAGGTAACTCTTCTTTATCAAAAGCGATATCGCCTCCATTGATTGCGCCTGAATCTTTATCAATGGATTTAAAATCAAACAGATTGAAATCAGCCAGATGCGAAGGCACCACGTTTTGCATCGCAGTAAACATGGTTTCGATGCGCCCCGGATAGCGTTTGTCCCAGTCACGCAACATTTCTTTGATGACCTGACGCTGCAGGTTTGGCTGAGAGCCGCACAGGTTACAAGGAATGATTGGGAAAGCTTTCATCTCGGAATAGCGTTCAATCTCTTTTTCACGGCAGTATGCCAGCGGACGAATCACCACGTGCTCGCCATTATCGGAAACCAGTTTAGGTGGCATCCCTTTCATTTTTCCGCCATAGAACATGTTCAGAAACAGTGTTTCTAGCATGTCATCTCTGTGGTGACCCAGAGCAATCTTGGTTGCACCAAGTTCTTTGGCTGTCCGGTATAAAATGCCGCGACGCAGACGGGAGCACAGTGAACAGGTTGTTTTCCCTTCCGGCACTTTTTCTTTCACAATCGAGTAGGTGTCTTCATTGACGATTTTGTACTCGACACCAATAGATGTCAGGTATTCAGGCAGGATATGCTCTGGAAAACCCGGCTGTTTCTGATCTAGATTTACCGCAATCAATTCAAAGCTGACAGGGGCACTACGCTGCAGGCTACTGAGCATCTCAAGCATGGTGTAACTGTCTTTACCGCCGGACAGACAAACCATAATGCGATCACCATCTTCAATCATGTTGAAGTCTGCAATCGCCTGACCCGTGTTGCGGCGCAGTTTCTTTTGCAACTTGTCAAAGTTGTATTTCTGTGCCTTTGTAAGCTCTTGATTTTGATTCATTTTATGTCTCTGTTGCTGTCGCATAGCAAACCGAGGGCATGCGACGAAAAATCTTCATTTCACATTTTATTCCGGAAAATGCAGACAATGGATCGCTGGGAATCATTTGTCTGTCTCCGGTATGGAAAAGTATGGCGCGTATGATACGGATTCTTGTGACGGATTCCAGTTTGTTTTATGCAGAATAGGCAACATGGCGTGCATGGAAGTGAATTTTGAAAGCCGCCTCGTGAAAAAGGCGGCGGAGTGCGGTTAATGATTCGGGTCCAGGGGGCTGATGTATCCTTCAGGCTTCAGAGCCAGCAGATCGCAGTTCAGGCTGTCGATGGTGTGCTCGGCTGTATTCCCGATGAAAACAGCAGAGATTCCGGTTCTGCCCGTTGTGCCCAGGATCACTAGTTCAGCATCCAATTCTTCGGCGACTTTGGGGATGACATCTTCAGGCAGTCCTTCGACCACATGTGTATTCTCCTCATCAATCCCATGTTTTTGCCGCAGGGCTTTCATACTGGTCAGATGGTGTCCGCGGACAGCATCTGTGTAAGTCGCTGGGTCAAATTCAGGCAATTCAATGGTAATGTTGACCGGCGTTGCCGGATAGGCGTTAACCAGATTGACCTCTGAATTGAGAAGTGCTGATAAAGACTGCGCTTCTTGCACAATTTTGTCGTTCAGGGCCTCATGGGTATCGTTTTCTGCAGCCAGGTTCACACAGGCGAGTACTTTACCGTTTTCTGGCCAGCTATGTTCTTTGACAAGCAGGACAGGGCAGGGACACTTCCGCAATAAGTGCCAGTCCGTAGGTGTGAAAATCACAGAACCGATTTTGTCGTGTTCATGGGTTGCTTTAATGAGCAGATCATGATGCTGACTGTAAACTTCAGCAATGATGGCTTCATAGGGTCGGTTATGCCAAACCACGACGATATCAATCTCAATGCCATTCTCAGTATGAGGACGCGTAATGTCTCTCAGCCATTCTTCCCGTTGCTGAACAACGCCCCGGCGCATGGCCTGACGTTCATCAGAAGACAGCATTGAGGTCATTTCATAAGAAAAGTCATAGATGGCAAGAAATACCGTGATTCGGGCTTGATCGGACTTTTCTGAGAGATGGACTGCGCGTGACAGAGCAGGCTGATGATCCTGAAGTGGATCTGCGACGACCAGAATATTCTTATACACATTCATAACTGCCCCCTTTCTCGACGGAATAGCAATCGTCTGACCAGAAAAAAGCTTTGTATTCAGATTAGTATATTCACTGTAATGGATTGCTGCGAATAAGTTGAGGACTTTAGAAAGGAAATTCAGGAAAAATTGATGGGCATCAAGCCCACCAATTGTTGGTTCATTTATTTACAGGTGTTAGCGCCAGCAAGTTCTGCCAGTTGCTCACGTTGATGGATCGTGATGTATTTGCCTTTCACGCCGATGATTTCAGCTTTCTGGAAGCGACCCAGCAGACGGCTGATGGTTTCCACGGTCAGGCCGAGATAGTTACCAATATCGCCGCGCGTCATGGTTAACCGGAACTCCCGTGCCGAGAAGCCACGTTCTGAGAATCGGCAGGAGAGATCGTATAGGAACGCAGCCAGACGTTCTTCTGCATTTTTCTTCGACAGTAGCAGAATCATATTTTGATCGCTTTTGATCTCATGACTCATCAATCGCATAATTTGCTGTCTGAGTTTGGGCATTTCGCCCGCCAGATCATCCAGCGTTTCAAAAGGGATTTCACACACCATGGATGTTTCAAGTGATTGTGCAAAACTCTGGTGCTTGTTGTTGTTGATTGCATCAAAACCAACCAGATCACCCGCCAGATGGAATGCTGTGATTTGTTCGTCACCTTGCTCGGTAATGGTATAGGTTTTGACCGTGCCAGAACGAATCGCATACAGCGACTTCAGTTCATCCCCGGCTTTGAAAAGCTCCTGTCCTTTTTGGATCGGTTTTTTACGCTCAATGATACTGTCGAGTTGATCTAACTCTGATTCATTGAGTGTAAAGGGAATGCATAGTTGGCTGATGCTGCAATCCTGACAATGGATTGCACACCCGCCTGACTGGATACGTTTTGTGGGGATTTTGACTGAATTCATAAACTATGGCCTAACCAAGCTCGGATACTGATCTCACTTTACCATATTCTTATTCATGATGACGAGTATAAAACATTAGGAAAATTGTGTGATTGCGATATAGCCCGTGTGAATACCGTATACCAGCAGCAAAACTGCGCTTGTTTTCTTAAATATCTGATTAGAAAGCCAAAGCTTGAGGCGTTCTGCCATTGAGCCCACCAAGAGCATGGCCGGAAGTGTGCCCAGGCCAAAGGCAAGCATGACGCCTGCGCCTGAAACGGTATTTCCTGCAACTGCAGCCCAACTCAGGGTTGAATACACTAAACCGCAGGGGAGCCAGCCCCACAGCAGTCCGAATGGAAATGCTGAAATTGGGGATTTGAGTGGCAGCATTGACTGTGCCAGTGGGGCAATGCGTCTCCAGAGAATTTGCCCAACAGCTTCAATTTTTGTCACCCCTTGCCACCATTGTCCCAGATACAGGGCAAGCAAAATCATCATGAGTGCCGCGAGCAGGCGAAGGTAAAGCAGAGCAGTGCTGAGACCACTGAGCGAAGCCATACCCGCAACAGCGCCACCAATGAGTGCGCCCGCAGCGGCGTAGGAAACCAACCTGCCCAGGTTATAACACAGCAGAAACGGGAATCGATGTTGTTGTTGCTGACCGGGCATCCCCAGTGTGATTGCAGCGGCAATACCCCCACACATGCCAAGGCAGTGGCCAGCACCGAGCAGCCCAATCATAAATGCTGCGAAGAAATCCGTGCTCAAGACGCTTGGTCCTTACCTTCAGGGTGACTCGGCTTCTCAGAAGCGGCGGATGTTTTGTTTTTTTCTTCGTTTTCATCGAACAGGATGTCAAATCCTTGCCTTTCGAGGTCTTCAAACTGTTCAGATTTGACTGCCCAGATGAATACGGCCACGGCGATGCAAACGAAAATAATGGCAATAGGAATCAGCAAATATAGGCTAGCCATCTTCTTTTAACAACCTCAGCGAGTTAGATACGACAATGATGGAGCTGGCTGACATCCCGAGTACAGCAATGTAGGGGGCAACCAGTCCTGCGACAGCTAATGGGAGGATAACAAGGTTATACCCCAAGGCCCAGGCCAGATTCTCACGGATGATTTTCCGGGTTCTGATTGCCAGCCGGCGTGCTTCCAGCACCCGGTCAAGGTGATCCCCCAGTAAAACCATATCTGCAGAGGACTTGGCAACATCTGTTCCGCTTCCCATAGCCAGAGACAGGTGAGCACCGGCCAGAACTGGCGCGTCGTTGACGCCATCGCCGATCATCAGAGCGACCTGGCGTTTGTCCAGTGACTGAAGATATTGCAGTTTTCCCTGTGGCGTCGCGCCACTGATGAGTTTGTCGACTGCCAGTGTTTCAGCAACACGGGTTGCATTCTCTGAATGATCGCCTGTCAGCATGGTCACCTGAATGCCTTCGGCCTGAAATGCACTCACGAGAGATTTACTGTCGCTCCGGATTGGATCATCCAGGCGGAATGCTGCAATTGCTTGACCTTCACAAGTCAGCCAGACTTGAAAATCCTGAGCAGAAGGAATCTGACTCTGTTCAGTAAAAGCAAACTCCTGTTTACCGATTCGCCATTCCTGAGCAGCCCGCATACCTTTCAGGCCAAAACCGACTTCGTTTTTAACTGTGTCAAAAGCAAAGTTAGCGTTTCTGTAAGCCGAGAATGCACGGGCAATCGGGTGGTTTGCATAGCGCTCGAGTTCAGCAGCAATGGACAGAACGGCCTCTTCCGGCATATCAGAGAAACACGCTGTGGTCACAATTCGCACGTTGCCTTCTGTCAGTGTTCCTGTTTTGTCGATGACGAGCTGATTGACATTACACAGTGTTTCAAGCACATGCCCGCGACGAAGCAGAATGCCAAAACGACCAAGCCTTGAGGTTGCACAGGTCAGGGCTGTTGGTGTGGCCAGAGACAGTGCGCAAGGGCAGGTGGCGACCAGAACAGCCAGCGTGATCCAAAGCGCGTCTTCAGGCTGATGTTGGTGCCAGTAGAGCCAGGTGCAGGCAGAGATGAGCAAAATCGTGGCCACAAAATAACGGGCGACGATATCAGCAATTTCTGCAATTTTTGGTTTGGATGCCTGCGCTTCATCCTGAAGGCGGATTATATTTGAAATCAGAGAATGCTGGCGATCCTGAGTGACTTCTATGCTGAGGTTTCCGTCTCCGTTGATGGTTCCGGCAAAGACATCATGGCCTTGCTCCCGGCCGACAGGTAAAGGTTCACCGGTCAGCATGGATTCATCAATGACACTGCTGCCTGAAGTAATCACACCATCCGCAGGTAGGCTTTCACCCGGTAGGACAGTGACAACGTCACCAACTTTTAAACTCTTGGCGGCAATCTGGCTGCCGTCTGCAAGGGTCGCCATCGCTGGGATCAGCTTCAGCAGGTTCGCACTGGCTGCTGCTGCTTTACGACGGGCGCGCATTTCAAGATAGCGACCGATGAGCAGAAAGAAGGTGAACATGGAGATGGATTCGAAAAATACTTCTCCTTGCTCGGTGACCGTTGCATACAGGCTGGCACAATAAGCGAAGATCAATGCAATTGAAACCGGGACATCCATCCCTAATGTTCTGGCTCTCAAATTCCGCCAGGCGTTGAGATAGAAAGGCAGTGCAGAGTAGAGCAGCACTGGTGTGGCAAACAGCAGACTAACCCAGCGGAAATAGTTTCTGAAGGTTTCATCCAGATCGCCAAAAACTTCAAAGTAGAGTGCAACCGCCAGCATCATCACTTGCATCGTTGCCAGGCCGGCAATGCCTAAACGATACAGATAACTTTTCATGGTGTCGTGATAGTGCTGTTCCTGGTTATCTGCTTCAAAAGGTGCGGCTTTGTAACCCAGACGATGAATGGCAGACAGCAGTTGGCTCAGTTTGGTTTGTGCGGGATCCCAACTGAGTAAAGCGCGGTGGGTTGTTGTATTCACGCGAATATTGACTACGCCTGCTTCTCGTTTGAGGTGCTTTTCGATCAGCCAGGCACAGGCGGCACAAGAAACACCTTCCAGTGACAGTGTCACCTCGTTGGTGTTTTCATTTTCACGGACGAAATCCTGCTGGATATCTTCGTTATCGTAGAGTGACAATGATTGCAACTGCTGCGGCACGAGATCCGCTTTGTCTGCGGTTGCTGTCCGGTACTCATAATAAGAGGTCAGCCCGCTGTCTACAATGGTTTGAGCAACAGCTTCGCACCCAGGGCAGCACATCTGACGTGCTTGCCCCAGGATTTCAACGGTCCAGGTGGTGTCTTGCGGAACTGGGTCACCACAGTGATAGCAAGGTGTATTCATCCCTGATTTTGTCCAAACAGCTGAATCGGATCACTGGAAGGGAGGTTCAGTCGACCATGTAATTTCCAGTCGCCTTTGAATGGCTCGACTTCAACAAACCAAGGGCCATCAATGGGCTCAGCTGTGCTGAAGCGGTAATGGCCTTTCATGTCAGGACTGACCATCAGGGTAAAATCTTGATCGGGTAGCGTACGATGCGTGAAAGTAACACGCAGGGTTGGATAGGCTTTCAAGTCACCTTTATTAAAAGCTAACACGATATTGGATTCAGCGACTGAAATGTTCGCCTGAAGATGCAGTGCATCTGCAACACGGAGGCGGGAAAAGTCCTGATTGATGCCTTTTCCTTTCTTATAGTAATCCTCTGCAACCAAATCCACTTTGTTCTGAGAGAAGAGATACAGTGCGGCCATACTGTATGTAATGGAAGTGGCTGGAATCGCAATGATGAACCAAGGCCAAAACTGCTTATACCATGGCTTTTGCATTCTGAATTCCTTTAAGTATGAATAAAAAGAGCCCCTGATCTTAACAGGGGCTCTGTGACAAGGCTTCAGTGAAATTGTCAGCAAACGTCAACAATTGACTGATTCGTAACAGAAATCGAAATTACTGTTCGCTATTGCTCAGACCCCAGACATAAGCAGAGATAAGTTGAACTTTCTCTTCTCCCAGGATGTTATCCCAAGCTGGCATCACACCTTGGCGTCCATGAGTGATTGTATCAACGACAGCGCTGCGTGAACCACCAAAGAGCCAGATATTATCCGTCAGATCCGGTGCACCAAACGCAGGGTTACCTTTACCATCTGTACCATGACAAGCCGCACAAACCACGAAACGTTGTTTACCTGCTGCAGCTTCTTTGGCATTCACTTTACGGCCAGACAGGCTCAGGGTATAGCTGGCTACTTCTTGTACACCCTGTTCGCCCAGCGTGTCAATCCATGCCGGCATTGCGCCCTGACGGCCATGCATAATGGTCGTTTTGATGGTTTCCGGTTCGCCACCGTAGAGCCAATCGTTGTCTGTCAGATTCGGGAATCCTTGCTGACCCCGTGCATCAGAGCCATGGCACTGAGCACAGTTCTGCAAGAATAAACGCTGACCGACACGACGAGCATCCTGATCGGCTGCAATCGCTTCAATCGGGCGAAGGTTGTTTCCAGATTCATCGTAGGCAAGTGATTGAAACAGCTCACCGTAGGATTTCTCTGCGTCACCCAGTTCTTTGGCATACTGATCCAGCTCTTGGTCTTTCTGAGACTGAGCAATCGATGCTTTTGATTCAGCAACGGTACGGACCGTCTGGTCCGAACTTTGCCATCCCAGCAAACCTTTGAAGTTTCCTAAGCCCGGATAGAGTGCAAGATAACCCAGTGAAAAAATGATGGTGCCCCAGAACATGTAGGACCACCATTTGGGCAGCGGGTTATTGATTTCACGAATACCATCGTATTCGTGTCCCATGTCTTCACCTTCTTCAACGCCCATTTTATCCCGGCTACACCAAGCCAGAATAATGGCAATTCCTGCCAGGGTGCCAAGCGTGATGACTGAAACCCATATACTCCAAAACGTTGACATTCTTATTTGCTCCTGTCTTCTTCACGCGTGGCCGTATCTTTATCCTCATCTGCAAACACAAGGTTTGCAGCTTCTTCGAACTGAGATTTACGGCGTTTGCTATAGGCCCAAAGGACAATACCAATAAAGCTGCCGAACAGGATGACTGTCCAAATGCTATGAATGGTTCCAATATCCATGGTGCCTCCTTACTTCATCGCGTGACCTAAAGACTGAAGGTAAGCAATAAGTGCGTCCATTTCAGTCTTGCCTCTCACGTCATCACCAGCTGTTGCGATTTGTTCATCTGTGTATGGAACACCAAAACGATCGCGGAACAGCGCCAGTTTCTGAGAAGTGAATTCCCCGTCAAGTCTGTTGGTTTCCAGCCAAGGGAAACCAGGCATATTTGATTCAGGCACAACATCACGTGGGTTGATCAGGTGAACGCGATGCCAGTCATCAGAATAACGACCACCAACACGAGCCAGATCAGGCCCCGTACGTTTTGAGCCCCACAGGAATGGGTGTTCCCAGACACTCTCACCAGCAACAGAGTAGTGGCCGTAACGTTCCGTTTCAGAACGGAAAGGGCGGACCATCTGGCTGTGACATACGGTACAACCTTCACGGATGTAGATATCACGGCCTTCCATTTCCAGAGCGGTATATGGGCGTAGGTTTTCAACTGGCTCAGTGGTCTGGTCCTGATAAATCAGGGGGGTAATTTCTACCAGAGCACCCAAGCTGATCGCAATGATGATCAGAATGGCCAGCAAACCAGCATTTTTTTCAACAAGTTCGTGACGAAAGCTCATCTGTTTTACTCCTTATGCTGGTTGCTCAATGGCTTTCAGGCTGTCTCGTGGTGCAGCGATTGTTCTGTAGGCGTTGTAAGCCATCAGAAGCATACCTGTCACGAAGATCAGACCACCACAGAAGCGCACGAAGTAGAACGGATAAGAAGCCTGAAGCGCTTCAACAAAGCTGTACGTCAGCGTTCCGTCGGTATTGACTGCACGCCACATCAGACCCTGCATTACACCAGAAATCCACATTGCAACGATGTACAATACAGTTCCGATCGTTGCCAGCCAGAAGTGAACGTTAATCAGTTTGATCGAGTACATACGTTCCTGACCAAAGAGTTTTGGAATCAGGTGATATACCGAACCGATTGAAACCATGGCAACCCAACCCAACGCACCTGAGTGTACGTGACCGATGGTCCAGTCTGTATAATGCGACAGGGCGTTGACTGTTTTAATCGCCATCATCGGGCCTTCGAAGGTTGACATGCCGTAGAACGACAGAGAGACAACCAGGAAGCGCAGAATCGGGTCATAACGCAGTTTGTGCCAGGCACCGGAAAGGGTCATGATACCGTTGATCATGCCACCCCAAGAGGGTGCAAACAGAACCAGCGACATCACCATACCCAGCGACTGAGTCCAGTCTGGCAGGGCAGTATAGTGAAGGTGGTGCGGACCTGCCCAGATATACAGAGAAATCAGTGCCCAGAAGTGTACGATGGACAGACGGTAGGAATAAACAGGACGACCCGCTTGTTTCGGAACAAAGTAGTACATCATTCCCAAGAAGCCGGCAGTAAGAAGGAATCCTACAGCGTTATGTCCATACCACCATTGAACCATCGCATCGACTGCACCGGAGTAAACAGAGTATGACTTTGTCATCGAGACAGGAATCGCCATGCTGTTTACGATGTGCAGAACTGCAACGGTCAGGATGAAGGCACCGAAGAACCAGTTTGCCACATAGATGTGGGAGGTTTTTCGTTTAATCATCGTACCGAAGAATACGACAGCATAAGCAACCCAAACGATGGCGATCAAGACATCGATTGGCCACTCCAGCTCTGCATATTCTTTACTGGTTGTTAATCCTAACGGCAGTGTGACCACTGCTGACAGGATCACGGCTTGCCATCCCCAGAAGGTAAACGACGCTAACTTGCCACCAAATAACGTGGTTTGACAGGTGCGCTGAACGACATAGTAGGATGTCGCGAACAGTGCACTGGTACCAAATGCGAAAATCACTGCATTAGTATGCAGCGGACGCAAACGGCTGTATGTCAACCAAGGGGTGTCAAAGTTAAGTGCCGGCCATACCAACTGAGCGGCAATAAATACACCAACGCTCATTCCAACAATTCCCCACAGTATGGTGGCTATAGTGAATTGACGGACGACCGTATAGTTGTAGTTTTGATCAAGCTGCTTTACTTGGCTCATGTTGCATGCTTCCACTAAAAATTTTCAACTACACTCTTGTTTCTATGCGAACAACTATATTTCGCAATGCCACCCAAAGCTTAGCAATATCCAGTGTTGTTTTTATAACCAATTCGACACAGAAATTGCTATTTTGTTGTAAAAGTGGCATTTTCAGCACGCATAATACTTTAGATAGAAAATGAATGACAGTGTGATGGTATCGCACTTGTTAAGGCGCACTGTTTTTCTGCGAAAAATTTGAACTCTGTAACATGGGAAATGTATACAATCATGGCCGCACAAAAATTAACGAAAGCAAGGCTTATTCAAATTCTGTTCTTACTTGCAGTGTTGATCACAGCATTTACATGGAGAACAATTACATATGATCAATCTGAGGTTACAGATGAAATTGCTGTAAATTGCCAGAGTGATACAGGAGATTGTGTTGATCTATCCGTAAACAGGCAGAATGAAATGCGCTTATTTTCTTTGGCTGATAAAGGGGGAAATCAATACCGTTTGGTGTTGCCAATGTCTCTGGGGAATATGGAAGCCAGCCTGATTTCAGCCAGAAATCGTGAATCTGTTACAAAGATTGTACTGGATACATCCAACTCATTCAAAATAGGAGATTTTTCACTCCCTGCCAATGCAAAGAATACTTCCGGTTATTCAGTGAAAGTAGAAACCGAAAAGATGATCTATATTTTGAGTTTTTGATTTTACAAATTTGTTTATAAACATTGAGTTAAGATGTTTTTTTACTAAAAATAAGGTGTATAAAACCATTTGTTAGTTAAGTGTGTTTTTTCTCTAAAGCGCGGTCAGTCACTTTAAAGACTTGTCCGTTGATATGTGCTGTTTCTTTACTCACCAGAAAACGTACCATAGCAGCAACATCACTATATTGATTTACATCATTTTTTTCATCAGTTGATCGATTCAGATAGTGGCATACCGCATGAACCCGGACAGAAGGTGCCAGGCTATTCGCCAGTGATTCGGATAAACCGATCAGTCCCTGGCTGCACACAGACAGCACTTCGCTGTGTCGGTCATCTTCATTCGGTGTCGGAATCACGTTCACGATTGCACCCTGAGAAGATTTCAGTAAAGGATAGCTCAATTGTGCAGAGAAAACTGCCGCAGTTAATTGTTGATGAAGTGCTTGATTCCAGTCGAACAAATCCAATTCATGAAATGAAGCGAGATGGCCGGGAGGCGTGCTGGGTGGGTTATAAACCAGTGCATCAAGCCTGCCGAATTGTGCTTCGACTTCTTCCAGGACAGCGCGAACATCGGATTCTTTCTGACTGTTAGCCTGACGAAATCGAACTCGTGGATCCGATGCGACTAAATCGTAGCCTGCATTTTCGTCCGTACTCAGTGCTATCACGATGGATTGGGTTGCTGCAATTTCTTTGCAGATACGTGCACCTAAGGCTGATGTTCCTTCTGTAACGATAATCACTGGTTGTTTTGTCATGTCCGTATCTGCTTCTCTAAGTGTCGGTAACTACTAATAACGGTAGATTGCACGCAGACTTAAGAGTTTTTTTGATAAAAATTCAATCGCCTGCTGATCCTCAAATTGAAACTGTCTATTATGTGGAAGATACATTAGCAACCGCGAAAGAAGCATGGAAATTGTTACCAGTTACTCCACTTTGGATGTTACAGAGTCCGCGATTGGCGAGGCAGTTGAAAAACTGAAAGCCAGGTTGGTGCGCCCAAGCCTTTTGCTTGTCTATTTCTCAGGGCACGATGACGCTGCTCGCATCCGTCAGCTCCTGACCGATCACTTCCCGGATACGCAAATTTTAGGATGTTCTTCCTGCCAGGGCATTTTAACCGACCAGGGTTATTTCCCGGATCAAGTCATTGGACTTTGGGCTGTTTTTGATTTTAACGGCGCCTATGGTTCTGCGTTGGTCTCGACCCATCAACAGGCGGGACAAATGGCCAGGCAGGCTGTATTGAAAGCCATTCAAAATACGGGGCGTTCTGGAGAGCTGCCGTCCATGATATTGCTGCATGCCAGCCCTGGTGCCGAGGAAGAAGCCATTGAAGCGATTTCTCAAGAGTTTGGGACCCCTGTACCCATCATTGGCGGCAGCGCGGCAGATACGCACGTGTCTGGACAATGGCAGTTATTCACACATGATCATACGGCCACTGAAGGCGTAGCGGTCAGTGTGTTTTATCCGTCTTGTGAGGTGAGTTTTTCATTTCATTCCGGATATGCGAAGACAGAGTTGTCAGCCGTCGCGACCAAAATTGAAGGCAGAGAAATTCTCGAGTTAGATCATCGGCCTGCAAAAGAAGTGTATGAAGAATGGATTGCTCAACCTTTGTGTTTCGGTGAGTCAATTATGTCGTTATCAGCACTCCATCCGTTGGGGAGAGTTGCAGGGAACTTGCATGGTTTACCGTATTTTAAGCTGGCACATCCCAATTCTGTGACTGAACGTGGTGGGATCACATTATTTGCCTCTATAAAGGAAGGAGAGCGGTTCTATTTAATGACCGGGACGGAAGATAATCTGATCAATCGTGCCGGCCGTAATGTGGATGGCCTGTTGAGTGAGGGGCATGATGAGATCGAAACCATTGGTGGCATCAGCATTTATTGTGCGGGATGTATGCTTCAGGTGAAACCCAGAATGGCCCAGGTTGCTGATAAAATGCGTCAGGCAATGCGGGAAGCGCCTTATATTTGTCCCTTTACCTTTGGTGAGCAGGGGCAATTCATCGGTGGTGAAAATGAACATGGCAATTTGATGATTTCGAAAGTTTTATTTTATCGGGAATAATACGCATGACAGGGAGAGAAACAGAAACATTACAGGAAACCCTGCTTGCACTGCTCCGGAGTCAGGAACGGGAAAAACAGCTCAGAGATGAGTATTCAGCGATCTTGGCTGGTATGTCTGCGATGGCAGGCGCCAATAACAAACGCCAGGTTTTTAACAGCCTTCTTGCGGTATTACGTAAGTATATTGGCTTTGAACACGCACTGGTATTGACCCGTGAAGATGAGACTTCTCAGTTGGAAGAGCTGGTCACGACTTGTGTTCATTTTGAAGGATGTCAGTGGGAAGTCAGCCAGACCTTTATTCGTGCAATGAATGGCGAAAGTATTGCATTGTTTGATCCGGCACGAGTGGCAGAGTTCCGGAAATTACCGGATGATCGCATCCAGCTTTGTCGCTCAGTATTGATGACGGGGGTTAAAGTTAGTTCTGGGGATGCATTGCTTTTATTCATCCACTCCAAACCTGGTCAGTTTGGTGCCTCATGTAAACGTGTGTTGTCTCGCTTCAGACCGCTTTTGGAGCGTGCCATCATTGATATCGATTACCGAGAGCGATTACAGACGCTGGTTACTGTCCGGACTCAGGAACTCTTGCATAGTCAGCAGCGCTTTAAAGATTTCGCGAATACTGTGGGCGACTGGTTCTGGGAAATCGACACGGAGTTCCGTTTTACCTACATCTCTGCGCCTGATCTCTCTAACCATGTGATCGATAAAAAAAGTTTGCTCGACTTGTTTGATGGTGAAAAAGATTTTCAGACGAAGCTCCGGAATAAACTGCTGAAGAACGAAGATTTTGAAGATCTGGAATGGCAATTACCGGGTAACGAGGGCGGGGCATGGATCAGTTTCAGCGCCAGCCCGTATTTCAGTAAACACGGTGAACTCCGGGGATACCGTGGTACGGCTAAAGATATCACCAGCAAGAAACAACGCTTAGTTGAACTTCAGCAAGCCAGACAACAGGCAGAGTCTGCGAACGCAGCGAAATCACAATTTTTAGCCATGATGAGCCATGAAATCCGGACACCCCTGAATGCAGTGTTAGGTCTGATGGATACATTGGCTGATTCAGGCTTGAATTTCGAACAGCTGAAATGGATCAATCAAATGGAGCAATCGGCACAGCTCCTGTTAACAATTATTAACGACATTCTTGACCTATCCAGAATAGAATCAGGGAAGTTTGATTTGTATCTCGAACCAATGTCTGTTGTCGATTGCGTGAATCTTGTTGTTGAGCAGCTTGAAGATCAGGCCATTAAGAAGAATATTTCTCTCAGTGTCTCGATAGATGATTTTGTTCCGAAGCAAATGTTAGGTGACAAAAATCGGGTGACGCAGGTCATGTTTAACCTGATTGGGAACGCGATTAAGTTTACTGACCAGGGCTCGGTGCGTGTCACAGTTTCCAAGGAAGGTGAAGATCTGACCGTAAAAGTAATTGATACAGGTATTGGCATCTCTGCTGAAGCGCAGAAAAATCTCTTTAATCCGTTTGTTCAGGCTGACGGTAGCATCACGCGCAAGTATGGTGGCACGGGGTTGGGGTTAGCGATCAGCCGACATCTGCTGGAAAAAATGGAAGGGAGAATCTCGCTTCAAAGTACCTTAGGTCAAGGCAGCTGTTTTACAATCCATTTGCCCATCAAAGAAACGGAAGTCCGGGAAGAAAAAAGTGTTTATCAGCCATCCAAAGCACTTCGACGACCGCTGAAAATATTACTTGCGGAAGATAGCCAAACCAATCAGATGGTCGCCAAACTGATGCTTGAAAAACGTGGCCATCATGTTGAGGTTGCGGATAACGGACAGATTGCTTTGGACATGGTATCCGCATCGCCGGAATGCTTCGATTTAATCTTGATGGATATTTCAATGCCGGTGATGGACGGCATGGAAGCGACCCGAAAGATCAGAGAGAACCATGTGAAGTTGCCAATCATCGCGTTAACGGCGAATGCCATGCATTCTGATCAGGTTGAATACAGTAAAGTTGGGATGGATGGATTTCTTGCCAAGCCAATCCGTGTGCCTGAGCTGGATAAGATGCTTAGTATGTACGCTGAGTTGATCTGAACAACGGACCAAACGGACGCGAAAACGTTCGTTTGGTCCAGGTAATTACACGATCATTGAAGGACCAGGCAAACTGACCATTTGCAGCAGAACTTCAATGAAGTGTTAATTACCTATTTTATGGTAAATAAACGTTATGGTTAAATGACTCGTTTTGCATCGACGCCATGTTTAAAAAGAGTAGTTGTAGGGCCCCAAAGACGGCTGATATTGGAGCTATCGGATACTTTATTTAACATAATGTACATAATGCGCACTAAATTGTAAGATCTAGTTAGAAATGTCATGTTTGAGCCAGATTGAAATGTCATGTTGTTCTAGCTTCAAAACACGCTTTCTTTAACCGTGTTTGGCGCCCGTGGATGCTATTAACCATGACTGACAGTGAATGACTGAGAATCAAGCTCATCCAAGACATCTGTGACAAACGGCTCACCGGTGTTGAGGCTGCCCGCTTACTTAAACTGAGCCCGCGCCAAGTTTATCGATTGGTCACGTCGCCAGTTTGAATTGGCTTCTTTAATGATGAGTCAATGAAATTCCACACATTAAACTGTGCTCCATTGATATCGAAGATCTCGGCCCGATATTGGTTCATGGAAAACTCTTTAAGGCTCAAAACATCCGTGTTCGATGATTTTCCTGAACCGCTCCATGTTAAATGTCAGCTCTGCTGACTATGTCTGAGTTATTTCGTGATATCTCTGCATAAAGCATTGGATATTTTAAAAGTTACAGGATCACTTAATTTGCAGTTAGACTCCCACGATTTCCTCTCGTAGGTGTTACCATGATCGCTTCACTCGAGGAACTGCTTTTTATGGCTTCAAGTTTCCATTAAGTGATGGCGTCACTGATGTTGAGTCTTTCTAAAATCTCAGTGATGACGCGTTCTGGCTCCTTCTTCCACAGCGTGTATGGAACCGGGAGAACAGATAAGCCTGCGCGCTGAAATGTACGATGCGTGTGAATATCAAAATATGATTCAAACTCGCCTTCATAACCGATCAAGTCCAGGCCTAATGTGTTGCCCTGGTGTTGGCAAATGATATCAATGTTTTCGCCGGCAACTGCTGAGTGAACCCAATACTGAATGCCTGCGTGCTCAAGTGATGCTTTCATCTGCTGAGCAAAGTCACACAGAATGACGGTTGCTGGTGTGGGTATCGCCGCTGTCGATTGATGCTTTTCTTGTAGATATCGCCGGAACAGATTCTGAGGGCTGAGATCGGTTGCCAGAACAGAATGCACAACGATTTGGGCCTGCCTGGCCCGAGTGATCATGACATTAAACATATCTTCACGATTTAAATAAGCTGCTGCCCGGTTGCTTTGTGCGTCAATTGCCATGGATAGAATCATCAGATCCCGCTCCTCGCCCTGAAAACCAAAGGGTGTTGAAACTCTGATGGCGTGCTTCCGGATAACGTCATGTGGGAAAAATGATTCAATGGCAGACTCAAGATACATCGCCTGTTCGCGATAAGGCGAGATTACGCCAATACTCAGCGGCAATACTTCCGCTGTACTGGCGAGAGTGTGCGATTCAATCAGGGATAAAACGGCAGCTTTTTCCTGTTCATTTTTTCCTGTCCGGCTTCTCTGGCCTTCGGATATGTATTGAAAGCTCAATGCCGCTTGATGCGAAGCTGCTGGCCTGGCTTTCATGACTTTTAAGCGATTTTGATAGAAATACTGGTTACTGAAATGAATCAGATCAGGCTGGCTTCGAAAGTGTTCATCCAGAAAAGTGACAGCCGTTTGATCGGTAATGCATGCAGAAACTAAATCAAGCAATGAACGATCTCGATACGCATACTTTTCGAGTTCATTTGCAGGCAAGCTTTCCATCCCCCAAAAGAGAGATTGTTGTGCTCTGGAAAGAAAGGAAATATGTCTGAGCTGCTTCACATCTCCAGCCACAACAGCGCGTTTCGCGCGATAGATTGCAGGTAAAGCACTGGCAATATCACTTTGTGATGCTTCATCAAAAATGACGAGATCAAACATGGATTCTTGTCGTGGTAACGACTGACTCAGCTCTTCAGTGGTCACCAGCCAAATCGGAAAAGCCTGATTGATGACTGAAAAGTCCGTGTTTGTAAATCGTTCTTCCTGAGTTTTGGAATGTCTGGCTTTCAGGGCATTCCAAAACTGATGCAGTTGTGCCCTGTCCTTCTGAAGGACGCGTTCGATTTGAATCGCCCGAACTCGGTTGATTTCAGCCATTGCAACCTGATGATACAACTGCGTTGTTTCATGCAAATGTTTTTGTTTTTCCCAAAGCTTGCCATGATCATTCCATAAGCTGTGAACACGTGCTTGGAGCTTCTTGAACCAGGAGCCGGAGTTTTCACCACTGGCGAAACGAGAAATCCATAGTGCTTTGGAAAATGTACGTTCAGCATGACGAAGTTGTTTTGCCGTTCTTTCGAGTTTCTGCTGTTGTTCTTGTGGAGAACTATTTTGTGACGCCGTCACATTTACACCGGCGTGAAGGAGTTGCTCCAAATACTGGCGCATTGTTTTATTGAAAGAAAGACTGGTTGCATGAACATAGCCATTGTTCAGGCCAAAGCTGTCTCGCAGTTTTTCGGCAATTACATCGATGGCCTGCTCTGTTTTCGTGACAATCAGCACAGACTCACCCTGCATCATTCGATCGATAGCGATGGCTGCAATAGTAAAGCTTTTCCCTGTCCCAGGTGGCCCGGAGATCAGGCTGAGCGGATAATTGGCCGCATTATTTAACGCAGCTTGCTGAGGCAGACTGAGTTGATAAGGTAAACTGCAGTGGAATGTTTGAATCGTTTTTTCTTTTGGGACCTGAGTGAAATCCGGTGTCACTGGTCTTGGGAATAACTGTTGGAAAGGCGCAGAAAAGTCGGAGCCACTGATTAACTCATTCAATTCATGTAAGGTGCCGCGCACTCCCCGACTTCTTTCCGCTAGGAATAACAGGCTTCCGCACGACAGTTCGACTTTCCCTTTTCGAGGCATTTTCATCACTGCCTTAGCTGACTCTAATTGCGGCCAGTTGGCTAAGTGTTCCAAGGCTGAAATTTGAGTATGAACCCTCAGCCAATGGCCAATTTGTGAAATATCAATGTCGCGAACCGGATAATCCGGCATTGGGAATGTATCGATCGCTTGCGGGTCGATATCCGGCTTCAAGATTTGTCGGAGGATGTCTCTGTTTAGCCTGATATCGTCCGTTTTTACCTGAATACACAGATGTTCACTTTCATCCTTCAACAGTTCAGCCGGCATAAAAATAAGCGGAGAACAGATTTGCCGCTCGGTTGAAAAACCATGTGAGACGCTGATTTTACCTTTGACCAGGAATGTACCATAAATTAAGCGTTTTTCGCGCCGCGATAATTCAGCCTGCATGGCTAGAGATTCTGCATCTGGGTGACTAACAGGTAATATCGGCAACGTGCCAGAGAAAAGCAACTCTTCTTCGTCAATGACAATCCTGCGATCTGCACGTAATTTGGCGATGTTAGAAAGAGAAAGGTCTTGACTATCTTCACGATAACATCGCCTGAAGTAATTCAGATATGAATGGATTGAAGCGGCAGACACAAAATCACCTTGTAAAGCATTTAGTGTGGGTTGGATTCAGATTAGGTAACATAGCATCAGAATGTCTGAGCTGTGTGAGATGTTCTCTGCAGCGTGAGTAATATCAAAAACTTCGCTATGAAAGCGATTTTGTTATTTTTCACTGTTTTGTGAGGATATAGTTATTTTTAACAAATACACAAGTTATAGTGCGTTAGATGGTTCAAGTGAGAGCTAATCTTTCTAGAATGGATCTCAAACTTTATCTACCATAGACACAGATAAATCTCTGAAAAATAAAAAGGATACTGTGAATGAAGAATGTGCTGATCATCGAAGACAGTAAAATCATGGCACAAATATTGGCACAGCTTCTTCGGAACTGTATTCAGCCGCAAACCCTTCTCTATGCGAATTCAATCACGCAAGCCGAAGCGATTTTGGAAAAATCTAAGCTTGTTGGTCATACGCTCGATTGCATCTTCCTGGATTTAAACCTCAATGCCCCCCTTGATGGTTTGAGCTTATTATCAAAGGTCAAAGTCGATTGTCCTGATCTGCCTGTTGTTATCGTGACCGGTGAAAATGAAATGGAAACCGTGAAAACGGTCATTTCGCACAAACCGTCGGGCTATATTGTAAAGCCCCTTTCGATGAAGAAACTGAATCAGTGCATCGAAAAAATCACCCAAGCTTAAGTAAGCTTTAAGCTGCATGTCTTAAATATCACCCATTATAAAAGTTATAGTGCGCTAGCTATCAAGCAAAAGGCCTGCTTCTGGCAGACCTTTATACACCTATCAGGCTTGTTTCTTGCCTGTTTTTCGATTGCTCACAGAAAACGGAAAGACATTATGAATTTTCTGTTTAACCTTCGCGGGAACACTTTTTGAGAAAACCAACTTCGTCGTGAATCGGTTTTTATACACTTTTATTTTCCCGGTGAATGGCTCCCGGTGTGCAATGTCTTTACAACCGTTTAAAAAACCGGTGGGAATATTCCCTTTTGTTTGCTTGAGTTGGCCCTGTTCAAACTGTAATACCATCACAGGGCGATCTTTAAAGACCAGAATCAGTACCGCAACAGCTACTAAAAGAACATATTCCATTATTTCCGTCCTCAAAAAAACAGCGCTTGGTATAGGTATAGTGAATCATTCGATTTGAAGCAATTTACTTAAGTCCTGTTTCAGATCCTGGACCTTTTTGCTTGCTTCAACGGATTTACTGCTCTCACTCAGCAGGTATTCAATGGTGTCAGAGAGCGTGCAGTCGAGCTCTCTGGACTTATCAGCAAGCTTCTCCCACACACGATAATCCAAATCGATAGACTTTTTCCGTGTATGAACCTGTTCAGCGTTAAAATGGCGTTTCCGTTTTGCCCGGATCGCCTGCTTCATCTTGTTTTCCAGCACTGGGGACATGTGCTTTTGAATCCAATCCATCACCTTGGTTGGCTCGTGTTCAAGTTTCAACAACAATTGAACTGCTGCTTCAGCTTCACTGGTGTCAATGTACCGAGTGATGATTTCACCCTCTTTGTACTTTTTGACCAGATATCCCCACTTCCAACCTGCTTCCAGATTTTCCAATTGCTGATATTTCATAATCCGCTGCTTATTCGAGTTGTTGATGATGACAATGACTATACTGTGACAGTGTAACCAAAGGTCTTGCTGAGTACAACGGTGCAAGCACTAAACATTTGTTTTTAGTGCCGTGCTGAAGTCAGATCACGTCTGTATCGTATTGAAATGTTAAATCTGCACATCACCTATTATGCGACGTGCGATTCCTTTATACTGCTGTCTTTTTCACAGTAACGGAAATCACACCAAGTTATGCAAGAAGAGTCCTGGCGTACCATGCTTCCAGATTACTCGGCTTATCAGTCAGTCCTGGAGCAATATGTAAATCAATCCCCCGCACCTACAGGCATTTTACAAGATCGCCTGTGCGATGCTGTACGCCGATTCACTGCTGTGAACATTCAACCCAGAGTGCTGAGAATCACGGCACCCGATAATCAGATCTACCGTCATTATATGATTGATTTGTTAAGGCATTTCGATCGCATTCACCGTACACCTGCTGATGAACCAACCGTTGTCATTGCAGGTGACAACGTCACAGAAGTCAATCTGTTCGGCGCGGTTTACCCGCCACTGGAAGACGGCAAGATTACAAAGCCTCAGGTCAAGCATGGCCTGCTGCATCAAGCTCACAATGGGTATCTGGTTTTATCTGTGGCCAGTATTCTGGCCAACCCAAGCCTCTGGCCCCGACTCAAAGCCGTGTTGATGAATGGGCAGTTAGACTGGCAACCAATCACGCAAAAGAAACTCTACCCGCTGCCGGCGACTGAAACACTGAACGTCAAGCTGGTTTTGATCGGTGATCGCTTTCTGATGGCTGAACTTGAAAATGCAGAACCTGATATTTTATCCGGATTCAGCATGTATGCCGAATTTGAACAGGATTTGCGCTTGAATCAGGACAGCCTGCCGAAATATCTGGCTTATCTGAAATCAGTCATTCGCAATGCCAACCTGCCCGATATCGCCGATCCGGAAGCCCTGAAGCTTCTGATGCGCACAGGTGCAAGACATGAAGAAGATCAATATCGTCTGCCTCTGTGTCCTATCTGGCACCAGAGCCTGCTGTGTGAAGCTGCGATTGAATCTCAGGGCGGCCCGATTCATGCCGAACATTTGAAACAGGCCCTGAAGGCGAAAGAATACCGCAGCTCATATCTGCCTGAACGCGCGATTGAAGACATTCATCACGGTCAAGTGATCATCAATTGTCAGGGGCAGGAAATCGGTCAGGTCAACGGGCTCACCGTGGTTGAGATGCCCGGCCACCCGACAGCCTACGGCGAACCTGCTCGTATCTCCTGTGTGGTTCACTTTGGCGATGGTGATATTTCCGATGTTGAACGCAAGGCAGAACTGGCCGGAAATATCCATGCGAAAGGCATGATGATTATGCAGGCATTTATCAGTGCCGCGCTGGACCTGGATCAACCCCTGCCATTCGCTGCATCCATTGTTTTTGAGCAATCCTACAGTGAAGTCGACGGAGACAGCGCCTCTCTGGCTGAGCTGTGCTCTCTGGTCTCTGCACTGGCACAGCAGCCTATCAATCAGCAAATTGCCGTCACGGGTGCCGTCGATCAGTTTGGTCGTGTACAGGCGGTGGGTGGCATCAACGAAAAAATTGAAGGGTTTTATAAAGTGTGCGCCTTCCGTGGCCTGACGGGCAAGCAAGGTGTCATCTTACCGAAAACAAACCGGAGTAATCTGTGCCTTTCCGATGAGGTTCTGGATGCCATTCAGCAAGGCAGCTTCCATATCTGGACTGTCGAAAGTGTTGATGAAGCACTACCCTTATTAACGAACAAAGCCTTTCGCCGGGATAAGCACAACGAGGACAGCGAAGAAACCACCTTACTGGATGTGATTGCAGAACGTATTGCTCATGCACATCATGGCCATGAAGAAGGCAGACCAGGCTTATTTGCGAAGATGAGGAACTGGTTGGGCCACAACTGATCCGAGTTGTTTGGCGTACAGGTGTAAGCTAAATTGCCCCAATAATTTCAAAGAGAAATAAGCATCCAATGAAGAAATGCAATTCTTACAACCGTGACGATCTCCTCGAATCAAGCCAGGGCAAACTGTTTGGTCCTGGCCGCCCGCAATTACCAGCACCAAACATGCTGATGATGGACCGTATTGCCAAAATCACTGACGAAGGTGGTGCATTTGGTAAAGGCGAAATCATTGCTGAACTGGATATTACCCCGGATCTGTGGTTCTTTGACTGCCACTTCCCGGGCGACCCGGTCATGCCTGGTTGTCTGGGTCTGGATGCCATGTGGCAGCTGGTTGGATTTTTCCTGGGTTGGATCGGTGGCGAAGGCAAAGGCCGCGCTCTGGGTGTTGGTGAAGTGAAGTTCACCGGTCAGATCCTGCCAACCGCTAAAAAAGTGACCTATGAAATTCAAATGAAGCGTGTGATTAACCGCAAGCTGATCATGGGTGTTGCTGACGGCCGCGTTCTGGTAGACGGTAAAGAAATCTACGTTGCCAAAGACCTGAAAGTGGGCCTGTTCCAGGACACTTCAACCTTCTAAGCGCCAGCCAGTACTACACATTAATAAGGCCGCATCTTGCGGCCTTTTCCTTTTTTGGAAGCCAGATAAAATGAAAGCCCCTACTCCGAAGGGGCTCTGTATGGTTGGATATGAGGGGGAAAGACTATTATTATTTCATTCGGCCAGAGTGCAGTTCTTCTCTTGCATCTCGCCAGCCACCTAGCCAATTCATACGGGCATCCACAGTTTGATATGGACATGCGTCACTGGAACGACCACTTAAACCAGCTTGATAGCCTCGAGATTGTGCGCGTTCCATACGATCCCGCTTTTGTCTCTTCATAGTTCGATCCTCATCCTTATTCGTATTGATCATTACCATTACATAATGATGGAGCTTTTGTGGCTCCACTTCTAAGGATTGGATATTTCGACTCAGATATCAACCTACAAAAAAAAACAGGCTCACAAGTTGTGAGCCTGGTTAAAATTTGAACAAATCTGACAAAGTTACCGTTTCCGGCGTAACCCAAATAATGCAAGAAGTGACAGCGTCACCAGGCCAATTGAGCCACCTTTCCGGGAAACCGTGTCTTTTTCTTCAACACGCGGTTGTACCGTCGCATCAACACGCGGCACCAGCTTCACCGCGACTAAACGTTCATCGCCTTCACACTCAGCAGACTTACTCAAACTTTTATAGCCGGTGTCGCATTTCAGTGCAGTTGCCGAGATCACACCCGCATCATTGATGCCTGTGGCCTGAGCAATACGAAACTGGTTCGCATGACCACCCACAACATCATCATTCGTCAGGTCATCGAGCAACCAGGCTGATTTTGCTGGCAATGCATCCGTGACCACGTCACTACCGGACAGGTAAGTGAAAGCGCGTTGACGGCGCTGACGACCGTTCACCTGATTGACCGTTTCGGTATCGACCCAACCGACAATCTGGCCACTTTCATTGATCTCACTGGCGAATCCATTCGAACCCTGGAAGAACAGGCTGCTGACAGAGCTGTCCAGCCAAGAGAAAGTATTCTTGTTCACATCAAACAGATACATTCTTTCTGCGAATGAACGTTCTTCAGAGCGGGCAGACTTAGCCACACCGATCACTTTACCCTGCCCGTTAATATCTGTGGCAATGGTATAGCGGTAGATACGATCGTTACCCGATTCAATATTCAGGTTCGGAATATAGGAAAACGTCCAATCGTCTGCTTTCGGTGGCTGTGTGGTATCCACACCCTCTTTCAGTTTGTACACTGCAGCGCGGACCGCATAGTAATCGTTATCCACGGAATCTGTGGTGTAACCGACCATCACCGGTTTGCTGTCAACCAATGCAACCGCACGGGCAGATGCCTGGAAAGAACGGTTGCTGTCGTCCGGGTCGAGTGCTGGTCGGTCCGAAGGACGCACGGCAAGCCGCTGCGCTTCCGGATTCGTTGAACCATCAACATTCCAGAACACGGCATCGTTGGCAAACACCATAAACTGACAAGCCCAGGACGCCTGATCCGTACCAAACAACTGGGCGGGATTGGAAGCCTTGGTTTTACAGTTATTCAGATCCCCCCGGCTGATTGGCACATCGTCTGGCAACTTGATGTTGTTATTCAGCTCAGACGGTGAAAATGCCGCGCTGCCGACCACCAGCAAGTTAGCACTACCAACCGGAAATTCAACCGCATCCGTTGCCAGCGTTTGTCCTGTGTGCTTGACCAGATCATTGCCTGCAATCGGTAACAGAGAAACCATATTGCTGCCCAAATTCACAAAGCCACGCTTATTGAACTGGCGGGCATAGCGATTGTTTTGGGTAAAGTATGCTGAACTGGTGACGCCAAGCACGTAATCACCCAGTGTCGAAGATCCCACAGCGCTCACTGCGCCGTTGGCAGAAACATGATCTCCCCCATCCACCAGCGTTCCCAGTGAAGCAGCATCATAATTGTCGGCGCTATTCGCAAACGTTGTAACACGATCGAAAGCGTCTGAGCCGTTGTCGAGCATTGGCAACGTATTGGCATAATAATTGTTCCGCCAGGCAAACTGCTCTTTGCGCAAGCCCCCGAAGCCCTGTCCGTCTTCGGGATTATCTGTGTTATACCCCGTGCCAAAGAAACGGGTATTGGCCCAGCTATCACAGGTATTAAAGCCAAGGGACGCATCACAATAACGCTCTAGAGACCACTGGTCGTTGATCTGCTGAAAGTTATCCAGCTGATACGGGATTTCATCGCGAATATCGATGCCATCACTACCAAACCGGCTTTCGCCAAACACTTTGTAGTTTGCTGCCGTACAGCTGGTTTCAAAGCATTTTTCACCGGAAGACGGGCTGATCCCCTGACCGTAAAACTGAACATTGTCTGTCAGTTCGCTTGTATTCTTATCGTAATATTGCAGCGTATCCACACCACTGCTGTCGCCAGAGACTTCAACGATGTCGTAGACAGCCGCCTGAGCCTGAGTCGCACTGGCGATCAAAACCGCCAGTGTCGAAAACGTAAACGTCTTATGTCGCATTAGGATTCCTTCTGCATTGCTTCTAGCTCTTCCCAGCGCTCAAATGCGGCTTCAAGTGCCTGTTCCGCCTCCGCAAGGCGTGACAGGGTCACTTGCGTATCATCCGATGCGCTCTGGAAAAAGGCAGGATCATTAATTGTCACCTGCAGTTCAGCAATTTCATTTTCCAAATCTTCTAAACGAGCCGGCAGATCTTCAAGTTCCTTCTGGAGCTTATAAGACAGCTTCTTCGCAGGCTTCGCCCGGTTGGCTTGCTGCCGCTCTTTGTTTTCGGTCTTCTTCTTTTCAGCCTCAATGGCTTCAGCTTGTGCTTTCGCACGTTGGGCAACTGAATTAGCGCGTTGTTCCTGAGCATCATGGTAACCGCCAACATACTCATTCACGACACCCTGACCTTCAAAAATCCAGCTTGTGGTCACTGTATTATCCACAAACTGACGATCGTGACTGACCAGAAGCAAAGTGCCTTGATAATTGGCAAGTATTTCTTCCAAAAGTTCCAGAGTTTCGATATCCAAATCATTCGTTGGCTCATCGAGTACCAGCAAATTATTTGGTTTCAGGAAAAGTTTGGCCAGCAACAGGCGGTTTTTCTCCCCACCGGAAAGCGCTTTGACCGGCGTTCGGGCACGTTTCGGATGGAACAGGAAGTCCTGTAAGTATCCCAGCGCATGACGGCTACGGCCATTAACCATGACTTCCTGCTTGCCTTCTGCCAAGTTGTCCAGCACTGTCTTTTCCGGATCCAGAATTTCACGATACTGATCGAAATAAGCCACTTCGAGCTTGGTACCACAATGAAAGTGTCCTTCGGTCGCCTGCAGCTCACCCAGCATTAGTTTGAGTAAGGTACTTTTACCACAACCATTCGGACCAATCAGTGCGATCCGATCGCCACGCATCACATTAAAGCTAAAATCTTTGATAATGGGCTTGTCATCGTAGCCATAGCTTAAGTGTTCAGCTTCAAAGACAACCTTACCGGAGCGACGCGCTTCCTGAAGTTGCATGTCGGCTTTGCCCGTAACTTCACGGCGCTCACTCCGCTCAACACGAAGCGCCTTCAGTGCACGTACCCGACCTTCATTACGGGTACGGCGTGCTTTGATGCCCTGACGAATCCAGGCTTCTTCCTGTGCAAGCTTCTTGTCAAACTCGGCATTCTGCTCGCTCTCCACACGCAGCAACTCTTCTTTCGCATCCAGATACTTGTCGTAGTCTCCCGGGAATGAGTTGAGCTGTCCGCGGTCAAGGTCAACAATCCGGGTCGACATCGAACGGATAAATGCCCGGTCATGCGAGATAAAGATAATCGAGCCCCGGAAATCTTTCAGAAAACCCTCCAGCCACTCGATCGTTGCAACGTCCAGGTGGTTCGTCGGCTCATCCAGCAGCAGAATATCGGGCTCACTGACCAGCGCACGGGCCAGCGCAGCTTTACGCTGCCAACCGCCCGATAGATCAGACAGCAGTGTGGCCGGTTGAAGTTCAAGGTGCTCCAGAACCGCGGTGATCCGATTATCAAACTGCCAGGCATCCGCATGGTCGAGTTGTTCCTGCACCTTTGCCAGACGCGCAAAGTTCGTGTCGCTGGCGTCGGTGGTAATGGCATCAAGCAAGTGATGATAATCCCGAAGCAAGCCACCCACTTCAGCCAGACCTTCGGCAACATAATCGAACACATTGCCTGCCGCATCACGCGGGGGATCCTGTTCCAGACGAGCAACTTTCAACTCGCTCATCCGCTGAATACTGCCATCGTCCAGTTGGACTTCCCCAGCGATGACTTTCATCAGTGTGGATTTGCCAGCGCCATTACGGCCAACCAGACACACTCTTTCATTCGGTTGCAGTAAGAATTCTGCGCCATCCAGTAAGGGATGGTCGCCATACGCCAATTGGGCGTTGCTGATTTTAATTAATGCCATGAGTCTTTAACCAATTCGACAGTTCGCTGGCATCAAAAGGCCAGCCAAGCTCAGAAACAGAACCATTGATATTCAGGGAAACCACAGGAATAGTGACGCCGTAACGGGAAAACAGGTCGTCATCAAACGCAATATCAATCACGTTAACCTGCCCGGCAACACCGACTTCTGTAAGCAGCGCATATGCCTGCTCACAGAGGTGGCACCCTTCTGTACTGTAAAGGATGATAGACAAGAAAAAATCCCTTAAATCTCAAACACAGGCGATTCAGGCATCGCCATCCTTGTGGGTGATAATCCAGCAGTTATGAATCTGCTGATTTCGTGCAAAGTCCTGCGGTAATGTGGAAGCAGAGATGTTCTTCGCCTGCAGACCCAGCTCTGCTAGTTTCTCGAGATCCATTTTAAAATGACGCTTATTATTCGAGAACACAATCTCTCCGCCCGGACGCAACATCCGCTTCAGATTTTCCATCAGCATGATATGGTCGCGCTGCACATCAAAGCTTTGTTTCATCCGCTTTGAATTCGAGAACGTTGGCGGATCAATAAAGATCAAATCAAAGGACTCATCCACTTCCTGCAGCCACTGCAGACAATCCGCCTGAATATATTCGTGCTGACGGCCCACCTGGCCATTCAGCGCCATGTTTTCCTGTGCCCAGCGCAGATAGGTATTCGACATATCGACGGTTGTCGTCGACTTCGCACCGCCACAAGCAGCGTGGACAGTCGCAGAGCCGGTATAAGCGAACAGATTCAGGAAATCTTTGCCTTCCGCCATCTCACCCAGTCGGCGACGGGTAATCTTATGGTCGAGGAACAGGCCCGTATCCAGATAATCAAACAGATTGACCTGAAGTTTTACGCCGTACTCCATCACAGTCATATAGCGTGAGGCATTAGACAACTTCTGATACTGACTCTTCCCTTTCTGGCGTTCCCGAACCTTCAGAACCACCTTATCGCTCTCAACGCCAGTCACCTGAATCGTTGCACGCATGATATCCATCAACCGGCGACGGGCAGTTTCTTCCGGAACTGATTTCGGTGCTGCGTATTCCTGAATCACAATATGATCTTTGTACTTATCAATCGCAGCATTGTAATCCGGCAAGTCGGCGTCGTAGACGCGGTAACAGTCCAGTTTTTCTTTTGCAGCCCACTTGTCCAGTTTGGCCAGATTCTTCTTCAGACGATTCGCAAAATCCGGAGCAACCTGCTTCTCTTCGAGCTGCCCTTCATCCGCACCTTCAACCTGCTTCACACCACCGGCTGTAATCAGGTAAGTTTTCAGGACACAATCCAGCGCACCATTGCGCAGCTTGAATTGTTTGTCAGCACGCATCCGCAAACAGCTCAGCAGTTCGTTGGACGATGAATAAATGGAAGCCACAGAACCCGCAAATGCAAGTTTCAGGCGATTCCCGAACTCCGTATACAGAGAAATCAGTTCAGGCGTTGTGCCCAAACGCTCACCGTACGGCGGGTTACACAAAATCACACCGGCTTCAAAGCCATTCGGCTTGACCAGTTGCGTGGCATCACCGTATTCAAAATCGATGAGCTCACTGACACCAGCGCGGCCCGCATTGTCTCTGGCCACACTCAGCATGCGTCGGTCTTCTTCCCGGCCGAAGAAACGGCAGGTGACTTTACCGACACCACGGCGCGCTTTCACGGAAGCTTCAGCATGAATCTCTCTCCATGCCGACTCATCAAAGTCGTTTAAGGCTTCAAAACCCCAGCGCTTTCGTTTCAGGCCAGGCGCAATGTCTGCCGCAATCAACGCGGCTTCAATCAACAGCGTGCCGGAACCACACATCGGATCCAGCATCGGTTGCTCCGGTGTCCATCCGCTTTTCATCACTAACGCTGCAGCGTGTGTTTCACGCAACGGGGCTTTACCCGCCTCGGTCCGGTAGCCACGCTGATGCAAGCCACTGCCCGCCATATCCAGTCCGATAATCGCTTTCTCACCCGACAAACGAACATGAATCCGCAGATCCGGGCGCTCACGGTCGATAGTCGGACGCTGTTCATTGCTTTTCACAAAGCGATCCACAATGGCATCTTTGACTTTCATCGCACCATACTGGCTATTGCGGATTTCGCGGTTGGTCCCGTTAAAATCAACAACAATACGTGTCCGGGAGCTGAAGTATTGCCCCCAGTGAATCGCTGTCGCACCCAGATAAAGATCCAGGTCATTTCTGACATTGAATTCACTCAGTACCTGAACAATCCGTGAAGATACACGGGTCCAGAGGCAACACCGGTATGCTGTATGCTGATCAGCAGAAAAACGGACCCCGGCATGCACGACTTTGACCTGTGATGCACCCAGTTGTGTCAGTTCATCGGCAAGGAGATTTTCCAGGCCACGGGAAGTAATAGCGAGATATTGGTTCATGAGGTTCTTTTCATACAAATGTTGACGGCGATTATAACTGATATCCCCGCCAAACGCCTGTATCACAACAATCAGCCGCACTTTTTTTAAAAAGTATCCTCGCAAGCGATTTGAAAACCACCAACCTGCATCCTTCAGGGACTGAAACAGCTTTGCTTCCTTGCCCTTCAAAGCACTGCACCCGCTCAATTTGCCATCGACAGATGTCAAGCAACCCCAAAATCATCGTTTCCACAGAGAAACAAAACAATGGAAGTCACTGAAAAACCAAGCAGAACATCACGTCTGTAAGCGCCCACACTTAAGGTTACCTCTTGTTTCCCAGAGGAAACAATCACACATACCCATTCATTATCAATAAGTTAGAATCAACAGGGATACAGCCATGGCCAAGAGCATCAGACAAAGGAACAGTCAGTGGCTCTTCAAAGATGGTAAGCGCTCGCCTCGGCGTTGGCTTTGTATAGACAAGGGCATCATTCTTTCCCGCTAGGAAATCATTGATTATTTCCCGCCAGGAAACATAAAACACAACTCACTTTCAACTGTGTTTCTGAGTTACAAAATAGAGGAAAACGAGGAAATATTGATACCTGTAGACAAAAAAAGACGCTGGATAAATGGCAATTTTTTGCCATTCTGTGACAAAAAGAGGCATGAAAAAGTGCAAAAATTTACTGTATTTTGACTTGGTTGCCACTTTTACATTGGCACTGCGTGCAGGTAAATCACACGATCGGGTGAAAAATCCCTCGAACAAGGCGCGTTATGCCTCTGAGGAGACCGGAGAACGGAAGACATTCAGTTCAGGGTAGCCTGAGCAACACTGCTATGCTCTACCCGATTTTCGAATGGCAAATGAGATAGAACGCATTCGCAGTCATCCCTGCATCAAGACATTTTCGAGCTTCTGTATGAAAACAGATTGATTGAAGTCTCTTAAGCATCAGAAAATGGGGGCAGATACAGTGACTGATCAGTACTGTTCACAACATTAAAATGATGACGTTTGGCGTAGATTCAGGGGGGAGGAATTCGTGCGTTCAGGGCGGTGGATTGGTTTCAAGGAGGATACAGGTGGGACACGCCCAGGCCGGCTTTTAACCGACTAAAGCGTATCCCAACTCCTGATTGAGCTGCACCGGCTGCATTCTGTCGTTCATCACCTTAATGACACAACAAAAGTCCAGATCTTTCCCGACAGCCAGGCGATGCGCATTGACATCAGCCAGCATACACAGGCTCGCACAGCCACTATTCTCAATCACTAAATAGGCAGCCGAACCAAATTCGGTGTCCAGCATGATGATTTCACCGTTCTGAGGGCTGTATTCCCTCTCCTGCTGGGTGAAGAACCAGCTTTTCGGCATCATCGGTTTGTGAAAGCGGCTTGCCGCCACGGCGTTTAATGCCAGCTCAACCTTACGGGGAGCAGATAGCGACAGCGCTTGGATGTTTTCAAGAAATGTTTGATACGTACTGGCATCATCCACGGTGAATTCACCGCGGGTAAATGCACAGCTGATTAAATGCTTGCTCGGAATGGAAACGCGGAAAACCATCTCTTCGCCCAAATCGAGCATCAGAGAGTCATTCTTCTGGTCGTAATACCACGTCCACGAATTGTTTGGTTTTAACACGGTAGGCTCCAATGTCAGTATTCAGACTGTAATCAAAGCAAGAAAATGAGTACGTAAAGGGAATTGTACTAAGCAACTGATAAATTAAAAGGGGAAAAAACTTAAGAGATCATGAGGTTAGAAAGTGTAATTTTGACAATTTCGACTGTTTTATCATGCTTACATATGAAAAAACGCTCACAAAATCGTGAGCGCTTGTCTGGGCATCTGAAGATTATTCTGTGACGGCGTCACAAAAAGATTGAATTAACGCAGATCGCAATGCATCACGATGTCTCTGACCAGCTTAGGACCGTGATAAATAAAGCCTGAATATATCTGAACCAGGCTTGCGCCCGCCAGCAGCTTCTCTCGGGCAGAAATGGCGGAATCAATGCCACCAACGCCGATAATCGGGATCTGGCCTTTCAATTCATGATTCAACATCCGAATCACTTCCGTGCTGCGATGCTGCAATGGACGGCCGCTCAGGCCCCCTGCTTCATCACAGTGCGGCATGCCTTGCACCAGTGTACGGTCCAGGGTTGTGTTCGTCCCGATCACGCCATCGATCTCATTTCGGACCAAGGAATCCGCAATCTGGATCAGTTCGTGATCTTCAAGATCCGGCGCGATCTTCAGCGTAAGAGGGACATAACGATTATGTTTCGCTGCCAGTGACTTCTGACGTGCTTTCAGCTGCGTCAACAGATCGTCCAGCGCTTCACCATATTGAAGCGTCCGGAGCCCAGGCGTATTCGGAGAAGAGATGTTCACAACGATATAGCCAGCATGCTCATAGACCTTATCCATGCAGATCAGGTAATCCTCGGCACCCTTCTCTACCGGTGTATCTTTATTCTTACCGATATTAATGCCGATGATGCCGTCGTACGTTGCTTTCTTCACGTTTTCGACCAGATAATCCACACCCTGGTTGTTAAAACCAAAGCGGTTGATGATGCCTTCAGCAGGTTTAACACGGAACAGACGAGGCTTGTCATTGCCAGGCTGAGCTTTCGGGGTCACCGTACCCACTTCTACAAAGCCAAAGCCCATGGCGCCAAACGCATCGATGCATTCGCCATTTTTATCCAGACCAGCAGCCAGGCCGACAGGGTTTTTAAAGCGGAGTCCCATCACTTCAACAGGACGTTCAGGGAGGTGTTGACGGTAAAGAATATCGAGAGGTGTACCGGTGAAGCGAGAAAAGTTCTTAATAGCCAAATCATGCGCTTTTTCAGGGTCTAACTGAAACATGGCCGAACGCGCGAGGCGGTAAATCATTATACCTCCTTAAAAAAAAGCCCCGTATAAACGGGGCCACATTATTCACTGATTTGGTTTGCAATTCAAATTTAATAGCACCAATTCCCGCATAGCAACTGAGAATTTTGCGAATTCATGGGCAGTACCCACTTTGAACTCAGCAAGCACACTTTCCCAACGCTGAATCGCAGGATGATGATGCTCAACCCACATATCAATCAGCGTTTCAGGCGCCTCACTGCCCTGACCTGCACCAATCACCGCGGAAGTCAGCTGGCGTTGCTGCCAGTCCAGATCTTCACGGAATGATGCACGCGCCAGTGCCTGCCAGTGGTTTTCTACCGGCTGGTTGTGAACCTGCTGGAGGAACCAGTGCAGCGACAACTGCGCACCCAGTACAAAGTAAACGCGGGCGATAAAGCCAACTTCTTTGTCCATTTCCTTCGCAATCTGCGCGATATCCATGGCTGAGTACAGGCTGCTCAGGCGGGCAATGTTATGTGCCAGCGCTGCCGGAACGCCCTCTTTTATCATGCCTTGCGCCTGATCATCATGCTCCTTCACTTCATCGGCAACCAGGTAGCTTTCCAGGTTGTCGCGCAGATCGTTCAGGGTTGGCTGATAGAACGTAATCTGTGCTTCGATGCCCATCTTACGGTCGCGGTTGCGCAGGAACCAACGTGTGATTCGGCGCAGCATACGACGGCAACGGTACATCATTTCGTATTGGATATGCGCCGGAACCTGATTATCCAGTTCACGGATTTGCTCGAAGAAGGCTTCAAAACCAAAGACTTCACGACCAACCGAATACGCTGAAGAGATTTCAGCCACAGTTGAGCCCGTCTCTTCCTGCAGACGAGTGACGAAGTTACAGCCCATCTCGTTCGACATCTGGTTTGCCAGAGAAGTTGCAATCAGCTCACCTTTCAGCGGGTGATTTTCCATCTGATCACGATATTTCTCTTGCAGCGCTTTCGGGAAGTAAGCCGGCAGCAGACGGTTATGATAAGGATCTTTGGTGATCTCATCCGTGACCAGTTCTTCTTTCAGAACCATCTTGCCATAAGCAACCAGTACAGCCAGTTCAGGACGTGTCAGGCCCATACCTTCTTTCTCACGCTCAACCAGCGTGTCATCATCTGGCAGGTACTCCAGCGCACGGTCCAACTTGCCTTCTTTTTCCAGATGATGGATAAAGCGGATCTGCTCTTTCAGCAGGTTGACATGCAAATGCTGCGTGACAGAAATTGACTCACTCTGCGTATACGCATCATCCAGAACAATCTCACCCACTTCATCTTCCATCTGCTCCAGCAACTCATTGCGTTGCTTGTAAGTCAGATCGCCTGCGGCGACCAAGCCATTCAGCAGGATCTTGATGTTCACTTCGTTATCTGAACAGTCAACACCACCAACGTTATCGATAAAGTCGGTGTTTACGCGGCCGCCATTTTTGGCAAATTCCACACGGCCCAGCTGAGTCATCCCCAGATTACCGCCTTCGCCGACGATCTTCGCACGCAGCTCGTGACCGTTCACACGCAGACTATCGTTTGCACGATCGCCCACATCGGTGTGTGTTTCTGATTCAGACTTCACGTAAGTGCCGATACCACCATTCCACAGCAGATCAACTTCCATGGTCAGGATCAGTTTGATCACTTCGTTTGGCGTCAGAGTCTGCTTGCGGGTGCCCAGAAGTTTCTGGATCTGAGGTGTCAGTTTGATGGACTTGCTGCGACGGGAGAAAATACCACCGCCTTCAGAAATCAGCGCACTGTTGTAATCTTCCCAGCTTGAACGTGGCAGGTTGAACAGACGATTCCGCTCTTCCCAGCTGCTCGCTGCATCCGGATTCGGATCCAGGAAGATGTGCATGTGGTTAAACGCAGCAACCAGACGGGTATGCTTGGACAGCAACATGCCGTTACCAAAGACGTCACCAGCCATGTCACCAATACCCGCACAAGTAAATTCGGTCGTCTGACAGTCCACACCGATTTCGCGGAAATGACGTTTCACGGATTCCCAGCCACCTTTGGCGGTGATCCCCATCTTCTTATGGTCATAACCATTCGAACCACCGGAAGCAAACGCATCCCCCAGCCAGAAGTTGTAATCAGCAGAGACAGAGTTCGCCAGATCAGAGAATGTTGCTGTGCCTTTATCGGCTGCAACGACCAGATACGGGTCATCTTCATCGTGACGAACCACATTGGCCGGATGACTGACGTCACCTTCAATGATGTTGTCCGTGACATCCAGCAGCGCACGGATGAAGCGCTTATAACAACGCTGACCTTCGGCAAGGATTTCTTCACGAGTTGTCATTTGCGGCTGACGCTTACAAACGAAACCACCTTTCGCGCCCACAGGTACAATCACGGTGTTTTTCACTTGCTGCGCTTTCACCAGACCCAGGATCTCTGTCCGGAAGTCTTCCTGACGATCAGACCAGCGCAGACCACCCCGTGCGACTTTGCCGCCCCGCAGATGAACACCTTCGATATCTGGTGCGTACACGAAGATTTCAAAGAAAGGCACCGGTGCCGGAATCTCAGGGATCTCAGATGGACGTAGTTTCAGTGACAGCCAGGGCTTTGACTGACCGCTTTCATCCACCTGGTAGTAGTTGGTCCGCTGGGTCGCCAGAATCATTTCCATGTAACGGCGAATGATCCGGTCATCATCCAGGCTTTCAACCGCTTCCAGTTTCTCGTTGATCTTCGCAATCAAGCCATCTTGTGCTTTCTCGCTAAATTTACGGGAAGGATCAAAACGCAGAGCAAAAAGATCCACCAGATCACGTGCCAGATCCGCATGATTACCCAGCGTATCTTCGATATATTGCTGACTGAACGGGAAACCCACCTGACGCATGTAGCGTGCATAGCTTCGTGCGATGGTGATTTCTCTTCCGGTCAGACCGGCACAGAACAGAAGGCGGTTGAAACCGTCACTTTCCAGCTCGCCGTGCCAGATCGCATCAAAGGCTTCCTGGAAGCGATCGCGTGCATCAGACAAATCGATCTCGTGACAGCCGTTGACCAGCATTGCGAAATCCAGAATCCAATACACCGTGCCATTGGCAGTCACGATTTCATACGGTGATTCACCAATCACACGCAGGCCAAGGTTTTCAAGCATTGGCATCACGTCGGACAGATGGATCGGTTCATCACGGTGATACAGCTTCAGCTTCACGAAGCGAGAGTCAGTCGCAACTTCCTGAGGACGATAGAACAACATCCCCAGTTTTTTGTCTTCACTCAGGCTTTCCAGCAACTCAATGTCAGCAACCGCAGAACCAGGCAGCGTCTGCTCTTTATAAGAACGAGGGAATGCACGCCCGTAATTTTTCACCAGAGGCGTTCCTTCGTTTTCACCAAAATTGGAAATCAAAGAATCGCTGAGGCGATCTTCCCAGGAAGCTGCTGCTTCAACCAGGTTTCTTTCAATGGCTTTCACATCTACATCAAAATTATTGTTATCGACACGCACGATATAATGAGTTCTCGCTAGTGGGCTCTCAGAGAAGAATGTGGTGAAATCCACATTTTGATCAGAGCCAAAGTAATCTTTAAAAATCTTTTGCGTCTTGATACGCAGTTCGGTGTTGTAGCGCTCACGCGTGACATAAACCATGCATGAGAAGAAGCGACCGAACGGATCCCGACGGACAAACAAACGCAGCAAATCGCGGTCCTGCATACGAACTACACCGCTGGCCACATCCTGCATTTCTTTTTCGCTGGCCTGGAACAGCTCATCACGCGGATAAGTTTCCAGAATATTGTTCATGGCTTTCCAGGAATGTGAACCTTCTGAGTAGCCGCTGCTTTCCAGAATACGAACCACTTTGTTGCGGATCAGCGGAATGTTCATCGCTGTCTGATGATAAGCGGTTGCTGCATACAGACCAGTGAAACGATGTTCACCAATGACATTGCCGTCTTTATCCAGACGCTTAATCCCGATGTAGTCGGTATACGCCGGTCGGTGAATCTTCGACTTACCGTTGCTTTTCGTCAGAATTAGTAAGTTCGGTTTTCTCGCTTCGACACGCGCCGATTCAGGCAAGTCAGACAACATGAGTGAGCGGGCTTTCCCCGGCTTACTCAGCAGACCCAGACCTTTTTCATCACACGGACGTAATTCAAAGTCGCCTTTCACAGGCACCAGATCATACTGGTGATAACCCATAAAGGTGAAGTTATGGCGAGTCACCCAGTCCAGAAACTCAATCGCTTCCTCACGATGGCTCTGTTCAACCGGGACTTTGGCCGATTTCAGCTCTTCTGCGATCTCAAGCATTTTGCTCTGCATGGCTTGCCAGTCATTGACCACCAGCTCAATATCTTGCAGTACCTGCTCAAGTTCGTTTTTCAGGGCATCCATCTCGGCTTTATCAGAGAGACGATCCACCTCGATGTGGAATAAGGTTTGCAGATCGCCTGTTTCTCCACACGCTTCGATGATGACCCCTTCCTCATCGCGCTTGAAGAAATACGGGCCATTGAACATCAGATGGCTTGCAATGCCCTGACGATTCAAAGTCATCCGTACAGAGTCGACCAAGAATGGATGGTCAGGCGTCACAATTTCCACAACCGTGTGGGTTGACTGCCAGCCATAACGACTCAGTGTTGGGTTATATACACGAACAGAAATTTGGTCGGGTTTGTTTTGGACCAGATGATGCCAGAGGCTGAGAACGGCACCATACAAGTCAGATTCATTCCGTTGAAGCAGATCGTCATCTGCCAGTTGTCCTAACAATCGTTGAGCAAACACTTCGACTAATGACTGCTGAGGGGTTTCTATCTTGTCCTGGATTAAGCCATACACTTTTTCAAGCAGTACCGGCACTATTGGGTCAGGTGCGGTCATAGCAGATGCTCCATCGTTATTACTTTTATCAATCTAGTTTAGGGTTTGATAACGACGCCCCGAGTTCAGCACTAAAAAACTTCTCTCTGGCGAGGTTTTGTTGACTCGGGAGCTATTGTAGGGCGTTTTGTTGCCAAATGGTTACGATAATTCCTCTGTAATTAGAAGAAAAAATCGAATATGTGACTAAGGTAGATGTTTTGAATGCCTGGGCCCGGAAAGGTGTTATTTTCAATGCAATAACGGGCTTTCAAGCCGTTCTATCTGGTCTAACCATCTAGAAATAAAATAGTTTTTTCTAGCTGCGAAACTAGTCAAAAGTGAACAAACTGAAAGCAAAACGATGTTGTCAGCGCCAGATAAAAACTCTCCATTCGCATAATTATGTAGAACATTTGTTAATATCTGACTAAAGAAAGGATTTAAGCGATTTTCTCCAACATTTCGAGCCGGTTCTCTGGTGTCACACTCACCCGGAAACGTCCCCGGATGCCGACCTGACTCAAAAATGGCCGGAGCCGGCTAGCAGGAAGTTGCAGTCGTAATCCTTCGTCGGTGTAAACCAGCACAGCACTGGCAGCGCCAGAATAATGCTGGAGAAAAGTATGATAGGAAATGTCGACTGAAAAGCTATATCTCTTCATGTAAACAGCCTGAATCTCGGTCCTGTGGGATGAGAGAATGAAAAAAGCTCCCTTTTGAAAGGGAGCTTTTGATTAAAGCAAATCAGCATTATTGTTCAAGTGCTTTTTCCACTTTCTCGAACAAATCTCTCGCCAGATTCTCCATCTTCGCCAGTTTTTCCAATTCGGCGCGCATCAGTCCCTGTCGGGCTTCATCGTACAAGCGATACTTCAGGAAAGGCTCAATCAAGCGGGAAGCCACCTGAGGATTCGTTGTGTTCAGCTCCGTGAGAATTTCCGTCAGGAACTGGTAACCGCGGCCATCCGTTGCGTGGAAACGCGACGGGTTATTGGCACAGAAACTTGCAACCAGACTCCGGGTCCGATTTGGGTTTTTCAGGCTGAATGCCGGATGTTTCATGGTTTCATAAACGGTATCCAGCGCATTCGCTGCCGGATTTTTACCCTGAAGAATAAACCATTTGTCCATCACCAGGCCGTCATGTTGCCACTTCTCGCTGAAGTCTTGCATTTGTGCTTCACGACACGCCAGTTGCGCCTCGTTGGCTGCTGACATCGCGGCCATGGTATCTGTCATGTTATCTGCCTGGGCGTATTGAGCAGCAACCAGCTTTTCTCCCTGTGCCGTCAGCGCCAGATAAGACAAACAACGATTCCGCAGCGAACGCTTGGCAATGGCCTCATGGGACACGACATAACCGGATTGTTTCAGCGAATGATAAATTGCAGCCAGTTCATCTTCCAGCTCTGTCGCCAGAATGGTTTCAAGCGCGCCCATCACAGTGTGAATAGCATCTACATCGATCACGTCATACCAGCCTGCCACTTCATTTTCGCTTGGCAGGGTCAGCATTTCGGCAATAAATGCCGGATCCAGTTTCTCATCCAGTAATGCACCGCGGAATGCATCCACCACAGTTTCAGGGAAGACGATCGTTTCACCCGACTGGACGGCTGCCACGTTGCGACGGATATATTTCGCTAGCAACATCTGGCCTGCATCCCAGCGAGCGAACTCATTTCGCGCATAAGTCATCAGGAAAACCAGTGCTTCATCGCTGTAATCGTATTCCAGAACAACTGGTGCAGAGAATTCACGCAGCATCGAAATGACCGGCTGCTCGTATACTTCATCAAAGATGAACGTCTGCTCTGCCTGTGTCACATTCAGCACTTGTCCGACGGGCTCACCGTGACGTTGTAACTTTATGACATCACCTTTGCTGTCATAAAGTTCAATATCGAATGGGATATGCAGGGGTTGCTTGTCTTGCTGACCTGCGGTTGGCGCTGTATGCTGTTTCACCGTGACGTGGTAACGTTGAGCATCCGCATCATAAGCCGTTGTCACACTCACCACGGGCGTCCCGGACTGGCTGTACCATAAGCGGAACTGTGTCAGGTCCACGCCCGAAGCATCTTCCATTGCCTGAACAAAATCATCACAGGTTGCAGCGGTGCCATCATGACGCTCAAAATACAGCTTCATCCCTGCCTGGAAGCCAGCCTCACCCAGCAGCGTATGCATCATCCGAATGACTTCACTCCCCTTTTCATACACAGTCAAGGTGTAGAAGTTATTCATCTCAATGACTTTCTCCGGACGAATCGGATGTGACATTGGGCCACGGTCTTCCGCAAATTGCGGGCCACGCATGATGCGAACATTATGGATGCGGTTGACCGGACGCGAGCCCAGATCGGATGAGAATTCCTGATCGCGGAATACAGTCAGACCTTCTTTCAGACTCAGCTGGAACCAATCACGGCAGGTCACCCGGTTACCGGTCCAGTTATGGAAGTATTCATGACCGATGACAGATTCAATTCCCAGATAATCGGTATCTGTGGCTGTCGCAGGATTAGCCAGAACGTACTTCGAGTTGAAGATGTTCAGACCTTTATTCTCCATTGCCCCCATGTTGAAGAAATCAACGGCGACAATCATGTAGATATCCAGATCGTATTCCAGACCAAATCGCTCTTCGTCCCACTTCATCGAGTGAATCAGCGAGTGCATGGCGTGTTCTGCGCGGTCCAAGTTGCCTTTGTCGACAAAAATCTCCAGCGCAACTTCCCGGCCACTACCGGTTTGATACGTATCGCGCAGGACATCAAAATCACCGCCAACGAGCGCAAACAGATAACACGGTTTCGGGAACGGATCCTGCCACTGTACCCAGTGCCGACCATTTTCCAGTTCACCACTGCCGACTTTATTGCCGTTGCTCAGCAAAAACGGGAAGCTGGCTTTCTCTGCAATGACTTTGGTCGTAAAACGGGCCAGCACATCCGGGCGGTCAAGGTAATACGTGATACGCCGGAAACCTTCTGCCTCGCACTGAGTACAGAAACCACCGCCCGACTTGTATAAACCTTCCAGTGAGGTGTTCGCTTCAGGATTGATCTCTGTTTCAATCGTCAGTTCAAATGCAGCAGGAAGTTGGCGAAGGATCAAACCCTGGCTGGTTTCTTCATAGTCTTGCCAGCGCTCACCGTTCACTTCCACCCGGCACAAGGTGAGTTCGTCGCCATCCAGTGTCAGTGACGTTACGCCTTCATTGACCCGCTTGACCTGGCTGACCGCAACAACCCGAGTTGCCGTATCATGCAGATCAAACGTCAAATCGATATCGGTAATGGTGAAATCCGGTGCCTGATAATCAGCACGAAATTTAGCAGTCGGTTGTGCGGCAGTCGGTTGATCAGCCATATAAATCCTTCCTTAATCATCCATATTGGCAGTCTCGCGGTTTCCATGTTTTCATTCAAACTCAGCTTGCGAGACTGAAACGTTACAAAAACCCTCAGCGTAAGGCCAACGGGTCAAACAGCCATAAAGGCAACCAACCCCCTGCTGACAGGACGACAGATAACAATGCTTAAAAGTTGGTCAACTATACTTATACGTAATGCGTTCAATGAAACACTTTTGCCTTTACACTGAATGAAGACAAAATGTTAGCAGATACCACTTAGACTGAAAATCTTATCTTTTTTACTTGTTACCTCTGTCTCGTCGCGTAACAATGGCAAACTCAAAAAAAATTCCAATTCTGACACTTTGCCCAAGCCAATTGATTTTAGTCGTTTAACAGGAATAACTCAGTCATATGAACCAAAATATTCAGCCTTGGATCATTGATTCATTGCTTGATACTGATGCGTATAAGCTCCATATGCAACAGGCCATCTTTCATCTCTATCCGGATGTTGAGGCCGCAGCGGAGTTCCGTTGCCGTAGCGATGAAGATCTTCGACCTTATAAAGCCGAAATTCAGCAACAAATTCAGCACCTGGGTGAACTGCGATTTACACAGGACGAAATCGAGTATCTGGCCAGCCTACCCTTTTTCCGGCAGGATTATCTGGATTTCCTCAGAGATTTCCGACTAGATCCGTCACAGGTTGTGGTGGGAGAAGATGAAACGCAACTGACGGTTCGAATAGAAGGTAAATGGCTGGATCTGATCCTGTGGGAAGTCCCGTTACTCGCCATCATTTGTGAAATTCGATGTCGTGAGCTTTATCCAAACGCAACACCTGAAGATGCCATTGCTCATCTGAAAAGCAAGCTCACCCACTTCTTTACGTTAGCCGACGATACCGATGTCAGTCAGTTCTCTCTGGTAGATTTTGGTACCCGACGCAGATTTTCAAAAGCTGTGCAGTATGCCGTAGTCGATCATCTGAAGGATCATTTCCCGCAACTTGACGGGACGTCTAATTATCATCTGGCCCGAACCCGCCATCTGACGCCAGTCGGAACACAGGCACATGAATGGTTCCAGGCGCATCAGCAACTGGCAGGAGAGCTGGCCGATTCCCAGCAACTTGCGCTCAACCGGTGGTTGCAGGAATATCCGGATTCGCTGGGCATTGCACTCACCGACTGCATCAATATGGATGCCTTCCTGCGCGACTTTGACCTGAGGCTGTCTCAGCGATTCAGCGGCCTTCGCCATGATAGTGGTGATCCGATTGCCTGGGGCGAAAAAGCCATTGCACATTACCAGTCACTGGGTATAGACCCGAAAACGAAAACTCTGGTATTTTCCGACAGTTTGACACTGGAACGAGCGCTGAATATCTACCAGCATTTTTATACTCGCATCAATGTCAGTTTTGGGATCGGCACCAATATGACCTGTGACATCCCTGGCGTCGACACCCTAAACATTGTCCTGAAACTGACAGAATGTGAGGGACGGCCCGTCGCCAAACTTTCAGATGAACCGGGCAAAAGTATTTGTCAGGACGCAGCATATCTCGATCAACTGCGTGAAGCTTTCAAGATTGCGAATGATTAAAACATCCTCATGAATCACAGAAAAAAGAGAGAGGCTTTGCGCCTCTCTCTTCGTCATGTTAAGAAAAATCATGCTTATTGCCGTTGCATCACAGCTTCCATCCCAAACTGCCGGTTTGTCAGCGTCAGCGTATTGTCTTTCCCTAACTTGAAGTGACTGTCATGCTGCCCGTCTTCATAAATCAGCACGATGCGATCATCTTCAAGATAGTAAATTCCTTTGTGCTCTTTACGTGTCCCGTCCTTCCCTATCACCTGCGCTGAAAACAGAAAATCGGGCCTTAACGATAGTTTCAGTTCAGAGACGCTCTTATCTACATCCTGTCCTTTGATCATCGAGGATCGCCAGTGGCCGGGCAGATTCTCAGGGGCAAGTTTGGTAAACCGGGCACCGTCTAACAGGAACTGATTATAACTCAAAACATATTCGTGCTGTTGCGATGGCTGGTCGACAGAGTTCATCGTGATTGTGGATTCATCGATGTCATATTTCCCGCCCCATTCGTCAATCCGGCCGTTGGTTCTGAGTAAGCGTACCGTGAACCGATACGACGAATTGAACTTGATGTTCATTGCCCGGTAATGAATCCCTTCGCTTTCAACCCCCTCATCTGTGGTGCTGAACCAGTACCAGTCACCCAGCAACAATGGATAATCAAACTCTGTGAGTTCATCTGCAGTCGCAGACTGAACCCAGGATAAGATCCCAATCAGAAAAGAAAAAAGTACAGCTCGCAGCATGATAATACCCCAGAAAAATATCATCCCCTCTTATCACACTAGTTCCGCTTGCATTGTTGCGCGCAAGAATCCGACAAATGTCACAGGTATTGCACGCCATGTTTCAAATCCGAGACAGGTTGACAGAGGAAAGTTATCCGGGAATGCTGCGGTTTAACAGCATCATTCAACGAAAAAAACGGCGCATAAGCGCCGTTTTTACTGTGACATGTTCGTCAGATAAGCATCAGCTTTGTTCTGCTTTGACCAGATCAGCGGTAATTGCTACCGCTTCATCCAGGTACGCATCAGGTGCTTCGTAATCTTTCGGCACATCTTTCAATGCCAGGAAAGGTTTTTTGCCCAGCGCTTTCTGGCGGGTATTCAAGCGTTCCAACCGTTCTTTCTCTTCCAGATCCTGTTCCATCCGTCGCTTCTGTTCATTCAGCGACAAACTGTTCAGATCTTTTTCAGCTTTATACTTCGAAATATCATCGAAGATAAAACCAAACTCACGATCCTGCTTGATCCGCTGCATATGCTGCGCGCGAAGGGATGGCAGTAATGGCGAGAAGTCATACATTTTCTGATAGCCAGCGGGTTTAATGCTATCCCAAGGCAAAGCGTTGTCTTCAACACTTTCACCGGTATCTGCCGGATCAATCGCAGTCGGGAAACTGATGTCTGGTACAACACCCAGATTCTGCGTACTGCCGCCATTAATACGGTAGAACTTCTGAATGGTGTACTGAACATGACCCAGCGGCTTATCAAACAAGTCATAAATATGGTTCAGAGAACGGTGCTGCTGCACTGTACCCTTACCAAAAGACTGCTCACCAATAATGACTGCACGGCCATAATCTTGCATTGCTGCTGCAAAAATTTCGGATGCAGATGCACTGTATCGGTTAATCAGCACAGTCAAAGGGCTGTCAAAATAAACGCGGTCATCAGAATCCCCGTTGACTTTCACCCGGCCATAGCTATCACGGACCTGAACAACCGGACCACTGTTAATGAACAATCCAGTTAATGCCGTGGCTTCGGTGAGTGCTCCACCACCATTGTTCCGCAGATCAATGACAATGCCATCCACCTGCTGCTGGTTCAGTTTCGCAAGCTCTTTCTTGGTATCTTCAGACAAGCCCACATAGAAGCTTGGAATCTCAATGATACCAATCTTACGGCCCTGATGAGTCTCTACAGAAGACTTTGCAGCCCGATCTTCCAAACGAATTTTATCGCGAACAATCGTGACACTGTAACTCTTAGCATTCGATCCTTCCGGCAGAATCTCCAACCGGACTTTACTGCCTTTCGGTCCTTTAATCAGCTGGACGACATCGTCGAGACGCCAGCCAACGACATCGACCATATCTTTGCCGTCCTGAGCAACACCGACAATGCGGTCGCCTGCAGACAGCTTCTTAGAGTTTGATGCCGGACCACCAGCCACCAGTGAACGAATCACCGTATATTCATCATCCACCTGAAGCACGGCACCGATCCCTTCCAGAGACAGATTCATTTCAGACTGGAATTGTTCGGCACTTCGAGGAGAGAGATAGCTGGTATGGGGATCGACTTCGCGGGCAAATGCATTCATGTAGATCTGAAATACATCTTCGCTGTGACTCTGAGTTAAACGCTTTAGCGCATTGTTGTAACGCTTACGCAGTGTTTCCTGAATATCTTTCCAGTCTTTACCCGCGAGTTTCAAGTTTAGCTCGTCGGATTTCACGCGCTCGCGCCAGATCTCATTCAGCTCATTGCGATCTTTCGGCCAAGGCAGTTCTGAACGATCAATCACCATATCTTCCTGAACACCGAAAGACATCGGCTTATCCAGTAGTGTTAATGCGTATTGATATCGATCGAAACGACGTTTCAAAACGGTATTGAAGATGTCGTAGGCCGCCGTAGTTTCGCCACGTTTGAGCTGATCATCTAACTGATAACGCCATTGTTCAAACTGTTTGATGTCTGACTGGGTCAGAAAGCTCTTGTTGTAGTCCAGCATTTCCAGATATCGGTTGAAAATGTTGACCGAGAACTGATCATCCAGTGCGAACTGGCGATAGTGAGAACGAGTAAATCTGGAGGCAACTCGTTTGCTGGCGGTGGCATGCTGTTTTTCCGGTGTTAAAACAGGCAATTCACTTTGTGTGTGTGTGGCTTCCAGAGCCTGAGCTGATGCTGCCAGCACAATACCGGCAGCAATCAGTGAGAAACGGAATCGACAGTTCATACGTCGAGCATTCTCCTTTATGAACGCAGGTGCTCCGCTTTCACAACCATGGTCAGGCCATTAGTCAAACGGACACGCACATCGTCCTTATTAATTTCCACAATCGTGGCCGGCATGTTGCCAGTGCCCATATTCACACTGACATCCTTACCCACGGTCACTTCATCAGAAGACAAAGCGCGAGTGGTTTCTACCGGCTTCTTATCTAGCTTAGACGTTTTTGGTTTAACGTTTCTAGCTTTAGGCGATTTTGCTCGAACTTTCTTTGGCTTAGCGTCACCTTCTGTAGCGGCTTTCGCTGCAGCCTGCTCTTTACGACGAGCACGAACCTTAGCTTTGCTTTCTTCAAGCGCTTTCTGTGCGTGCTCGACATGTTCCTGTTCTAACACACCACACTCATTGCCATCAAGGTCAATACGGCTAGCGCCGGCTTTAACACCATGAAGATAACGCCAGGAAGAAGTGTACTGACGAAGCGCTGCTCTCAACTGAGTTTTACTGACTTTAGGATCGTCACTCAGTCGTTCAGCGAGGTCTTGGAAGATACCAATTTTTAATGGTTTAGCTTCACCTTCAACAGTAAAACACTTTGGAAATTGCGCAGCAATATAGGCAATCACTTCTTTACTGTTCGTTAACTTTTCAGAGTTTTCCATGGACTTTCCTGACAAAGCGAGAGTATCTCGCTGTTAGTGCTTTTTAATTAAAACCAATAAGTGCGGGCTATTATAATTACCTAATACTGAAAAACCACCGAAAGCATACAATTAGAGCTTAATTTGTAGTTCCTCAATGAATGAAACTAGCCCGTCTTCGTCTTCCTGGTCAAATCTTGACAGACTTGGACTATCAATATCCAACACGCCGTACAACTGACCATTCACTGAGAATGGAATCACGATCTCAGAATTACTCGCCGCATCACATGCAATATGCCCTTCAAATTGATGCACATCACTGATGCGTTGAACTTTATTTTCTGAAATCGCCGTCCCGCAAACTCCCCGGCCAACCGGAATCCTGACGCAGGCAGGTTTGCCCTGAAACGGACCAAGAACCAACTGATCTTCTTTCAACAGATAAAAGCCAACCCAGTTGATATCCTCTAACTCCATGTTGAGTAAGGCACTAATATTAGAAATATTCGCAATGACATCCGGCTCGCCGTCAACCAGTGCAACCGCTTGCTGGGTCAGACGACGATAAAATGCTGGTTTGTTTTCCATGGCTTACTCCTTATATAGCCGCTAAAATGGCACTTTTTCCGAAAATAGGAATCGTTCTCACTGTGAAAGATACGACGAATCAAATGATTAACTGGTCATGGTTGATAAAGCAAGCAAAACATCACAAAAAGAGACTGGTTGCTGCCAATCTCATCGCTGTGGTTGCAACGCTGATCAGTGTCCCTATCCCATTGCTGATGCCGCTGATGGTCGATGAAATCCTCTTACAGCAACCCGGACAGGGCATCGCTTTACTGAATCATTTTCTCCCTGAATCCTGGCAGGCCCCCGCTGCCTATATTTTGCTGGTCCTACTGATGGTTGTCCTGATGAGAACGGCCAGCCAGGCGCTGAATATCCTGCAAAGCCGACAGTTCACGCTGGTTGCTAAAGACATCACCTATCAGATGCGCCGCCACCTCATCGATAAACTGGGCCGCATCAGCATGCGCCAGTATGAAGAACGTGGCAGTGGTGGGATCACCTCACACCTGGTGACTGACGTCGAAACCATCGATAAATTCGTAGGCGATACCCTGAGTCGTTTCCTGATTGGTGTGCTCACGGTGCTGGGAACTGCGATCGTTCTCTTATGGCTGAACTGGGAACTGGGTCTCTTTATCCTTCTGGTCAACCCTGTCGTCATCTATGCCTCCCGGAAAATGGGCAACCGGGTCAAACACCTCAAACGCCATGAGAATCAGGCGTTCGAAAAATTTCAGCAACGGCTGGTGGAAACCTTAGACGGAATTTATCAGTTGCGTGCAGCAAACCGGGAAAAAGAGTTCCTGAATCACCTGAAATCGCATGCCGATGGGATTCGTCACAATGCAGATAAATATGCCTGGCAATCCGAAGCTGCCGGACGCATCTCTTTCCTGCTGTTTTTGATTGGGTTCGAGTTGTTCCGCGCCGCTGCGATGCTGATGGTCCTGTTCAGCGACTTAACCGTTGGTCAGATGTTTGCCGTTTTCGGTTACCTCTGGTTCATGTTAAGTCCGGTTCAGGAACTGCTGGGGATTCAGTTTGCCTGGTATGGCGCGTCTGCAGCCATGCAGCGCCTGAACCATTTGATTCAGATTGAAGAGGAAGTTCGCCCGGTTCCGAAAGTCAATCCGTTTACTGCACAGGATCCAATTGCCATTGAGATCAACAACCTCGATTTCGCCTACGATGATGATAAGAAAGTCCTGAACGGTCTGAATCTATCGCTCCCAGCTGGCAAGCGCATCGCACTGGTTGGGGCATCCGGCGGCGGAAAGTCGACCTTAATCCAACTCCTGCTCGGCATTTATCAAAAAGACAGTGGCGATATTTTCATAAACGGTCATCCGGTTGAAGAAGTCAGCTACGAAGCACTGCGGGAAAAAATGGCGGTCGTCTTACAGCAGCCCGTGCTCTTCAATGACACTTTACGTCAGAACCTGACCCTTGGCGCTGAATACGAAGATGCCCAGCTCTGGCAAGCGCTGGAAATTGCCCAACTGACGGATGTAACACAACGTTTGAATGATGGCTTAGAAACACAGATTGGCCGGCAAGGGATTCGTCTGTCCGGTGGCCAGCGCCAGCGTCTGGCGATTGCGCGCATGATCCTGAGCAATCCAGATTTTGTGATTCTTGATGAGGCAACGTCTGCACTGGATACCGCGACAGAAGCTGCATTACATACAGCCCTGAATGAATTCTTGTGTGACAAAACCACCCTGATTGTGGCCCACCGGCTGTCTGCCGTGAAACAGGCCGATCTCATTTACGTGCTGGAAGATGGCCAGGTGAGCCAGACAGGTACGCACTCCGAGCTGGTCAGGACATCGGGGTTGTATCAGACCCTCTATGGCTCTGTGCAGACTGGAGAGACTGAACCAAGCTTGAATCATGATAGTGCGGCAGTAGCCAGGTTCAATACAAAATAATATAGTGTCTGTCAGTTGAAATCATTGATGAAACAAAAGGACGGACCCGCCCATGTCAACAGTAAGACTTTGCCCTTGCTGTGATTTACCTTTGACCCCGATGGTGACACGTCTGGGTCAGAGCGCCTTCTGTCCCCGATGTGAATCTCGCTTATACCACGGCGGCATGCCTTCACTCCGCGGTGATTTAGCCCTGGCACTGGCAGGGCTGATCCTGTTCTTACCAGCCCACTTATACCCGTTAATTACCATTCGGCTGTTCGGGGTGATGATTCCTGCAACAATTCCTTCAGGCGCCCTCACCCTGTCCGCCGATTTCCCTGCCGTCGCTGCATTGATTTTGTTTTGCAGCACGCTGGCCCCTTTTCTGGTTTTTGCTGCGGTACTGTCTGCCCAATACGGTTTGGCACGGCGACAACTGCGTCTCTTTAAAACATCTCTGTGGCTGATTGAAAAGCTCAAGCACTGGGCCATGTTTGATGTCTTTCTGGTCAGCCTGGGGATCGCCTGTTTCAAAGTGAAAGACTATGCCGACATCCATGTCGGCCCCGGGTTATTTTGCCTTGTGATGATGCAGTTACTGATGGTCATTATGCTGACCCGGATTCATGTGAAACGCTATTGGGAAGCCTGGCAGCCCGAAACAGACCACAACAGTGAAGCGCTAATGTTACATTGTCACGTATGCCATATGAGTCAGTCCAGCAGCTCCGATTGTCAGCGGTGCCAGGCTCCTATGCATTATCGTCTACCTCATTCTGTCCAGAAAACATGGGCTTATCTGATTAGCGCTGCTATCTTTATCATTCCGGCAAATCTTTATCCGATCTCGATATTTCTCAACAATGGCAAACGAATCGAAGACACAATCCTGTCTGGGGTCGCGAGCTTGATCAGTTCCGGGATGGAAGGGATTGGAGCCCTGATATTTTTTGCCAGTATTGTCGTGCCAGTTGCCAAAATTTTAGGTCTTGCCTTTATCTTGCTTTGCATCCATGTAAAACGAGAGATCAACCACTTACACCGAATGAAACTGTATCGTATGATTCAGTGGATTGGAAAATGGTCAATGATGGACCTATTTGTGATCGCAATCATGGTGACACTCATTGACCGCGGACAGATTTTAGATTTTACCCCAGGCCCGGGCGCGATTGCCTTTGCAACTGTTGTTGTATTAACCATGCTCGCCGCTGAAAGTCTGGATCCTCGTTTGATTTGGGATAAACATGACAAAAAATAACAGCCCATCACAGCCACCTTTCGGACCGCCAGTCGGTCCTCAACTCCCCCATCCGGTGGATGTGAAAAGAGACCGGCAAATCTCCCCGCTTTGGATATTGCCGATTTTGGCACTGGGGCTGGCAGCCTGGCTGGTCTTTCAGGCCGTGAGTGAGGCAGGTCAACGGATTACGATTCATTTCGACGATGCTGCCGGTCTGGAAGCTGGCAGAACCATGATCCGCTATCAGGGACTCGAAGTCGGGATTGTTCGTGAAGTCAAACTCTCTGAGGATTTACAGAGTATCTATGTTGCCGCTGATATTTACCCGGAAGCCGTTCAGGTGCTCCGAAAAGGCACCCGATTCTGGCTGGTGAAACCCAAAGCCTCCATTACCGGCATCAGCGGGTTAGATGCGCTGGTTTCCGGCAATTATATTGCGCTGCTGCCCGGTGAAGGTGAACCTGAATCTCAGTTCACAGCGCTCGATGGCCAACCCGCAGAAATGCCTGTCGGCAATGGGCTGACCATTCAATTACAGGCACCGGATCTGGGCTCAGTTTCTGTGGGTGCGCAGGTCTACTATAAAAAAATTCCGGTTGGTGAAGTCTATAACTATTCACTGAGCCACAGTAAGAAGCGCGTACTGATTGATGTTCTGATCCAGCCGCAGTATGCCAATTTAGTCACCAACAAGAGCCGTTTCTGGAATGTCAGCGGCGTCAGCGCCAATCTCGGATTCAACGGTGTGGATGTTCAATTCGAAAGCCTGTCTGCGCTGATTGCAGGTGCGATTGCTTTTGATTCACCCGATGAAGGCTTGCCTATTCAGCCCAATCACCTGTTTCGTCTCTATCCTGATTTGAATACCGCAGGTCGGGGAATTGCAATCACCATCGATCTGCCCGAGGAAAATCAAATCAGTGCAGGCGGTGCCCCCATTGTTTATCGCGGGCTTCAGATTGGTCAGATTTCGGATCTTCGGCTGGTTCGGAACCAACAACGCGTGGTTGCCCACGCTGCTATTGAACCCAGTATGAGCGATCTGCTGACCACTGGCACTTCCATGCGCTTAGAGGAAGCGAACCTTTCATTGAGTGGTGTGAAGAATCTGGGCAACCTGATCAAAGGGAACTTTCTGACCCTGATGCCCGGCGACGGTGACCCTGCCCGCCATTTTCAGGCGTTCACTCAGGCACAGTTGGAAGAAAAACGTCCTGGGGCCCGGAACATCACACTCTATGCCGATCAAAGCTATGGCATCAGCCGCGGCACTGCCGTGACGCATAAAGGGATGCCCGTCGGCAGTGTCAAACAAATTCGGCTGGATGAAACGAAAGTTCGCTTCGATCTCATCATCAAGCCCGAATATGCCTCACTCGTTCGCAGCCAGAGCCGCTTTTTTATTGATGGCGGGATTCAGGCAGACATCAGTGCGGCAGGCATGCATATTTCCGTACCACCAGCAGAGCAACTCATCAGCAACAGCATTGCTTTTACCAGCGCTGGTCAGGGCGTCCAGAAACAACATTATCCGTTATACAAAAGCAGAGCGCTGGCAGACCTGGCCGGAAATCAGCAACAAGGCAGTGCGACTGTTGCACTTTTTGCCGACACACTTCCGTCGGTCAGTGAAGGCAGCCCGGTCCTGTACAGGAACCTGCCTGTCGGGAAAGTGCTCAACTATGCACTGACACGTGACGGCGTCACGTTGAAACTAGCCATTCAAAATCAATACCGACACCTGATTCAGTCCGACACCGTTTTCTGGGACCAGTCCGGCGTAGAAGTGAAAGCCGGTTTGGGCGGCGTGAATATCAAAGCCAGCCCACTCACCACATTGATCAAAGGCGGGATTGCCTTTGACAGTATGCCGGATGTACCCAACCGGGTCGGAAAACAATTCAAACTCTTCCAAAGCCTGAAAGACGCAAAAGAATTCGGGATTCAAATCAGCCTGACCGCGACTCACGCCAAAGGCATCTCTGCGGGGACAAATATTCAGTATCAAGGGGTGACCGTGGGTAAAATTCTGACGCTGACGCCAGACTTTAAAAGCGGACAGATTCAAATTGATGCCAGACTCTTCCCGCAATTCGCTGAAACACTGGCCCGGGAAAACTCTCATTTCTGGCTGGTGACGCCCAAAGTGGACCTCACCGGCGTTCAAAACCTCGACAGCATTCTGAGCAGTTATATAGAAGTGATTCCAGGTGACGGAAATTATCGCCAGACGTTCACCCTCTCAGAACAAAGTGAAAAAACCTTCAATGGCCTGACCGTCATTCTGGAAAGCATTGCGCGAGCCTCTGTGCGTCCGGGAACACCACTTTTGTTCCGTGATATTCAGGTCGGTCAGGTCAGTAAAGTGACTTTAGGTGAACTGGCCGACCGTGTGCTCATTGAAGCGCAAATCGATCCCGGCTACAGGCATCTTGTCCGGAGTGATTCCGTGTTCTGGAATACCTCGGGGCTGGATGTCAGCCTTGGCCTGACTGGCGCGAATATTCAGGCCGGAACTGTCGATACGTTGTTGCGAGGCGGGATTGGGTTGTCCACACCAGAAGGCCAGCCACTGTCTGCCCCCGCTCAAACAGGCGATCGCTTTTTACTGCATGAAAAAGCCAATCCGGAATGGAAAAAATGGCGGACAGCCATCCCTGCCGAGTAACTTGTTGCGCTGCTCAAAGGCAAGCCATGAGGCTTGCCTTTTTTCATGGATTACGTCTGATAAACGCCGGGAGGTTTTGCCCGGCTGCCAGTTTGAGATAGACTTGCCGCCTCTGCATTCCAACTGAGAAAGATCAAGTGCATCAGTCCATTTATATTCCAGACGATTTCATTCAACATATTCAGCAAATCCTGCCCGACGGTCTGGACATGGAAAGTTTCCTTACCTGCTGCCGCACCCCTTTACGCAGGAGTATTCGGGTGAACACCCTGAAGATCTCCGTCAGCGATTTTCTGGAACGGGTCAAAGACAAAGACTGGCAACTGACGCCGGTTCCCTGGTGCCGGGAAGGATTTTGGATTGACTATGATGATCAGCAGACGGAGTCGCTGGGCAATACACCGGAACATCTGGCCGGGCTGTTCTATATTCAGGAAGCCAGTTCCATGTTACCCGTGACCGCGCTACTGAGCGAAAATGATCAGCTGGACTGTGTGTTGGATATGGCCGCAGCGCCAGGTTCAAAAACAACGCAACTCGCTGCTGCGATGCAAAATACAGGCGCGTTAGTTGCCAACGAGCTATCCGCCAGCCGAATTAAAGTCCTGCACGCTAATTTGCAGCGCTGTGGTGTTTCTCATGCAGCAATCACTCATTTTGATGGCCAGATCTTTGGCGACTGGACGCCAGAAGCTTTCGACAGTATTTTGCTGGATGCACCCTGCTCAGGTGAAGGTGCCATCCGTAAAGATGAAGATGCCATGGCGAACTGGAGTCTGGCACACATTGAGGAAATTGCGGCCATCCAGCGCAACCTGATCGTCAGTGCATTCCAGGCGCTCAAACCAGGCGGCGTGATGATATATTCAACCTGTACACTGAATCAGAGAGAAAATCAGGATGTATGCCAACACCTGAAAGAAACCTTTAGTGACGCCGTCACGTTTGAATCACTGAAAACCCTCTTCGACGGTGCTGAAAAAACCTGCACACCGGAAGGATTTCTTCATGTATTCCCTCAGGTCTACGACAGTGAAGGATTCTTTGTTGCCCGGATCCGAAAGCTGGCTGCCGTCGAAGCAGAGCCGGTAAAAAAACGAAAAGCGAAATTCCCTTTTTCGCCGGCTTCACACAAAGACAGCGCGCTCATTCTGGCGCAACTGAACCAAGATCTGTCTCTCGCCGTGCCGGACGATCGAGAGATCTGGCTTCGTGATCAGGAAGTCTGGCTCTTCCCTGCCCGGCTTCGTCCATTACTGGATCAGATCAGATTCCAGCGTATCGGCATCAAACTGGCTGAACAGCACAAAAAAGGGTATCGGTGGCAGCACGAAGCAATCATGACACTGGCGACAGGTCATGAAAGTCAGTGTGTTGCATTATCTGATGCAGAAGCCAATGAATGGATTATGGGACGAGATATCCGGCCAGAAATCGTTTCAGGCAAAGGCGAAGTGATTGTCACGTATCATGGATATCCCTTCGGGATCGGTAAGTGGGTCGGAAATCGTATCAAAAACGGGCTGCCCAGAGAGCTGGTCAGAGATACAGGTTTATCTGGAAATCGCAGCTAATTTTGGAGCACAGCATTAATTAACGGAAAGATCTTAGTAGCCTCCGCTGTCTCAGGGCTAAAACTGGCAAAAAATGCTGCCTGAACTAAGATTAATCATGTAATTGATCTCCATTTACAAACCAGTTAGCGCAAGGCTCTCACGAGCCATTCCCCTAAGCCCGAAACAGGAGTCGTTTCGGGCTATTTTTTATCCCGTCAGCCCCTGAACACCGAAGTCAATCTGCCTGCTTACAGCGCCAAATCGCCTTTCGTCAAAAATGTCGAACGACTTACACAAGTTTTTGAGCTTTTAGTCAATGCTCTCAGCCTCTAAGATAAGCATCAAGTTAGAAACATGGCTCAAATATTCAATCTCAGAGGCTGCATTATGTCAAAAGTTCTCGTTCTGAAATCCAGTATTCTTGGTAGTTACTCTCAATCAAATGCTTTGATCGAGCATCTGCTCAACACCAAAGAAGATCAAATCACGACGATCATCGAGCGTGATTTAGCCGTCACGCCACTCCCTGTTTTAGACGGTGAATTAGCAGGTGGCCTTCGGGGGGGTGACAACCTGACACAACGCCAGAAAGACGCGATTGCACTGTCTGACCAGTTGATCGAAGAAGTTCAGGTAAGCGACACCATCATTATTGGAGCACCGATGTATAACTTCAGTATTCCGACACAACTGAAAAACTGGTTCGATCTGATTGCCCGTGCTGGCGTGACCTTCTCATACACAGAGAATGGTCCCGTAGGTCTGCTGAAAGACAAAAAAGTCATCGTTGTGACTTCTCGTGGTGGGATGCATAAAGACAACGCCACTGACACCATGGTGCCTTACCTGAAAACCATTTTAGGTTTCGTCGGTATGACTGAAATTGAATTTGTCTATGCCGAAGCGCTGAATATGGGTGATGAACTGGCAGACAAAGGTCTGAGCACAGCAAAAGCACACATCGAATCCGTCGCAGTTTAAAAACAAACGACCATTCTGAACCACAAAAAAAGCCGCATTCATCATGCGGCCTTTTTAGGTTGTCTGACTTTGAACTCACTATGTAGCTCAACGTAAATTGCAGACGAGAGCCCCTTACTTCGAAGGACGACTCGCAAGCTCTGTGCGCTTTTGCTCTTTCAATTGCTTGCTGGCTTCCCGGCGTTCTTTGGAGAGTTCTGCACTGATGATGATATGGTCATCCACACGATCTTCATAATCGCCTTTCATGGTTTCAATAATGCTGACAATTTCATCATGCGTCATTTCAGGCTGAATATAGTCAATCAGATTTTCAAGCAATTCAACACGCTTGCGGTTATCCCTGATTTTGCGGTCGTTATCCAGAATCTCACGTTTCAGCTTATTTTTGCGTCTGGCAAGACGAACCAATTCCAGGATGTTGTTCATAATTTGTCCTTTAATGTGAACTTTGAAAGCCCTAATTGATTGGGTTATATCAGAAACTCCGCAGATGACTCAAGTCAGATCTTCATTAAATCAAAGCACCCTTCAATTCATTGATCTCACACAAAAGTGGATTCATTTCCCGAGATAAGACGCACAAAGTATAGAGTCAATCTTTACAGTTCCCATGACAAAAGTTTTTCATTTATGCGACAAGGAGTTAAAAACAAAATATGCGCATGGTTTCTTGTTAGCTGACTCACAATCTTCCGCTGAATAATTTGCTTTTAATATCCCAGAGCCTACTCTTTTCAGGTACCAGTAGTGATTTGGAAAAATGATGCAACGCAAGTGCGACACTTCTCGACAGAGTTCTCTGATGAAAACTGTTTCCCTGAAGCGAGCGATATGTTGTTCTGTTGATTCAAAAAATTATTGGTAAGCAACGTAAGAGTTAGAGATTCAGGAGACAACATGTCTAAAGCAACAGGTACCGTTAAGTGGTTTAACGAAGAAAAAGGATTTGGTTTTATCACTCAGGATAACGGTGGCGCCGACGTATTCGTACACTTCCGCGCGATTACTGGTGATGGCTTCAAAACTCTGGCTGAAGGTCAGAAGGTCACTTACGACGTTGAGCAGGGTCAGAAAGGCCTGCAAGCGGCGAATGTCGAAAAGATATAAGTGAACAATACGTTAGCGACAAAAAGGGCTCATTTGCCCTTTTTTTGTATCCAGTGATCGGACCAATATTCGCAACACACATCAACCCTAAAAGTTTGAATCTGTTTCAAAATTCAACACATCTGCTGAACTCTTCACAAATTATCAGGAATTTTTAGGTCCAACTCACTATTTGCTTGCCGTAACACAAGCATTGTGGCCTAATGGGTCTGCCTATAATGCAACGCTATTTATGCAACAAAGTGAAAAGTATACTTCGTTACACCCGCTTCACCTAAGCGCCGTTGTCCTGAAGAGCTACATCCTTGTCCATAAGTAATCCATTATGTTGGCATGAAGCACGCCCTGGGGCGTTATTTATTCCTATATTTTCAGGAGACATACAATGTCTAAAGCAACTGGTACAGTTAAGTGGTTTAACGACGAGAAAGGTTTCGGTTTCATCACTCAAGACAACGGCGGTGCAGACGTATTCGTACACTTCCGCGCTATCCAAGGTGATGGCTTCAAATCTCTGGCTGAAGGTCAGAAAGTGAAGTTCGACATCGAACAAGGCCAGAAAGGTCCTCAAGCTGCAAACGTAGAGCGCGCATAAGCCCTCCTCGTTACAGAACATGATGAAGAGCGCCCCAAGGGCGCTCTTTTTGTTTCGCTGATATATAACCATTTCATCCGAAAATCTCCCCTACCACCGTTTATCTAAGTTTTCGGCATATAAGCGGATCGCACGCTGGTAAGCTTGAATTTGAGTGCTGGAAGTCGTTTGCAATAACAACTCAAGTAACATTGCCATCGCTTCCTGATGACGTCCCAAATTGTGTAAACACATCGCGTGAAAGGGCTGAACCTCGATCGAATCGGGAAAATCATGTTTTGTTTGCTCAAAATATTTCAGCGCTTCATGATAATTTCCCAGGCTTCTCAAAGTACTGGCCAGTCCAAACACCGCATCAAAACGCTCATTCTCAGAAATTGGACCTTTCAACGCGGCTTCATAATGCGCCACCGCTTCTCTTTCTTTACCTTCATTATCATAAGACCAGGCAATTTGCAGATGTGCCTTCGCCTTCAGCGCCTCATCTTCCAGCATCGTGGTCAGGATAGTTCGGGATGCTTCATATTGCTTTGCTTTACGAAGTGCCAAAGCTGCTTCAAACTGAGTATTCAAGGCTAGAGATTCCTATCATTCAAGAGACACCAACTGGTACTGTTCAGTGGTGTAACGTCGAGAAAGGTTTCATTTTCATCACTCAAGATTACGGCGGTGCAGACCTATTCGTACACTTCCGCACGATCCAAGTAGAAGGCTTCCAATCTCTGATTGAAGGTCAGAAAGTGACGTTCAACATCATATAAAACTGCAAACGAAGAGCGCCCAAGGGCGCTCTTTTAGAATAGCTAGCGCTGGCCTGACAACGCTAAACCTGCGCCAAAACATAAATAACACCCACCACCAGCACGCGTGACCCACAATTGCCCTTTTCCTTCAGACAACCTTGCTTTCAACTTGCCAGCACATATCGCGTAAAGCGAATGTATAACGATGACGATCACACTGAAAGTCACAGCAAGAATCATTAACTGCATCGCATGGTCTGCCTCTCCGTGCACGAATTGCGGAAAAAGTGCCATGAAAAAGAAGAGCGGTTTGGGATTTAGCATCGTTATCGCCACCCCTTCCAGAAATCTCCGGATGATGCTTCTGGGAGCAATAACTTGCTCATCAATCGAAAGCGTAGAGGTAGAACGCAGCATTTTAATGCCAAGGTAAATCAGGTAAGCCGCACCAATATATTTCAAGAGCGCAAGAATCGTCGCAGATTGCGCCAATAGAACAACCAAACTCGTCGACGATATCATGGCCAGAAGCAACATCCCGATTGCAATTCCGACAATACCAGGTATTGCGCTTCTTCCACCACACCGAACCGCCTGTGACAACGTCAGAATCACTCCAGGCCCTGGGCTTGCAATTGTTGCAATGGCAACAGTAATAAAAATAAGGTAGTTTTCCATAAGTCAGCCAAAGAGAATGTAAAAAAACGCCACCATACCAGATATGTACAAGCACACATATTCCCTAACAGATAAGTGTGACATAACACAAAAACTCATGGCCAGACGTTCCCTGATGTACTTGCCATTGTTCTATTTTCCTGGCCCCAGACGGAGCCTTTTGCATGAGCACTGTGCTGTTCTCCTGATCGATCAGGAAACTCATGTGCATTCAATCCCCAAAACTGCCCCTGATTACAGCGACTCGCGATAGTAAGCCATCATTTCTTCCTGACCCATCGCCTCTTCCTGCATATTTTGCTGGGCCTTCATGATCTGAGCCAGCGACGGCAGGATGTTACGTTCCACCCGATAGTGATTATCCCAGAGTCTGGCGCGCATGATTGCTTTACCGCAGTGGAAATACGCCTCTTCAACAGCCACTTTCATCACAAGCTTGGCGGGTTTTGCGCCGTCTTGGCAACGTTCTGTATAGTGTGGATCAGTGTGCAGACTCACTCTGCCCTTAATTCTGACAACTTCGTCAACGCCTGGCACTAAAATCATCAGACCAATTTGCGGACGCTCCAGAAGATTCCGAAAGCTATCGATCCGATTATTACCCACACTGTCGGGAATCAGCAAAGTCTTACGATCCAGCACTTTCACAAATCCCGGCTGTCCCCCTCGGGGAGATATATCGGTAAACCCGTTCTGATCCACAGTCGAAAGAACAATGTACGGACTGTGCTCAATCATCGTTCGACTGAAAACATCAATGTGATCCATCGCTTTATTTTTTGCGCGCTTGCTCGGTTCACCATACAAAGGACTTAATTGCTCTAGAGAAGTTATCTGGCTCATCATTACCTACAACATTGATGTACTGCGATCAGGTCTTTCATCAGTACAAATGGTTCAAAATGGATATCCCACCTGAAAGGACAGACCATATGCTATCGCGGGAATATCCATTTATCTATGACTGATTCATTTTATGGCGAACATGGAAACATCTGATAGCTGAACGTTTTAAGGCATCATCGCTTGCAAGGCTTCGCGGCTGATACGAAGGTTTTGCTGGTACTGGAAATGGGTGTCAAGACATGCAGGTGTTTGTGCCCAACGTACCTGCATATGCCAGCCACCATGTAAACATTCAAGATACATATGAGTTTGCGGATTGGATATCAGAACATTCGGACCAAAATACAGATCAATTGATTCTTCATGACGACTCGCTCGTGACCGATTCACTGCAAACCTCAGTTCCGGCTTCACTTTCACTTCGGCAGGAACAAAAAATGAAATACTGCTGTTTACGATAGGAATCATTCTCTGCTCAACGCGTGTTGCTGCGGAAGAGACGTGTCTCTGAACAGGATGTCGCGGAAACACCCAAACCGGAACAAACACATTGTTATTTTTGAATACGTGAAAGATAGCCTCCGTAATTAAATCCACATCGTTGTCGGCCCCATAGGTTTGTAGGAAAAATGGGGCATTCTGTCCAATCAGTGCAGCGTTTACCCACAGACGAATTTTTCTTTTGATATCGGTGAGCGACAGCAATGCAGGGTGAGAATTTTCATAAGCCGAGAACTGCTGAACAAGCGTATTCCAATGAAGATACATTTGGCCGCGCGGCTGATTGTAATGTGTTTCCAGTGACCATACCGTCACAACCTGTAATTTATCATTCCAGTTTTGCCCGGCCGCCGGATCGTCACTTGGTAAATGAACTCCCATCAGTCTTTTTAAGGTTTCCCGCCAGGAAGGCACCGTCATTCCCCGAAATCCAACGTAATCACTCATGGTATTTTCAGGAAGCACAGTGTCCAATTTTGCGACAAATTCCGCGGGGTGCCTTCTTCCCTGCTGATCAAAAACAAAACACATCGGGAAATCTCCCAGAGCGGTCTTCATATGCGCCGTACAATCTAAATCCAGGGACTGTACATCCACGCCATCGACAATAAAGTAAGTTTCAGCAGCCTTCGGTTTCGCCGCCAGAATCCTGTACCCCTTTTGGGCCGCCAAACGTGACAAAACTGCGATATCACTTTCAAGCCCTCGTGTATCAAAAGCGCCACTGAACCAAACCAACTCTTCACCGGGATAGTAATCCGGGTGCTCACTGACAATACTGCCAATATCAAACTCTGGCTGATTAAACCCGGTGTTATCCTGAGCTATCGTACCGAACTTGGGGACGAACCAAATCAGACCGGGATCCTCGGTGTCCCCGAATAAATAAAACTTGCTGAGGACCTCATAGGCAAACTCAGATTCCACGTTCCTGATCGTCGGATCAACAGGCGCAGCCATCACAACTCGCACAGAAGCGAAAAGGATGAAACACTGAAAGATGAACATTACGATTTTATGATGCTTGGTCATTCCATTTACCCTGACATAACTGTTGATGTGTTTCATTTGGGCAGCCTGATTTGATCCAGATACCCAATAGCTGAATAAGTTGCGAAGGGAGCGGGCGGCCTGTAGCTGGCATGCCCGCTTGTGCTGCCCCCAGGCCAAACGCCTCTTCTTTCTCCCGGATCGCTAATCGTTGATACAAGGCTCTGGCATCTTTTGTCTTCAGCCAATGCTCAATCTCCCTTCGGCTGGCCATGCTGAACGCATCTTTGGCACGCCCTTCAATACCATGACAATGCACACAACCGGTATCCCGCCAGAAACCGTGCCAGATATACGTCAGTGCTTTCGCTGAAAGATGCTTTTGAGGTAATCGCTCGAAGTTCAGTTCGATTTGTGAAACAGCCTGAGCCAATTTGGTTTGACTGCGGGCCCGGACATCCTGAAAATATGCATAGAGATCATGTGCATCCCGACGCGACACTGTCATTCGAGGCATACTTCTGCCTGCGACAACTGGTCCGTTCGCGTACTGCTCAATCCAATGTGCAGAGAACAAACTCATCGCCGTCGCGTTGTAGCCAGACGGCTGACTTGAGTCGTGGCATGTTGCACATTTCTGGTCGAACAACATTTTTCCTCTGCGGATCGAGCCCTGCTGTTCCCGCTGTGTTTCCGCCGGAATGGCACTGAAATGTTCACTGATAGCAAGAACATCACTTTCAGAAATGCCGGTATAAGCCATCATGCCAGGGGCGATACACGTCCCTTCATGACAAGTTCCGTGGGGCGCATTTAAAAAATTCACCAGCGTCGTCCGGTTCACTCGGGCAGATTTGGATTGAAACACGGGCCAGACTGGCGCATCCAAATAAGCAAGCGGATAATCCGCCATCGACTTCAACCGCTCGTCCTTCACGGGCAAGGCAACATATCTGAAATCATCGATCCCTTGCCGGTAATGACTTGCCACTTCATCGATCTCGGTATGGCATGCGACACATTTTTGATCTGTCCATTGAGATGCACCATTCGCCAAAGTCCCGACCGGCTTCATCCGGTTCTCAAAATGACAGCCATGACATTCCTGCGCTATCGCATTGTGATACACGCGCTGATCCAATTCGACCGCAGACAAGCCGAACGAAATGAAACCGAGAACAATCCCTAAAATGATACGTCTCAAACACGTTGGATGACGGCCAACCACATGAAGCATCAATAAGAGACCTCAAGCAAAGGTGTTGAGGGAACAGGTGCCGAGAGCACGATTTTCTCAGCCGCCAATTGCTTGGAAATCATCTTTAAGTCTGGATGTCCTTCCACGGGCTGAAATAAGTCAACCAACTGACTCCAGCGCTGAAACAATAACGAGGAATCAACCGGCCCTTCAGCAAACCCAAATAAAGCCGGATCGAGCTGAGCCGCGTAAAAATGAATGCCGCGCTCAAAGCCATACCAGCCCGCCTTATGGTGAGAACCCGTTGTTGATGCATCCCCAGCAGAGAGCGGCCATTGCTGTTCCAGTACCTTGCGTTCGGCCAAATGCTGAACAATGCTGGGCACCTCAATATAAACCCCAGGCACAGATTGACTCTCCGGGTCAGACAACGCGAATTTCAGATGCATCAGTCGCTTCGTATCGATCAATTGAAACAGTTTTTCTTCTTTTTCCGCAGTCGTCTGGTAACGAATCACCAAGCTGCACAACTTGGGATAGCCTTGCGGGCGTGTGGATACAGAAACATATTCAAAAGTGACCAGTAATTGTTGCAACACCTCCGTTGGCTGACAGAGCGTCGCATTTTCAGGAAGAAGCACTTTTCGGTTCGGACGGAGATTGTACGCTTCTGTGAATGCTTTCAATGCACCACTGAGAATACTCTGAGGAACAAAACTGACGGTCAGCGTTTTCGTTCGGTACGCGCCAGGCGCGGGTAAGACATAATCATATTCATAATCACGAAACCAAACATACCCCGTCCCCCGGGTGGAATTTTTATAGGGTGCAAACACAATGTCACCATTGTCGATCGCGGCATCAAAATCTAACAATGACAATTGATATTGACTGGCATGCGCCGACGCCGCCGTCAATAATGCAGCACTCGCAAATATACAGATGAATCTAAACATCGGTCGTCCTTGAAATAGCCCACATCACTGTGGGCTGAAGATTGTATTTATGTCACAGATAATCATCCGGGATTACGGCAGACCCCATAACCCCGGCATCCATTCAGTTAAGGTGTTGTCCAATCATCAACAATGGCATGACACCCCGTATCCGTACTCCATGCCACAGGCGTGCCAAATCCACCCTGAACACAGTCGACACTCATTTCTGTTTGAACAGTCTCCATCGACATCCCAGGATTCCAGTTAATCATTCGGGTTTCGTGGCGTTTCAGGACTTGCTTCTCGTAGTTCGCCCGTAATGTCCACATCGCATTTGTTCTCGTATCGACCAGCCCAAGCTGTGATTGACTGTATTCCCGAATTTGGTCAAACAGCTCAGCTTGCAGATCGGCCCGAACCCCTTCAACCGCCCGGATGAAGGCCGCCTGATTTGGCGCCTTGGTTTCGTACTGTCGGGTTTCGGGGTTGTAGTACTCGACATAAACACCCTTCCCTTCCTGTACGAGCTTTTTGAAGAAGCTCTGCAGCTCTATATCGACACAGGCATAATTGTGATAGGCCGCAAAAGCATGTGCCTGTTCAAAGGTCTGATTCCAATCCACGGTCACCCGTGCAACACGGGTTTCTCTTTCAGTTTCTAACTCCCAGTCAACAACCAGACTAAAATATGGTGCCAGACTGCTTCCGACGGCGAGATCCTGCTCAATTAAATTGCTCATTTCATTATCTGGAAGTGTCACCAACTGAAACGGGATGTTCACCGAGGCACTCGTTCTGCCACTGGGCACTTTGGCATAGGCTCTTTCAATCACCGTCGCAGGATGTTGTCTGCCATCCACAGCAGTGACATAACAGTTTTGAATATTCGCCGTGTATTGATTCCCGAGGTGATCAGTCATGGCTAATGGGCTGGATTCACATTCAACATCCACTCGTCCATCGGCGTTGGCATCAATCCCATCGACAATTAAACTCGCGGTCCCGCGCTTTACAACAGCAGGCGAGACGCTGAATCCCACTTTTTCAGCTTCCGTCTTCAGGTAGTTCACATCTTCAGGACGACCCATGGTGTTGAAAGATCCTCCCATCCGAACCTGCGACTCACCAGCCCGAAGTGCAGCCCAGATTCCAAACCGAGGCAAATAGCTTGTTGCATTAAAATTGGGACGCGTGTTTTGCCGGCTGCCCCGGTACGCGACATAACCCGTTTTAGGGACATACCAGATCAGATCCTTTTTGTGGGAATCTGTATATAAGTAGTACTTGCTCTCTAATTCAGCCGAGACACTGGCAGGAAAATAGCGGTATGCGTTGTCATCATTTGGATCCATCGGGGCAGCCATCACCGCACCACTGATCAATGCTGAAGCCACAGCGGCCAGCTGAAAGGTCTGAGTTTTTTTCATCTTTTCCTCAAATTAATAAAAGAATTTATAATTCAAGCGCTTGAGTGATGAGTATGCTCAGCGATGTGCTCCAAGATGAAGGAATCCCTCTCAGATATGCAGACTCGTTCGAGAACACAACCTGATAAAATCTTGGCCTGCTACAAATTTATGAGAGTGAATTCATGCTTTTATGGATGATTGGTATGTCAGTAAGCGGTATTGAAAAACGAGGCGTTCGCGTTGATGGAAAGCTGTTTAACTTCAACTCAAATTGAATGGTGTTTCTTCATTGCTAAACCAGATGATGATTCGTCAGGAAAATTTCTGCTGACGATGAAACGTCTGAGACTCGATTCAACCTGTTATCTGATCATCATCAGAACAGATCGTATGGTGGCATCCTATTCTCCGCTTACTTTTCCGTTGCCGGTAATGAAAAAATATCTTCTTCCTGTACGCCGTTCATTTCTAACTCAATGGCCCAATTAAACAGATAAGTTCTGACTTTGTTTAACACGCGGATAAATAAAGAACGAGAAATGACAATGGCATCCTGTGGTTGATTCTGAGAGGATTTACTGAACCAGCGCGATTGTTCGCCATAACACGGATGGTATATTTCATGGCCCATCCGATTCAGCGCACTCTCTATTTCTGCTATTGAATCATATAGATAAGCAGTTCCACTGTTGCTTCCTTCCCTCTGAACCGGCACCCATCTACGTCCATCGAATGCACTCAACTGTCCACGCAGTTTACGATATTCAGGTAACTCGGACTCTGAACAAGCATATCCTTCTATCTCATTTTGCAGCCATCGTGAGAAATCCGTCAGCGCCAACTTCTGAGCTAAGTCAAAGGCTTTCATTAGCAAAAGTGAAAGAGAACACTCTGAATTCAGCGCATCCTCCTGAATTTCTTGAATAATCGACATAGCCACTCTATGCTCCGAGTTTCATCACCAGCCACTGTGTATAAAATATAGAGTGAATCTGTCATATATCTAATTCAAAGTTTGATCCTGGTTGCAAAACAGTCATTCGTATTTTTATGATTCTTCTTTGAATGCTGTAGAGAAGGAAGTATTCAAGAGACGGAAAGCATCACGCCAAAGATTGATTGAGCTATCGCAATAGGGGCAATTTTTCTGGACCAGGGATGATCCTGTAATCCCCACGCTGTCGAAGTATCGTATAGTTGAATACACACAATAAAAAGTGACACCGTCACACTTTAAATCTGATAAAGATCAAGATCGAGCTATGATGATTTCTGGTGTATGCGAAGAAAGGGTTGCGGTGTAACCTGTTGATTGATCCGGCAAGATCAACAAC
>NZ_JAUORR010000029.1:0-50712 GCF_030547945.1 Photobacterium sp. 1_MG-2023 | reverse complement strand
GCAACAATAGTCTCACTCGCCTTTAAATCAAGCGGGATAAAAGCAGCCTGATGATTGATTTAAAAATCAATTCAATTGCGATTCCCATGAGCTTCAAACAGTGTTTCCGTTGGGCCTCACGGAGTCTGAAACCTGCTGTTGTTTAATATGACTGTCCCAGTACGCATTACTCTAGTGCGACTGTCCAATCAAACGGACAGGCATTTCTATCCTTAGATAATGGAGCGATGTTTAATGATGTCTGTCCCAAAGGGCGCTCCCTCGGAAAACGGAGTAACGTGTCTGTCCTAAAGGATGCTTTGAATACGCTCATGTGTCTGTCCGCTTGGAAAACGGTGAGATAAACCATTAGCCTCGCTCTGCCTCAGGCAATTGAACCGGAATCTGAAAATTAAAAATCGCATATCCGGCAAAATCGGTATCCATTTCCAGCAAGGTTTCGAGAAGGCAGCCAGAAGTGTTGATCTCGTATCCCAGTTTTTCCGCAATCTGAAACAGAGACTCGATGGCTTTGAGGTACGCCATCTCGGAAGCAATGCGCACCTGACTGCATAAATAGTGTCCCGCTTCAATCACATCATCTCCTGTTTCTGGAGGCATGCGCCAGAGGCCAAAGCTGGCGCTCATATCCTGCCAGCTGCGTTCAAGCTGGGTGATGGGCGTCGCACAAAGCATCTTTGCGGTGCGTGCACCAAAGTGTTCATGATAATGGGTCCAGTTGCCCCGGTGGGTCACTGGCCGGGATATCCCTCGGGCGGGAAACCAGAGTAATTCACAGGGCATGGAGGCTGCGAGTTGTTGCTCCAGTGATTGAGGTGCCTGTCCGATGGGAAAACGCTGGCTGGGGTGGGCCAGTTTCGCAAGGAATGCTATGGTTTCTCCAGGAGTGCCCTGCGCACCCAATGTCTTGACCTGTTTCGGCTGAAAGCCGGTTTCGCGTTTTAATGCCTTGGCAAGCGACTGAGAGGACGAAAAGCCTGCGCTCAGCGCAATGTCTGTGACAGAGGCTTGCTGCACGGTGAGTAATCTGGAGACGGCGAATTGCAGCCTGAGCCGGTTCAAATATTGTCCCGGTGTTTCATGGAACAACTGCGTGAATTGACGGTGAAAATGAAAGGGGGAGATCGCGCTGCGCTGTGCAATGGTTTCCCAGGACAAGGGTTCCGCCAGCGACTGATGCATCAGTTGCAAAGCGGTTTCGAACCGGTGACGCAAATGCGCTGGCATCATGGCAAGTAAAGCGCTTTCCGGCACGATTTCATGTAAGGCAGACAAAGGGTGAGCATGTTGTAAATGCTGTTCCATGACAGAAAAGGCATTGTGAATGGTCACAAAAGCATGCACTGTCCTGCATTGTTGATCAAGCATCAGGGAATCTCTTGCTGCAAAGATTCAGAGAGAACCGATGCTGGGGTTGTAGAGAAACGACCCGCTGTCAGCCGTGACGGCACATTCAATAAGTTCAGCCAGGAGACTTGTCTGGCCCCGAACGTTTGCTGATTGAGCCAGTCTGTCAGTGTGTCGAGCGCTGCTGGTGCAAATGCTGCCTGTCCGAGCCAATGCAGCTTCAACAGATCCCAGAAGTCCATCTTCTGACGGGGAAAGTGGTGTGTATGCAGCAGCCCATGATTGGCGAATGGGATGAGGGTGGCGGTGACTGACATATTGCTGAGGTGCTGTTGCCGCTGATATTCAAGGGCTGCATCAACATTCAGATCATGCTCGCCCCACATCAGTAGTGTCGGTATTTCCAGCCGCTCATAATCCGCTTTTGCATCGGCGTCTAAATTTTTCAGAACAAACGAATACCGCGCTTCCGGCATTGCATCATTGCCCATTATTTTCCGGTAATCCGCGTAACTCGGGCGTTGATGCAGCAGTGCAATTTCCTGATCATATGCACTGAGTGCCGCCTGAATATCAGCGGCGGACGCGCCGGCTTCTTCCTGCTGGATACGCGTATAATACCGGCTTTGTTCGATCCAGTTTGTGGCAAAACCAATACCGACCATGAATCCGATGTGTGCTTTGGCATGGGTTGCCAGTGCAGGCAAGATCCAACCGGCTTGGCTGAATCCAATGATTCCGGTCGTTTGTGGGGTGAAATGATATCGGGACTGGACCCATTGAATGGCTGCCAGCACTTCGTTTTGTCTGTCTGTCATCGACTGATCCAGCCAGTTGCCTGTCGACGCTCCGATGCCCGGTTTATCCCAGCTCAATATGGAGTATCCTTCCGCCCGGAGCTGATCCCAAATGAGAGGATAATATCCTTCCGCATCAAACGGCATCGCGCCGTCGCCATGGACAAAAAGGAGGACGGCTTTGCTTGGCTGATGATTGGTCGGATGCAGGAATACCCCGGATAATCGGTTCTCGCCACTTTGAAAGGTGATTTTTTCTTCTGAAAAGCAGCCCGAAACCAGACAGGCGAAGAATAAGAGGAGGATTTTCAGCGTATTCATCGGGATATCTCTGTTTTCTTTTGGGTTGAGTATCGAACAGGTCAGCGCAGAAAACGTGTCTCGTTTTGCTGTTTTACTTATAAAGCAGATCAAGAACTGATGCGAAGAAATGACGCTATGCTGATCTTTCTGCGAGTGATACCTAAGTGTAATCTGATCAATATGAAATAAGAATAATATTCATGCTGGCTATATCTCATTCATTGTCGTTCAGGCTTGTCTGGTATGGTTGATCTCTGTTTCTCTCCTGAGTTCATCTGATTGATTCATCAGCAAAAGGTCAGATGAAAGTTCTCAATTATGGAGTTGAAATATGAAAGGAAAATCGATTTTATCTTTCGCAGCACTGACATTGGCAATGACGTCGATGACGACCCAAGCGCGCTCGTTTGATTTACCGGCAGGCTGTGAGTATGGCCGTGTGAAGTCGTATGATGTTCAGTATCAGGATGTCCGGAATGCGATTGACAGTGGTTATGATATTTACAATGATCCCCAAACTTATCCCGACCCCTCTCAACCGGATCAGACTGACTATAATCAGGAAGAATACGCGAACTTTTTTGAAGCCCTGATTAATCTGTTTAACTCGTTCGATTACCTGCGTGTCGAAGTACCAAAGCATGTGTTGCAGGATGAAGAGTTCCGGGCCAAAGGAAATTTATTCGACCGATATGCTTACGTTCGGTTTAATAACTCTGAGTTTGGATATGTGGGCAAAGATAAATCGAATCTGGATGCAAACTCCTATCTGAATATGAAGTTTTCCCGAACTTATGGTTATGGGCTGGTATGGATCAACCGTGCTGGGGGCATGTGCTCTGCTGAAGGGGTCTGGGTCCAGAAAAAGCCAAGAATTGTCAGTGCCAGCGCTTCCCATGCTTCCGGTAAAATTCAGGCCAATGTCCAGTATCTGATCGACAAGTATTCAACCGCAGCGAAAGATACGAGTGTTAATGCGCGCCTGACGATCCGGGTTCGGGATGACTTATATGGTCAGTCAACGTCGCGTTCGATTAGCCTCAGTGCATTGAATGGCAGCAAGACGATCAGCATCACGCCCGCCAATCCGGGAATTAACAGCGTGAGCATTTCGCTGTCAGATGGTAAATATACCGATGGCCAGTCCTTGGGATATGTCCGTGTACCGGGCACACCCAAGCCACCGTGTCCGCGATGTCAGCCACTTTAATGGTTTATAAAACTCAGGCCCGGAAGCGGGCCTGAATTCGTTTGGAGGGTTAGTGTGAATGGATCTGAAAGAAGGCCATTTCCTTCCTGAGGCGCTGCGTCAGGGCTGAAATATCATCATTGGCCAACTGGGTCTGGTTCGCGTTATCCGTATTCTGCTGCACGATCTGACTGATGGCTTCCAGTCGTTGCGAGATATCCCTGGTCACTGAAGATTGCTCTTCCGAGGCGGTGGCAACCAGAGTGTTAATGTCGGAAATCTGCGAGACTTGTTCTGAGATCATCTGAAATGCTTCCGACAGAGCGTGCGTATTCGTCTGAGATTCTGTCACCAGCGCCGTGTTCAGCTGCATGTGATCATCGGCCCGTTTGGATTGCGCCTGTAACTGGCTGATGATTTGCTGAATGTGGATGGTTGATTGCTGTGTTTTGGCAGCCAGTGCCCGGACTTCATCTGCAACCACGGCAAAACCGCGTCCCTGTTCTCCTGCCCGGGCGGCTTCAATGGCCGCATTCAGCGCCAGCAGGTTGGTTTGCTCAGAAATGCCGTTAATCACATCAACCACGGAGCTGATGTTGTCGGAATGCACTTTGAGTTCGTTGATGATGGTCGCAGATTCCTGAATAGACTGGCCCACGCGTTCAGCAATCTGATCAGAACGTTCCAGGGTATTGGTACTGTCGACGATCACCTGAATCGCTGAGCCTGTGGTTGTGTCAGCAGATTGAGCATTTTGCGCGACATCGGATGCGGTGGAAGATAATTGCGTGGCTGCGGCCGCAACCTGTTCGACTTCAGATAATTCACGTTCAGCATTGATGGAGTTGTTGCGAATCACTTCAGAGATTTGGGTTTGATTCACGGCCAGCTGACTCAAAATGTTTTCAGAGGCTTCAATGATGCTGACAATGCTTTTCTGCAATGCGTGCAGGGACGATGAAATAATGTCTAATTCATTGTTCGCTGTGGTGATCAGGTTGGGCGTAAAATCACCGTTCGACATTTTCTGAATGGCGCGTGTGATTTCCGGTAAAACACGTAATTCTTTCCGGATAATCCAAAAGGCAATGAGAAAACCCAGAATACAGGCGATGATGAGTAATATGATGGATTGAATTAAATCAGATTCATATTGTGTCTGGCTTTGCTGATAGACACTTTCAGAGGTTTTCAACTGAACCTGAATCAACGAATCGATATGGTTGGACAGGGGGTCAATTAACTCATAAACATGTCGGGTAATCTGATCCGCTGCTTCGGGGTTTGTTTTCGTTTGTTGTAAAAGCGTGATTAAGTCTTTATTAATGACCTGTATTTCAATTGAAAGCTGACTTGCAATCGCTTTTTCCTCTGTCGTTAAAGAGGTTGAGTGATAGCGGTTCCATGTGTCTTCGACGGTATCTTTTGCCTTCAATACGGATGTATTCAGTTCAATTTGAGATATCTGGCCAATATTCCACTTATTAAAAGCATCTACAATATCAACTGCAAATGCATCAGAAATATTTTTCAATTGCTGAAGTGGTATAACGCGATCTAAATAAATCGAGTTCATTGCTTTGAGTGTGCCTTGATTTCCAGACAATTGATTCCAGAACATCAGGAACATTAAGACACATAACGTCAACGGAACCACAAGAAGTTTTGTGAAAATTTTCTGCTTCATATTAACCTGGATCAATACCTGTTCAGTATAGCGTGTGGAGTGAGTATGGATTATGGCAATAATAATGTTTTTTGAATGACATTTCTTCATGTTTACGAGTGGATATCACACTGTCATTGCATGTTTTGCCACCAGTTAAAATCCCTCACCTTTCATAAGCGTTTGTATGCATAGTTGGGGTGAAAAATATTTCACCCCAACTTGTTCTGAAAATGTTTCAATCCATCGGCTTTGATGTAAATGTTGCCGATTGTTTTGATCCTTTTAAGTCGGCAGCGATCATTGTCGTTTTGTATTTTTTATCTCTGCTCATTATCTTGTGTAAAAGAATACTGCTATGAAATTGATTCCGATGCTTTCTCTCCCTGTCTTGTTGCTGTCTGTGACTGCCTGCACGGGGGATTCCGATGAAAAACAAGCCTCGAATGTCACGGAATCTACTTCCGCCGTGAATAGTAACCAGCTTGCTGCTCCTGATACCTGCGGCACGCTGGGGGTGAAATCAGTGCCTGTCCTGGTGCCGGATCTAAATCAGTTGATTGAGGTTTCAGATTACACGGCATTGAAAGCGGCCCTGGATAGCGGCTACGCCTATGTCAAAGTGCCGAATGGTGTCACGATTGAAATCCCCAATCAGCCGGGTGCTTTGTCGGTTGGTGCATCCCAGACGTTGTTTGGGGAGCGGGGGAGGGCGGCACAACCGGGGAAGTTACTGGTCTTGCCGAATTCTGGCAGCGATGAAGACCGATATCCTGTGATGACACTGGCCAGCCATGCGCGCGTGACGGGCTTGATCATTGAAGGACCAAGTCAGGTGAGTGACACCCTGAAGTCGACAATCGCGATGCAATCGCAAAGTGATGCTGTCGGGATTGTTGTCGATAATAATGAAATTTTTGGCTGGCCCTGGGCGGGGGTGTCGCTAAAGCGTTCGAGGGACAGTCAGATCAGCCATAACTTTATTCACCATAATATTAAAAGCGAACTTGGTTATGGGGTCGTGGTGCAGAACGGTGAGACCACCGCGGACATCCGGTGCAATATTTTTAATCATAACCGACATGCGATCGCCGGCTCTGGCGCATTGGGAGAAGGGTATACGGCATCATACAATCTGGTCATGCAAGGGGGCGGAAAAGATGCCTATCATCAGTTTGATATGCACGAAAAAGTCGGCTACGGCGGCAGTTATGTTCATGTTTACAACAACTGGTTTAATTATGGTGATTTCGGGACGGCGAACCGTTCATCCATCATGATCCGGGCCATTCCACAGCAAGGGTCGATTGAAGTGACTGGGAATGTCTTCAAGTCAGCGGTTGAAATCAGCCCCGGACGACCCACTGTCGCCGGTGTGGCAGGAGCTGTGCCGGATGAGGCCGCGCTGAAAGAGAACAATCAGTTCGCGCAGGTATTTGAGTTCCTGCGTGAAGAAGCTGATCAGTGTGTCATGAAGGTCGCGGGTCAGACGATTCCGGTCCATTGTCAGAGCGTGAGCTTGTAAGTGACTCCCTCAGCGCCGGAGGTGGGCGCTGAGGGAGAAGCGTTATTTCTGCTGCGGTGTCGGGAGTGGCTCTGGTTTGGTTCGCACCTGCTCCGCGACTGCTGCAATCCCCTGTGCGATGAGGACAAACGTGAAGGGGATAGCGCCTGCGATCGCGACCTGTTTATTCAAATCAACGTCGTTGAACATCACCAATGCCATGCTCATGGCAACCACAATCACAGACCAGCTGATTTTACTGCTGGTACGGGTGTCATCCGTCATCATGCCAGCTGCGTAAATGGCAGAATCCGAGCTGGAAATGACGAAGGTCAGTAACAAGACCAGTGCGGCAATCGACAGGATGTTACTGAAGGGCAGGTGTGCAAAAAACAGGAATAGCCCCTGCGTGTAATCCTGATTCACCGCTGCCATGATTTCCGGCAGATAATCACTTTCAAACACGGCACCGGCAAAGCCGGAAAACCACAGAATCGATGCCAGTGTCGGGATCATGATGGTACAGATCAAAAATTGCCTGACCGTTCTGCCCCGGCTGATTCTGGCAATAAAGGGCCCGACAAAAGGTGTCCAGGCAATCCACCAGACCAGATAAATAACCGTCCAGCCCTGGCTCCAGGTTTTGCTGCCTTCAATCATCCCGAACGAGACGTCTGGCAGCAGTGTTATGTAGGCTGCAACCGAACTGAACATTCGCGTGATCACGGCGCTGCCGTCAATATTGATGAACACGAATATGAATAATGCCAGCATGAGCCAGACATTCAGGCTGCTGAGTCGCTGAATCCCTTTCTTTAATCCTAATGCACTGGACGCTGTAAAAAGCACACCAATGACAGCGGTCATGACCAGTCTGAATCCGGTCATTTCTCCTTCGATCTGGAATACCTGACGAACCCCCTGTTCCACCAACGCCATGGTGTTAGCCAGCACACCTGCAATGCCGAACAGAATGGCAAGTACAGCGATCAAGTCTACCAGAGAGAACCATCCGGGGTTCCGGGCACCGATAAAGGAGGCACTGACACGCATGGGTCGTTTCTTTTCATAAGCAACCCAGGCCATGACTAATCCAGCCAATGCATACAGACACCAGGCATGAACGCCCCAGTGAAAATAGGTCAGTGCCAGTGCGGTATCTTTGGGATCCATCCCGGCTGACTGCAATGGCGGGTTGGCTAAATGAAAGACGGGTTCGGCAATCCCCCAGAAAATTAAACCCGAGCCCATACCGGTGGTAAACAGCATCACCAGCCAGGGGATGAATCCAAATTCAGGCGCTTCGTCCCCTAAACGCTTTTTGCCAAAGGGGCTGACCACGATGGCTGCACAAATCAGCAGTGCCAGGGTGGATAATTGAATCACCTGATTGCCCAGCTGTTCGATCACAAACTGAGTAAAGGCAGCCAGTTGATAGACACTGATGGACGGGAAAAGAATAAATACGCCAGCAATGATGGCAGATACCAACATTAAGCGCTGGGTGTGAGTGGTCAATAATTGCATAGTTTGCTCTGTGGCGGCATGAGTTAGCGCGGTCATGAAAAACGATGCGTTATTGCATTGCAAGCAGAAGGATGTGAAGAACACGAAAGTTTTTAAACAGCGCCCATTTTCAGGAAAAAGATAGCGATCATCTGAGTAGATTCATCCTGAGAACATCGTGAATACACAGGGCTGTCGGGTCATTTGAGATGCACTGTGATGATTTTAATGATTCGTTTGATTAAATCTCTGAATGTTATATGACGCAAATTCAATGTGTTGAATATTCACTGTCACTTTGTTTAAACAGAAAGGAAACCCATTGAACTGCTATCAGATTTATGTGAAAGAAAAAGAGATTGTTGTTTTAGATTTAGGCCTTGAGGGCGCATCGAAGCAAGCCTGTGCCATGCTGGACAATCATTATACTTTGTATGAAAAGAGCATCTCCGCTGAGAATGAAGCCGAAGCATTATCGATATATCAGCGCGAGTCAGTCAAAAATCTTCCCCTGAACCATTTGGATCTGCTGTGCTTTCAGAGCAACCGACTCAGAAGGCTGCGGTACTTTTTCTACTCATCGTTGATTAGTTTTCCGTTGCTTTACATGGTTGAAACGTACAACAGTTATTCCAGCGGGTTTCATTTGTTTGCAATCATTCTCTTTTTTTATATCAACATGGCTGTGAATATTGCACGCTGGAAGAACATTGGCCATCCATGGGGCGTTTTCTTCATTGCATTTGTTGCTTCTATCCTGATCAACTTCTTGACTTTGGGGCTGGCGAGTCTCTTCCTGGGAATTTATCTGATGGCTGCGAAGGAACATTCAGTTCAACATGCATTTCCATCGAAATAACCACATTCTCGAATTCATTCGGTGAGTCACATTCATCAGATGCCATGCTTTTTCGGGTTGTTCAGGCCGTAATATCGGCTCTGAGCAACCCATGCTGACACCGTAGATGTTGTGGTTGCCGAATCCCTGATGCTTGCTGCGATGATATGAATGCCTTCTGATGGGTCGCGATGGCCTGGTGAAAATCACAGCCTGAAAAGTCAGAATTACGGTCAATTATGTGGAAGTAACAGGCTGATAATCATCAATTTATTGCTTTTTGGGGTTTAAATTTGTCGGGTTGATTGGTCGCCAGACAATGTCATCCGTTCTTTGTCTGATGGCTCAAGCATGCATGATCAAAAACAATCCGAAACCCAACACGTGATTCATTACCACCCGACTCAATCCGATTCCATACAGCAGGCCCTTCAGCAGTTCTGCGAATGGATCAGCCATGAGCAGGCACTGGAAACGGAGGGTGTCACACTCAGCTTTCTGCCCCAAACCGATGTGAATGAGGTGCTGAAGAACCATCTGCACCAGCCACTGATGAAAGCATTGCTGTCCTGGAAATCCATTGATGCCTGGCAGCACCGGGATAACCTGTCGGCGGAGTTGAGCCCGGAAGAGGTTTTTTTCTTGCTGGCCTGTTCCAATCCCGCGTTGAAAGCGCAGCTCTTTGACGCAGGCGACCGTATTCGACTGGCCGCACGCGCACTGAATTGCCCGCAGAAACTCAGCGTAAATGAGGCGGAAGTTTTCGGTGCTGCGGCGCTTTATCTGATTGGCTTTACTTATCCTGAATACGCTTACTTAGCTGCGGGTTATGTGGTCGCTGGCTGGGATGAACGTTGTGCGCCCTCTGTGCTGAATCTGCCCGCTTTGCTGGTGGCTCATCATGGATTCAGTGCGTCGATGCTGAAGGCATTTTGTTACTGCGATAACGATATCGCCCGCGGACGTATGTTTTCCCAATGTGACTTGAAAGGGCCGTTCAACAACCTGATCCAGGTTGATTTTCGCCAGCATGTCAATCTGGTTCATGTGTGTCAGAAAGAGCCGGAGACGATTGACCAGTTACTGAGCCTGCTTGCGCAGCGTTGTGAAGCGCAACCTTATGTGTTTCCTGCTACCGATGAGCCGCACGGGGTTCAGTTTGCACGGCGGTTGGTTCTGTCGGTGATTCACCCGGATGATCAGGGGACAGACAGGACAGACGCGGAATCTCTGGCGGGGCCATTCATCGATACAATGTCTGTGGCTGCATTGACCGCCGAGGTGTCGTCGGTGATTCCGCCTGAGTTTGACCGCCGCATTGCAGCGGTTGAAAAGGCTGATGACGATATTGTCGAAGAAGACGGTGAAGAGTCTGATGATGAATACGAATTTGGTCAGAGTGTCGCTGCCTGGCAGGAATTCATCACTGGTGCACTCCCTCAGGGGGAAGCCTTATGGCGTTATGTGGAATCGGGAGAAAGCGAATGTGTTCTGGATGAAATCGAGCCCTGCGATATCCTGAGCCGGGCACGTGAAGGACAGTATCAGCTGCATCGGCAGTTAGTCCGGTTCTCATTACGGCAGGAAGACTTCGATCATTGCTTACCGATGCACTTCTCAGTGGGTTTAAGTGCTGACTGGTTTATGAGAGGTGTCGTGACAGGAGATGAAATTGAATATAACCGATATCAGTGCATTCGTTTGCTGGATGTCATCTACCGACTGAAAAATAAGACGCCTTTCTCAGATCAATTGGTGTTTAGTGTGCTTGCAAATGTTGGTCTGATGCCCGCTGAGGACTTTTATTTACGATACGGCTGTGATTGGGGGTCATTATTTTGGGGGGGATTTAAAGAATTTAAATCCAAAGGTGGTCAGGTTGATTACTTGGTGAATTTCTGTGGCAAGTTGCTCAGTGAGCATCAGGAGCAGGCAAGATCATTCTTGACGCAAATCCTTGACGATCCGAAACACAAGTCTGCGGGTATGGCACTGATTGCAGGGCTTTACTACATTCACTACTTTATCGATAAAAGTCATCTGCTTTTTACTTTGAGTCAATCGCTTCTGCAGCAAGAACTTGGGCAAGGTATGGTGGCTCATTTGCGAGCGTGGTGTACGAACGAAGTGGCGTTGGATCGGATTGAATGCACACTGTACGAAAATGATGAAGAAGAAGATCTGGCGCATTTTGCACAACCGATAACAGAGGCTCAGGAACAGGCTTTCATCGTGCTTGAAGACTATCTTCATGCCCGAAATAATGTCAGCCGGGAGGCGTCTGTGAAAGCGTTGAAGGCCATTTTGGAGGGCACCGAAAATGTCAGTGAAGAGACCATCTTTCACGATTATATTGACAGGTGTCGTGGGGCCGATTACTGGTTGCATGCAGCACATCAGTTGGCGAAGTTTCAAAATGACCTCGGGGAAACTTGTCGCAGGTTCTTATCACTCTGGATTGAAGTTGCACCGGCACAAGTTGCGGATGTGATTGCCGGGCAGTTCTATGTCGAGATGGATGTGGTTGCAATTATTCTTCATTTACGGGCGATTGTCGGAGACGAAATTGGCGAACTTCAGGAAACTGCCGTGCTGATGACGGCCCTGATTCAGTCCGACGATGCTGCAGCAAAACCGATTCTTGAAAAGTATGGTGCTCGCTATGCCGCTGAAAAACAGGAACCGAATCGCGATCAGGTGATTCATTCTGTTGTCAGTTACCTGCGGAAAGAGGATCAGCAACAGTTCTTTCAGATGCTGACCGAATTGTATCCGTCTCTTGAATGGTTTGAGTATTTTGATATCGCATTGTTCGATGAGATTCGCGAGCAGATTAGCGGGGAGATTTTTTCATATCTGGTGAAGCAAGAGATGGCGCTTCCGGATGATGAAGATGCTGTTCTCAAACCGTTAGAAGATGAAATTCTGACCTTCTTTACCGGACAATTAAGTCTGGAAAACACGCTGGAAAAGCTGCGTTTGTATCAGGTAGAAACTTTCCAGAGAAGGTTCGAGACTGTGAATCTGAGTTCTTTACTGTGGTATACGAGTCCGGCATTACGGGAGCTCGTTCTGACTTTGTGCGCCGCTCTGTCCGATCAAGCGTTACATGATTGCTATGACCCCAGCCAGATCAGTGAAAACGACTATGCACAGCAGCTGTATGACGCTGGCATTTCACTGGAAAGACTGCTCCCGTATTTGATTCGGTATGATTTATTTCATGGGATTCGTTATCTGGCGGAACGCCATGACTTGTTCTGTGCGATTCAAGGACTCAGTGAGCACACTCAGCTGAAGCTACTGAAATCGTTGTCGGTCGTGGATGGCCAGATGTCACTGGTGGAACGATTTTCGGATGATGATTCAGCGGCGATTCGTGACTTAGTCAGACGGATTCGTGCGGGGCAATACCGTCGCCGGATATATGGTTCCCTGCTGGACTTGGTCGATGAAGGGATTTACACGCTAGACGAGGAACAACTTGAAATCTATCAGCGGGAAAATCCGGAAGCGAAAGTTGTTCCCAATATTACGGATTATTTAGTGCTGGACAGCAATACGCGAATCTCTGAACTGACCTTCGAAAAGATTCTCGGGATGAAAGTTGTTTATCGCCCGGAAATGGACGGCCAGTCTTACCCGGATGAAATTGATGTGATCCTGAGAGTCACTCATCCGGAAGATCAGGGGCTGCCGTTTCAGACCAATTACACAATTCAGCCGAATCGCGAATTTTTCCTTGGCTGGTATCTGGGGACGAAAGAACACTGTCGTCCTGGCCGGTATGACATTGAAGTCATGGATGATCAGCATCGGGTTCTGTGGCACAGAACCTTCCATCTGTTCCTGCCGCCTCGCGGGCAACGTAACCGACTCCCTGAACTTGAGGCATTCCTGACCAACGATGCTGTGCTGCGGGAAACGCTGCAACCTGTGTCGATGGGACAGGGAGAAATCACCGTTGTTGATCCGGCGCGTGAGAATGAAGACGTGGTTTTCCCTTACTTGCTGGGGGATGCGCCCATTCCTGTCACTCTGTTCCGGGAACAGGCGTCGGTGATCGGTCTGGCGGTCGGACAACTGGCCTCGGTACAACAATGGCATCAAGGCTGTACGCCTGCTTATATGTGGCTGGAGCGTTCTCTGAAATCCAAAACGTTGCTTGTCGGAAACAAATCGACACTGGATCAAGTGCTGGCCGAACCCGACCAGAGCTGGCAACAGGTATCGAAAGCGGAACCTTACCGGGTATATCAGCCTGAAGGCCAAACTCAGGAATCATCGGCGTTGATTGCACTTCATTTTCAGCGTCAGGGCTATCATATCTTTTTCGGTTTTGATGACCAGGAAGAGATGTGCTGTTACTTCATCATGAGCCGCCGATTGAGCCTGTGGGATCGACTTGTCAGTTGGTTGACTCGAAAAGATGGACAACGCCGTATCGAAGTTCGAAATGAGGTGTGGATGCATCATTAAATCCAGACGTCAGGCCACGGCAAGGGCAGTGGCCTGCATGATCTCGTTGAATCTTGAAGATCTGACATGCTTTCGTGATTTCGGATGAACCCGGTTCTTTATCTTTGGGATAACAATATTCCTGCCTGAGCAACTCCGACAATAAAATGCTTCGGACAAGGTTCGATGAAATCATGGGGTGAGTGTATTCAATCAGGATATTAAATTGATTGAATCAAAGTTGGATCCATCTCATAAAACAAATAATTTAATGCAAACCAGTGTTTTTGACAGGGTGGATAGTAAAAATGACTGCTGTAACTTTCACAATCAAAGTTGTCTTAAAAAACAATGAGTAATACGATTACCTTCATTCACGAATCGTGAGATCACTTGGGTTTAAACAATATGAGTGCTTTATCATTTCAGGTTGTTCCTGGCCCGGTTAGAGCAGAGTGAACGAATGGTTAAAACATTTCACAGTGCGGTTCAGACCAGCAAAGAAAATAAGCCGAAGATAAAAGACTTCGCTTCAGTTGAACGTGAGAAACCGAAAGAAATCTCGACACCCGTTGCTGCACCACAGCCGGAAAAACCGCATCGTTCCCCCGGTGTTCTTTTTTCGCATCAGGTGAAATCTGTCAATGGCGAGGTCGATATTCCGGCAGACTGGAAACATCAGGTCGATGCCGAGAAACAGCCTGATGTTGAGCTGTCGAGTAACGATTATCTGAAAGTCAGAACGTATTCAGAAGAGATCAACCTGGAAAGCGCAACGGCTCAGATTGAGTTCTGCAATCATTTGTCGCAGCAATTTCAGGAGATTCAGGGTGAATTGTCGGACTATGCCAAGCTGGGAAAAGTCGATCAACTGACTGATATGGGATCGTCGGTGATTGATATTGCGAAAAGTATTGATATTTCAATATTCAATCCCAGAAAAGTGACCAGCAAAATCGCAACACTGATGCGAACTAAGAAAGGGAAGATCGAATTTGTGAAGCATGAATTTGATTTTGCCTGTGATCAGATCGACGCAAAAATCGACTCTGTTTTTCAGGATCTGACTTCAATGAAGTCGACCCTAACCGACTTCGAAGTGCGTATGGCGTCCGTTCAGTCCATTTATCAGGAACTGGAACTACGGGTGCTGGCTGCCAAAGTCAGACTGACCGTTTTTCGGGAAGAAATCAGTCAGGCGCAATCGTCTCAATCTGCGTCGGATCCTTTTGCCGCCGATAAAGTGTCGAGCAAGAAAGAAGCCTTGTCGCGTTGGGAAAGAAAAATCACGAATCTTCAGGTATTGCGTCAGTCTTTGCTGATGACGTTACCGCAACTCAAGCTTTATTCATCGAATCTGGTGAATGGTTTCAGTCGGCTTGAAGAAATCCGCACGCATATTATTCAAGTGTGGAAACAGCAGTTTTTAACTGCCATTGCGCTTCATGAGAAAAGTGAAGTCTCTCTGTATTACGAACTCAACGATGTTCAGGAAAAATTATTCACCAGTATCATGGAGCTGAATAAAAATGACGTTTAAACCTGTTTTTGTAAACACGGCGACCCCTGCACCTGGGGGTCAGTCCACTGAAGTTTCTCAACCGCCGGTTGCGCTTGAGCAGGGTGTGATCCAGGCTGCGGTTGATCAGGCCATGGGGCAGTATCAGTCTGAGCTGGAGCAATGCCAGATTGATACCAAAGTGCTCAGTACCACGCTGGTCAGCCAATTATCCCAAATGGATATTTACAGTCCGAATGGTGTGGCAACACTGGGCGATGCGTCTGCTCAGAAGATCAGCAGCTATTCGGATGACATGCTCAAGCATGTGAAGTGTAAAGACCTGGAGCACATGGCTGGTAACCTGACGGAAGTGATTGGCCTGGCGAAGGGCGTCAATATTGAAGCCCTGATGGGGGAGGACAATTTCTTCTCTAAACTGATCGCCAAGGTCAAGAACACCAAAGAGAAAATACTGGCCCAGTTTAATTCGGTGAATACGCAGCTTGAGCGCCTGGTCAAAGAAATTGATAAGCAGCAATCGAGTTTGCGTGAACGTGCACATCAGCTGGATAACGTCTTCATTCATAACATGAATGAGTATAAAGAGCTGTCTTCCTGCATTGTGTTCGGCGAAGCCAAGCTGAGTCTGATCCAGCAGCGTATTGATAGTATGGCTGAAGAAGCGGCAGGCTCCCCGTATCTGGCGCAGCAGGTCAGTGATCTGAAGGACATTGCTGCCCGGGTTGAAAAGCGCGTTTACGACCTGAAGTCACTGCAAATGCTGGCCCTGCAAACCGCCCCGATGATCCGCATGGTGCAGACCAACAACCTGACACTGGTTGAAAAATTCGACAACATCAAAACGCTGACGATTCCGGCATGGAAAAAGCAGTTTACGCTGGCGATTTCGATGCTGGAGCAGAAAAAAGCTGTCCAGCTCAGCAACAAAATTGACGATACCACCAATGATCTGATTCGTAAAAATGCCGACATGCTGCGCCAGAACACGCTGGATGTTGCGCGAAGCAATCAGCGTTCCGTTGTGGATATCGAAACCCTTGAACATGTCCAGACCACACTGATCAGCACGCTGCAGGATGTGGTCACCATTGAGCAGGAAGGCGCCAGACAACGTCAGGCCGCCAGCCAGAAAATGGAATCCATGAAAACAGAATTACTGTCTGTTCTGTCTAATTAAATCATCAGTAGAGAAACGTTATGGCTATTAATCTAGAAAAAGGCAACTCCATCAACCTGCAAAAAACAGAACCAGGTTTGGTTAATCTTCGTCTGGGCTTGGGTTGGGATCCTGTGACCCATACCTCCCCTTTTGATATCGACGCATCGGCTTTTGTTTGCCGTCATAATGCGCAGGGTGAGCCAAAACTACTGTCTGATGGTCACTTTATTTTTTATAACAACCTGAAGTGTCCGCAGGGCGCGGTTGTGCACACCGGTGATAACCGTACCGGTAATGGCGATGGTGATGACGAAAGCATCAAAATCAACCTGACCAGCATGTCTCCGGATGCAGACGAGATTTCTCTGATTGTCACGATCCACGATGCCCCAGCGCGTAATCATAACTTCGGTCTGGTGAAAAACAGCTATATCAAGCTGTATAACGAAGATTCAGGTCAGTTGATTGCACAGTTCAATCTGGGCAATGAATTCCAAAGTGAAACGTCGGTACAGTTCGGCTCTCTGTTTAAAGAAAACGGTCAGTGGAACTTCAAAGCCGTGGGCGCTGGCTATCAGCTGGGTCTGGTTGATTTTGTGAACGGTTACCAATAATTCACGGACCTGGAAGAAGTAGTTATGGCGATTAATCTAGAAAAGAACAGCACGATTTCCCTGACCAAATCGGCGTCGGTTGAATTAAAAAAACTGACATTGGGACTGGGCTGGAGCCCAATCCGTTCAACCGGTTTCTTTGGCGCAATTTTCGGTTCGGGTGATATCGATCTGGACGCCTCCTGTGTCCTGCTGGATGATACCGGTGAAGTCCTGGATACCGTGTATTTCCAACAGTTGAAATCAAAATGTAAAAGCGTTCATCATCAGGGTGATAACCGGACCGGTGAAGGCGATGGCGACGATGAGCAGATTAAGATCAATCTGGAAAAATTGCCGAATAATGTGGCTTATATGGCACTGACGGTGAACAGCTTCCGTGGCCAGCCATTCAGTAAAGTTGATAATGCGTACTGCCGTGTGATGGATCAAACCCAGACAGAAGTGTGTCGTTTCACCCTATCTGAGCAGGGAAATCATACCGGCATTTTCATTGCGATGCTGTCTCGTCAGGGCTCTGAATGGCACTTCTCTGCCAAAGGGGCACCGGTTCAGGGCACGCATGTGAACGAGATGATCGCGACCATTCAAGCCTCGTTGTAACCGACGAATTGCTGAACTTTGAAATGAAAAGCCATGATGGATGTCATGGCTTTTTTCTTGAAAATGACAAGGATAACAATACAAATGCGAAGCTTATTTTCACCGGGTCAGGTTGCTGCAGGGACTTTTATCGGTGGGCCCCTGGCCGCAATCTTTCTTTTGAAAAAGAACTTTGAAGCGATTGACGCACAGAAATCAGCAAAGAATATTGTCAGTCTCGGATGTTTACTGGTTGTTTTATTTTCGTTTATTGTGGTGTTGCTGCCCGAGAATTTCCCTGGCCTCATTGTGCCGATTCTGATGACGATTGCGGCGTATCATTACACGAAAAATCATTTCCCGCTGAAAGAGGATATCCAGAACTCAGAAACCTACCAGCTTCAATCCGGCTGGTTTGTGTTTGGTATCTCCATTGGCATGTTGATCGCCCACTTCGTTTTACTGTACCTCATTGTCGCTCTGCTCGATACCATGGGTATGATCAGTTTGTAAGCTTGATGTGAAAGCATACCGAGGCCGTTCAGCGAATCGAACTCAGGTCGCAGCTGAGATTTCGATACAGTTTGATTCTTTAAGGGCATAAAATGAGATCAAACTGTGCATTCACTTCAAATATTGCAAGCTGACACTTAAATAAGTGGATCGATGCATAAGCTTTTTGCTCAAATTGAGTCACTTTTGGGTTTATTGCTGCTGCCTGGCGTGCCGCTTTTCTGATATGACGGCTCGCAGGCAGCAGTGATAATGCAGGCCAATTTCATGAAATTCTAATTTAAGTCTTTACGGCGTCAGGGTCTAACAACAATGAAAAAGATCATCGTTATGGTCGTGTGTGCGATGTTTGCGATCGCTGCGATTGCAAGTATCACCTCCACGTCCTATATCTCCCATCAGGAAATCGACAGTATCATTCTGAAGCGGTCGCAGGCTCAGGCTGAATTGCTGGCGAAGCAGGTGGAATATGTGCTGCATTCATCTGATCAACCCTTAGTCGACTTACAGTCTCTCGTTTCGTCACTGAAACAGCGCACAGATATTAGTTATGCCGTGGTGATTGATACCAATATGACGGCTGTGGTGCACAGTGATCTCGAGAAACTGCATCAAGTGTACCCGACGAGTGACAAATATACTCTGGAGGGCGCGACTCAAGGGAAACCAAAGCATTCGAAATGGTATGCGGATGTGCAGAAAGTTTGGGTGTACGACATCATGACGCCCGTCTATCTGAATGGAAAATTATACGGTTCATTTGATGTGGGGATCCCGATCACGGAAGTGGATAACGCCGCCAAGCAGATTATCTACGCTCAGTTGGCTGCCATTCTGCTGATTTTTGCTGTGTGTGCTGTCGTACTGATGTGGGTGCTCGGTCGACTGTTCCAACCCCTGACCGGTTTGCAGCAGGCGCTGGAAGATATTTCCAGAGGCGATGGTAACCTGACGGTTCGCCTGCCAGTGAAAGGGGATGATGAAATTGCCCGTATTTCGACGGCCTTCAATACCTTTGTGGGCAAGATCAACGGAATCATTGTTGAGGTTGTAAATACCGGAGTTGGCTTGGGTCGCACCGCGACTTCGCTGCGTGAACAATCTGTACATGCCCTTTCCCGTGGACAGGAGCAAAGTGAACAAACGCTGCTGGTGGTCACGTCCATGAACGAAATGATCGCCACCATCAACGAAATTTCGAACAATGCAGCCGGAGCGGCTGAATCTGCGGGCACAGCAAACAGTCAAACCCAGGCGGGCCGTCATACGCTCCAGGCGGCAACCAGCACCATCAATCATCTGGCTGATGAAATGAATAACATGTCTGTGGTTGTGGCCACACTGGCAGACAAAACTCAGTCGATTGGCTCCATTCTGGAGGTGATTCGCGGTATTTCCGAGCAGACCAACCTGCTGGCGCTGAATGCTGCCATTGAAGCGGCACGGGCGGGTGAAGCCGGACGTGGTTTTGCCGTGGTCGCGGATGAGGTACGGAATCTGGCAACGAAAACGTCGAAATCGACCGATGAAATTCAGACCATGATTGACCAGCTGCAGCAGGAAGCAAAAAATGCAGTTGATGCCATGGAAAGCAGCCGCTCACTGACGGAAGATGGCACCAAAGCCACTGAAAATGCGCGGAATGCACTGGAAGAAATTTCCCGTCAGGTGGTTTCGATTCTGGATATGAACACGCAGGTGGCGACAGCAACCGAGCAGCAATCCAGTGTGGCGAATGAAATCAACCTGAACATGGATACAGTGAATCAGGCCGTTCAGGCTGGTCTGGACGCCAGCACCGAACTGGAAAAATCCAGTCAGGAACTGGCAGAACTGGCACAGACACTGGATCGTCTGGTCGGCGCGTTTAAACTCGCGAAGTAATCAAACTTCAGCCGCGGATGTGTTCTTCGCCGCGGCTTATTTCTTACATCCATCACGCATCTGGCCCGACCAGCCCCAGAGAATCAAAAGGCATTTCTGGGGATTCTATGTGTTCACTAAACGTCCCTGGTGTGCAACCACGAACATTGAGTTCATCGCAATACTGAAAGCGCGACAAACAGGGATATCATGTTTTTGACATCCTATGTTTACAATCGCCCAATGACGTTTCATTCCCTCCGAGACTCAGATCACTTTTTTTATTCCTCTTACTGATAGATCTCACGATCCTAATCACAGTTCAACTTTTCACCTGCTGCAAAGAAATCTCAGTGAATTAGAATTCATCGAAACGTTTCGATGGGTTTTCCCCAATCATAAAAAAGACAGGGGACAGACAACGCATCACTGCCCGTTTCGGGGAGAGAAACCGACATTTTGACGACGTTAGACAATTTTCCCGGCTGTTTCATCTGGCGCCGCCGGGATGATCCAATCAAGGTTTGAGCAAGGTCCGACCCAAAGACCGAACAAGGTATTGAAGCATGAAAAAAAGTACCCTCCTGCACGCTGAGTTGTCCTATCTGGTGGCGACGCTGGGGCACACCGATGAAGTGACAATTTGTGATGCCGGATTGCCGGTGCCGGATCAGGTGCAGCGGATTGATCTGGCACTGACCCATGGCGTGCCGGGTTTCATTGAGACTGTCCGCACACTGTTGTCTGAATCGCAGATTGAAGGCGTGGTGATGGCAGAGGAGTTTCAGCAGGTGAGTCCGGCGCTTCATCAGTCGCTGATGGGCTTGCTTCAGGAGGAACAGGCACACACTGGCCGCGAGATTTCTGTGACTTACCTGTCTCACGACGTGTTCAAGCAGCGGACGTACAACAGCCGGGCCGTGGTCCGGACGGGAGAATGCACCCCGTATGCGAACGTGATTTTTCAGGCTGGTGTGGTGTTCTGACCCCTGCAACCAAACCATTGAGGACGGCATATGACGCAAGCCATTTTACAGCTCAGTGACATTGAAAAAGCCTTTCCGGGCGTGAAGGCACTGGATAAAGCCAGCCTGAATGTCTATCCGGGACGGGTGATGGCGCTGATGGGGGAAAACGGTGCCGGAAAATCAACGCTGATGAAAGTTCTGACCGGGATCTACAGCAAAGACGCGGGCACCATTCACTATCAGGGGCAAACGGCCGCGTTCAAAGGGCCACGGGATTCCCAGCAGGCGGGGATCAGTATTATTCATCAGGAACTGAATCTGATCCCTGAACTGACGATTGCCGAGAATATCTTTCTCGGTCGTGAATTCACAGGGCCGCTGGGCCGGATTCAGTGGGGCCGGATGTACGCGGAAGCCGATCGGCTGCTGGCTCGGCTGAATGTGAAACACAGCTCGAAAACTTTACTGGGCGACCTGAGTCTGGGTGAGCAGCAGATGGTTGAGATTGCCAAGGCGCTGTCGTTCGAGTCGAAAGTCATCATTATGGATGAGCCGACTGATGCACTGACGGATACCGAAACCGCCTCGCTGTTCACGGTGATCCATGAACTGCGCGCGCAAGGCTGCGGCATTGTGTATATCTCGCACCGCCTGAAAGAAATCTTCGAGATCTGCGACGACATCACCGTCCTGCGGGACGGCAAATTCATTGGGGAATGCCGGGTGGCCAACACCAATGAAGACGGCCTGATTGAAATGATGGTTGGCCGAAAACTGGAAGAGCAGTATCCGCGCATTGCGGTTCAGCATGGCGAAACCTGCCTTGAAGTCATCGGCCTGACCGGCTCCGGCGTTCAGGAGGTGAGTTTTACCCTCAAACGCGGGGAGATTCTGGGCATTTCAGGTCTGATGGGCGCAGGCCGGACAGAACTGATGAAGGTGATTTACGGCGCTTTGCCAAGCGAGCGGGGCGTGATCAGCCTGAACGGCAAAACCATCAATCCGATCAGCCCACAGGACGGGCTGGCCAATGGCATCGCTTATATTTCAGAAGATCGCAAAGGTGACGGTCTGGTTCTGGGGTTGTCGGTGAAAGAAAACATGTCCCTGTGTGCGCTGGCACAACTGAGCCGAGGTGTTCAGATCCAGCATGGCGATGAAGCCATCGCTGTGGAGGATTTTATCCGCCTGTTCAACATTAAAACGCCGGGCCGGGATCAGATCATCGGCCATCTGTCGGGCGGGAATCAACAGAAAGTGGCGATTGCCAAAGGTCTGATGACCCGGCCAAAAGTCCTGATTCTGGATGAACCGACACGAGGCGTCGATGTTGGCGCTAAAAAAGAAATCTATCAGCTGATCAATCAATTCAAAGCCGAAGGCATGAGCATCATTTTGGTGTCTTCCGAAATGCCGGAAGTTCTTGGCATGAGTGACCGGATTCTGGTGATGCATGAAGGCCGGATCAGCGGCGAATTTGATGCAAAAGATGCCAATCAGGAAAAACTGCTGGCCTGTGCTGTCGGCAAAATGATGAACGGGGAAGCAGCATGAGTACCAAAACCTTGAGTCAACCGACCGAAGCCCGCGAGAAAAAGTGGTTCAGTAAAGCTTGGCTGATTGAGCAGAAATCGCTGATTGCCCTGCTGTTACTGATTGCTGTGGTGTCCTTTCTGAATCCGAACTTTTTCACCGCGGATAATATTCTCAATATTCTGCGCCAGACCTCGGTGAACGCTATTATCGCGGTGGGCATGACGCTGGTCATTCTGACTGCGGGGATCGATCTCAGTGTCGGCTCGGTGCTGGCGTTATGCGGCGCGTTTGCCGCCAGCCTGATTGCGATGGAAGTGCCGGTTCTGATTGCCGTGCCGACAGCGCTGCTCGCCGGGGCTGCATTGGGCGCAGTCAGCGGGATCATCATTGCCAAGGGCAAAGTGCAGGCTTTTATTGCCACCCTGGTCACCATGACGCTGCTGCGCGGTGTCACCATGGTGTACACCGACGGTCGTCCGATTTCGACTGGTTTTACCGATACGGCAGATGCTTTTGCCTGGTTTGGCACCGGCTATGCGCTGGGGATTCCGGTGCCGGTCTGGCTGATGGTGGTGGTATTTGCGGCGGTGTGGTATCTGCTCAATCACACCCGTTTTGGCCGCTATGTGTATGCACTCGGCGGGAATGAGTCGGCGACCCGTTTGTCCGGTATCAATGTGGATCGGGTGAAGATCGGTGTGTACGCGATCTGTGGTCTGCTGGCCGCACTGGCGGGCATTATTGTCACCTCGCGTCTGTCTTCGGCGCAGCCGACGGCGGGCATGGGATACGAACTCGACGCCATTGCGGCTGTGGTGCTGGGCGGCACCAGCCTGATGGGCGGTAAAGGCCGGATTATGGGCACCCTGATTGGTGCGCTGATCATCGGCTTTCTGAATAACGCGCTGAACCTGCTCGATGTTTCTTCTTACTACCAGATGATTGCCAAAGCAGTTGTGATTTTGCTGGCCGTGCTGGTGGACAATAAAAACAAGTAAATCCTCTGGATTTATCCATGAAAAGAGAGCCGGATGACGTGTACCGGCTCCCCCTACACAAAGGATCATGAGAATGAAAAAACTGGCAACCCTGATTTCTGCTGCATTGCTCACTTCGACCGTTTCTGTTTCTGCTCAGGCACAGGACACACTGGCGATTGTGGTCTCGACCCTGAACAACCCCTTCTTCGTGACGATGAAAGATGGTGCGGAAGCCAAGGCGAAGGAACTGGGCTACGACCTGATTGTACTGGACTCGCAAAATGACCCGAGTAAAGAGCTGTCGAATGTGGAAGATCTGAGTATCCGTGGTGTGAAGGCCATCTTGATCAACCCGACGGATTCTGATGCGGTGTCGAATGCGATTCGCATGGCAAACCGTTCCAAGATACCCGTCCTGACCCTGGACCGGGGTGCCAGCCGGGGTGAAGTGGTCAGCCATATTGCTTCGGATAACGTGGCTGGCGGCGAAATGGCGGGCAAGTTCATTATGGAAAAAGTCGGTGAGCAGGCCAAAGTCATTCAGCTGGAAGGCATTGCCGGTACGTCTGCGGCCCGCGAGCGGGGTGAGGGTTTCATGAAAGCGGTGAAAGGCAGCCAGATGGATCTGCTGGCGAGCCAGCCTGCGGATTTCGACCGGACCAAAGGTTTGAACGTGATGGAAAACCTGCTGGCAGCGAACCCGGATGTGCAGGCTGTGTTTGCGCAGAATGATGAAATGGCTCTGGGGGCGCTGCGTGCCGTTCAGGCGTCGGGCAAGCAAGTCATGATTGTCGGATTTGACGGCACAGACGACGGCATTGCGGCGGTGAACCGAGGTAAGCTGGCGGCGACGATAGCACAGCAGCCGGATCAGATCGGTGCGCTGGGCGTGGAAACCGCGGTGAAAGTGCTGAAAGGTGAGCCGGTTGAGCAGTACATTCCGGTGCCGTTGAAAGTGGTTGCGAAGCAGTAAACCTCAGGAATATACCCTCCCCCTTGAAAAGGGGGAGGGACAGTCTGAGTTTGTTGCAAGCACTGAATATTCCCTCACCTTTGGCTGGGGGAGTTGAGCACAACGCTTTGCTTTTTGCGGAAACGGTAAAGCCTTGTGTTTAAGTCGGAACAGAATTTCCAGGATAACGTGATGAATAAATTAGTGGTTTTAGGCAGTGTGAATGCGGACCATGTTCTGCGTGTGCCCGCATTTCCCCGCCCGGGCGAAACGTTGCAGGGACGTGATTATCAGGTGATTCCCGGCGGAAAAGGTGCAAATCAGGCGGTTGCGGCAGCACGGCTGAATGCGGATATCGGCTTAATTGCCTGTGTCGGCGATGATGCATTCGGCATTCATATCCGGGAAAGCTTCAAGCACGATGGTATCAATATCTCAGGCGTGAAAATGCAGCCCAACTGCCCGACCGGCATCGCCATGATTCAGGTGTCGGACAGCGGTGAAAATACAATTTGCCTTTCTGCGGAAGCGAATGATTATCTGACGGCTGAGCGGATCGAACCGGATCTGACGCGGATCCGTGAAGCCCGGTTTCTGCTGATGCAACTGGAAACACCGCTGGACGGGATCGTAAAAGCGGCACAGGTTGCGAAAGTACACCAGACCAACGTGATTCTTAATCCGGCGCCGGCGCGTGCATTGCCGGACAGCTTGTTGTCGTGCATCGATGTGATTACACCGAATGAAACTGAAGCTGAAGTGCTGACAGGGATTTCGGTCACAGACAATGCGTCTGCGCAGCGTGCTGCAGATGAATTACACCGGAAAGGCATTGAAATCGTGCTGATCACCCTGGGTGCGAAAGGCGTCTGGCTGAGTCAGAATGGCAGGGGCCAGCTGATTCCCGGTTACGCAGTGGATGCGGTAGATACTACGGCGGCAGGTGATACCTTTAACGGCGCGCTGGTGACTGGTTTACTGGAAGAAATGTCTTTAGAATCAGCCATTCGTTTTGCACACGCTGCTGCCGCGATTTCTGTGACGCGTTTTGGCGCGCAGACATCGATTCCGACGCATGCAGAGGTGGATGCTTTTCTGGCGGAGCGTTTTGCGGTCGTCGATTAAATACAGGAACATGACATGGCCACGATGAAAGATATTGCGAGACTGGCAGGGGTGTCGACTTCTACCGTGAGCCATGTGATCAACAAATCCCGCTTTGTCAGTGAGGAAATTGCAGCGCGGGTGAACCGGGCAGCTCAAGAGCTGAACTATGCCCCGTCCGCACTGGCTCGCAGCCTCAAGGTCAATCGGACTCAGACCATCGGGATGCTGGTGACCACTTCGACCAACCCATTTTTTGGTGAAGTGGTGAAAGGGGTTGAGCGCAGTTGCTATCAGAAAGGGTACAACCTGATCCTCTGCAACACCGAAGGGGATAACGAACGCATGAAAGCCTCGATTGATACCTTGCTGCAAAAGCGGGTCGACGGTTTGTTGCTGATGTGCTCAACGCTGGAAGGTGAGCGTATTGAAGTGTTCGATCGCTATCCGGACATTCCGGTCGTGGTGATGGATTGGGGGCCGATGTCTTTTGCCAGCGACAAGATTCAGGATAACTCCTATCAGGGGGGGTATCTGGCGGCGCAATATCTGATTCAGAGCGGACATCGTGAGATCGGCTGTATTACCGGTCCTTTGGTCAGACACCAGGCACAAATTCGTTATGAAGGCTATAAGCGAGCCATGAATGAAGCGGGTCTGCCCATTCCACCTGATTGGATTGTCGAATCGGATTTTGAATGTGACGGTGGATACCGGGCATTTCAGCAGATCTGTGCCAGCGGCCATTTACCCACGGCGCTCTTTGTCTGTAACGATATGATGGCGATGGGCGTGATCCACGCTGCACATGAACAAGGGATCCGAATTCCAGACGATCTCTCCATCATCGGCTACGATGATATCCATATCGCGAAATTTATGACCCCATCCCTGACGACCATTCACCAGCCGAAATATCGTCTGGGGCAGGCAGCGGTTGAGACGCTGCTCAAACGAATTAATAAAGAAATCACAGACACTCAAGTCGTGCAACTTGAGCCAACGCTGGTCAAGCGTCGGAGTGTGAAAGAGATTTCGGAATAATCGGAAGCCCTCCCCTCTTCAAAGCGTGTGTTCATTTGAGGGAGAGGGCTCTTTATTTTTTATCAGACCGTTTCAGATCCGCTTTGTGCAAGTGCGTTCTTCTTTGCCAGATAATATTCGGAGAGTGAGATGATCTCATCCATGAAAACAGGAAAAAAGAAGGGCATTAAAAGCAGCATGACAAAAACATAGCTGCATTTGTGTCGGAAAGGCATGGCTTGTTTTTTGCCCTGATCAAATATCGTTAAACCGGTCAGAAAGAAAAACACAAGCGCGTACAGGGTTGCCACTCCCCCGATGGCCAGATAAACCAAAAACATAAGAAAAGATAAGCTTTCCATGAGTACTCCAGGCTGAAAATAGATTGATTGCAGCAACATCGCATACAGTTGGTGCAAAAGAATGAGAATCATCGGCTAAGTTGGATGATTTCACTGAAATTTTCTAGCCTTCCCGTTATGTGCTGCGGTGCTTATCAAATTTTTCAGTAAAAGATTCTATCTGGAATTGATTTTATGTGTGGGTGTTCATATTATTCCGTTTTTTTGCTCTTTTTTCGTTATTGTTGATGAGTCTTGAACGGGAAAGCGGAAAGGCGCGGGGGTCATGATGTTTCTGGCAGCGGCCAGTATGATGGCCCGGACGGTTTGAGCGCGATTCGCTGAAAAGAAAAGGGGGAACTGGAGTCCCCCTCAGAGCGGGCCATCACCGAGTTATTGATGGGCCATTTTTTGTTTTGCGCGTTCGATGACACTGATGCTGATGCCCAGAAACAGGAGATCTTTGATCAGAAAGAAATTCGGGATCAGTAATCCGTCAGACACTTTCCAGGCATCCGGAGTCGTCACCATGAAACTGAGTGTCACGACGAAGATAACGGATGCCGCAATCCCCGACCAATAAGCCACGAGCGGCACGTGAAAACCAATCAGCAGTCCGCCCGCGACAATCATTTCACTGAGTCCTATCAGGTTCGACACCGCTTGCAGTGAAAAAATGTCATACAGCCAGCCCATCAGGGGGTGATTTGCCACCAGAGGCTCAATCGCTTTGGCTTCTGTCGGCGTAAATTTGTAGATCCCCAACCAGAGCAGGACCAGAATCACACCGGATGTTCCCAGAAGATAGCCATAATTTGTGTGATTGGATGTTGCGTTTGAAGTCATCTTTGATTCCTTGAAATTACAGTGCCTACATGAACCTGTTTCCTGCGGAGAAATTTCAGTCGTTCTGGCGGAAGTTGTTCAGAAATATTTCCTGACAGTAAAAGCGATGCACGCATTGGTATTGATCAGTCCCTGATCAACTCATTCAGTTGCATTCATTTTATGTTTGGCTGGAGTCACCTGGCATGTCATGCACTGGGGGCCATCTCGCATACCCGCAGCTTATGACAGCGCGTCTTACTCAGTGTCTGCCGGGCTCATTGACCGCTTTAGCCCGGTGTTTGATTGTGTTCGTCGTTCTGAGGGGGGAAGCGTGAGATTAAAAAAGCCACGGCACTCAGACAAGTGACGTGGCTTTGTTGGGGCTGTACCGATTATTTCCCCGGATAGACAGACCAGCTTCTGCCATCCAGCGACACATACGGCTTGCCGTTGATTTGGATCACTGTTGAGCCGTCATTTTGAGAGACGACAGGCGTTTCCGGCAGGTTTCTGATCAGCGTGGCCGGATCAAAGCTGTTGTGCTGATACGGATTCTGAGCCAGCACATTACTGATCAGCTGCGCCAGTGCCTGATGACTGGAAGGCGCGGTCACATGAACCGTGTCGCCGGTCCGGACCACATCTTTCCCAAACACTTTCAGGCCGACCGGAATATGAGTGATCGACTGAGACGGAATCTCGCGCATGCCGGAGATTTGCATCCGGTCGCCTTTCATGCCAGCGCCATGTTCAGGAATCATCACGACAACAATGTTTCGTTCAGACTGCTTGAGTGTCTGAAAGAAAGCATAGAGATCATCCAGCAAATTTTTCAGGCGTAGCTGGTAGCTGGCCATACTGGTGGTGCGATCGCCACGAATCAGCCGATTGCCGTCATGCAGTGAAATGGAGTTATACAGCGTGACAATTTGCGCATGACTGTCGGTGTTGCGCTGGGTGAGCCAGTCTTCAAGGACTTGTTTATCGCGATAAATCGACTTGCCATCGAACGCCTTCTGATACGGCGAAAAGCCATCCTGAGGCATGAGATCTGCGGTGACCTGTCCATCGGTTTGGATCAGTTTCAGGAAATTATCGAACACGCCATCGTGGTTCATGACCAGATTTTCTTCATAACCCAGCTTTTTCAGATTGTCGAACAGATAGCATTGTTGTGAGGGCGCACCGGAGAACAACTGACTGTGTGTTTCCTGTCCGCAGCCTGCGCGCAGCAGACGGATCACGGCCGGGCCACTGTAAGAGGTTGCGGCATTGTACTGGTCAAACAGGATGTCGAATTCTTCGAACAGCGGGTGATCACTCAGCCCGGCGATAGCGATATCGTCCCAGGCAACTGAACAGATGCTCAGGAACAGGATGTCAAAGGGAGCCCCTGCGGGTGTGTTTGGTTCAAAGCGCACCTGACGCTGGGCCTCGGACTGAAAGAAGTCCGACACATAAGTGTTCAGCGAGGCATCATCTGTTTGTGTTGGTATGGTCAGCGAATCTGACGGCTTCTGTACCGTGACAGACGGTTCAAGCCTGGTGGCGGTTTCTGGCTGTGCCACAGCCTGAGGCGTTTTGGCTGCAGGCACGCAGAGCACCACTAATGTTGCAACCACAAGAACAGAGACTCGCAGAAAACGATTCAGCAGCACATAACCCAGACAGACCGTCATCAGGGCCAGAAGGCTCTGAACCGTGATGAACCGGCCCATCAGTTCCAGCTGATAACTGAATTCAAATTGCATCAGCTGGCCCAACTGTGCCCATAAACGGGTCAGCGGTGGCAGGAAAGAATCGTAATGCAGCAGCCAGACGGCTGCCGGAATGGCAACAACCTGACGCAGCACCCTGAGCCAGGATGAACCCAGTGGCAGTAACAGAAAGACCACCAGTGCCATATTTTCCAGCGGGTGGAAGCCCAGCGTCCCCTGAATGTACAGGGCAATTTTGAGGATGAAATAGACATTCCACCATCCCAGTCCCGGCAGGACTTGTTTCGGATGACCGTTTACTTGATCTGTCATGTGCTGAATCTGTTCGTTAGTCTTGTTTAAAGTAATGCGCACGCCTGAAGCGGGTTTTGTAAGTTCGCTGCACCCAGGCGGCCAGATTTCGGGCAAAATAGCCGAGGATCAGTCCAATCAGCAGGCTGATGCCTGAAGTCAGCAGAAAATCTTCCAGACTCATTGGCCACCCCGCAGTTGAATGGGTTTTTGAGTGGCAAAAAATGAAGGTCGGACAGACTCAGGCTGCGTTGACTCACCGAATGCTTCTTTCTCAAAGTCGGACGCTGACACATTCTCCAGCGGGACAGCCTGCGTGATCACGGTCTGGAGTTCGCGTTCTGCGTCGTACTGCGTCTGAAAGATCTGAATCTGCTGAAACAGATCCCGGACCGGAATATCAAAGATATGATTCAGGGCTGTATGCACATCCGTCATGCGAATCGCACTGAACAAGACATAGAGTGCATGGTGGCAAGCGGTGACCACATCACCATCCCGCCGTATCCGACATAATTTGAGACATTCCTCTGCCTGCATTCCCGGCAGCAGATTGAGCCGAACCAGCGCAAATCCCAGCTGTGCAGGGGCCGCCTGCTGCATGGCGAGATGACTGTATTGACTGAATTGCTGATTGTCGAGATAACCGCGGCTTGCATACTGAAGGTTGAGCGACAGTAAAGCGTCCGGATCGGATGGTAAAGTTCGGACTAAAACCTGGTACTGAATGGCTTCCACCTGACTCATCAATCGGCTGAACGGCAGGTTGACCGGAACAATCAGGTTCACTCCAGCGGCCAGCAGAAAGGTTTCGTCGGAATATCGCAAGCACTGCCGGGTCTCCCGGATGATGATCTTCAGGGATGCGCCGGTTTGATGCCGTAATCGCAGGCAGGCGATGGCTAAGGGCTGAATGGACGCCGGGGAACCACATCCCAGAATCAGGGTGGCGGTTGCCGGAAAGTCTGTCTGAGTGAGCAGCACCTCATTGGAAATCAGACGCACCACCTGATCCGGCGTGCGTTCACCGTCGAGTAATGCCTCGTCACTGAGATAGATCGGGCTCGGCTCTGAATCGGGCTGCATGTCCGCTGAACGCTGGTGCAGCGGCGATTCAGGACTCAGCCAGTGTCCGTTTTCCGCCCGGTTTAACAGAAAAGTCTGATCAGACAGCACACCTTGCCGGTTTGCCCAGAAGGCCAACTGATACTGGCACTGGTGTGCGTTGATTGCCGTCATCGAGACAAGCCCGCGTATGCAGTGATTTATGGCAAGCAAGGCGGGGCGGATTGAGGTTGCCTGCTCACCGTAAATCATCAGTTCAATGGTTGCATTTCTGTCAATCGCATGCTTATTCAGCAGGTTGAGTAAATTGTGACGGCGATTTTGCATTAAATTGACAATCAGGGTATCGGGCATCAGGATAATCATGCGAGATTGCCTTGAAATCCGTATACGGCATAGATCTTTGATGAGCTTTAATGCACTTTGAGTTTTTCCTGACATGTCTTTGGACAGGAAATAAGCCTGCTTTCCACATTCCCGAACTAAATATTCCAGCGCACTCGTGACAGAAGGATTTAATCCACTGTAAAAGCTATCTTTATCGGTGACAAAAGTAAACGTTGTGTTGTTATTCTGTGTTTTATTTTGTGTCATAAAATCGATTGCAATCTGTTTGTGCCCAAATAAATAAACATAAACGGATTGTAATTCCTTCATTTCCTGAAATGGCTGAACGCCCTGGAAGTCAGACATAAGAAATACCAATCATACATCGCTCGCATCCTGTACGGATGGCTGGTCATCGGGAAAACTGAAGACTTTCGCAACAGACCCGAAATTATGGGTGTCAAAAATGTAGCCAGATAATATAGAATACGGTCAAAAAGTGAAGCGTTGATCCCAATAACTTACATATCATCGTCATTTTTCTGACAAGATCAAATCCTTATAGGTATGCGTGCTGGTGGTTATGCTTGCTGGTGCATTTCAATAAATTTGAAATCTTTTGGGATGCATCCGGTCTATTGATGTCCCTTTTTTTTTGTACAGGAAAATAGAATTTTTTATTCAGTGGATTTTTGATGTTTCAAGTAACAAAAGTAAAATAAAGTATCACAAAAAAATGATGTTCAATTGTATTCGTTGATTTTAAAGACGTTAAATAAAAATCTGAAAAATATACATTTTAATATTTTGTGTTAAGAAGTGGTGATCATTCGTGGCTGTTCCTGCTAAAGATATTGAAGCGATTTACGCTTCCTATAAATTGCCTGGCAACGAGTATGTCGAAACAACAGAAAGAGAAGCCTATGTGCGAATTCAGCTTAAATGGCTGATTCTCAGAGAAAAATGGGAGACAGCCATTCCCGCGGACTGTGAGCTGAGCACGCACCCTGTGGCTGCCCGTGTCACGGAAGCTGGATCATGATGAAACGGGTGGCACTGATCAGCCAGCGGGGGGGCGCTGGTTCGAATACCGTGACGGCGAATCTGGCGCAGGCACTTCGGCTGATTCAGAAAAATGTCCTGGTGGTGGATGCTGATCCGGCAAATGTACTGCGCTTGCATCTCGGCATGCCGCTGTCGAAAAAACAAGGCTGGGCACCGCTTGTCTGCGCGGGTGAAAACTGGCAGTCGGCTGGGTTTGAAAGCCCTTCAGGTGTGGCATTTCTGCCGTTTGGCCAATTGCAACAGCTTCAGCAGCTGCAGATGAGCACCTGCCGGATTCAGTTTCTGTCAGAACTGGCAGCATCGCTGTGCCGGATTGAATTACCTGCGCATGCAGACCACTGGCAGTTGTTTCATTTTGCACCGTCAGATTTGCACGAATTGAGCCCGTTGGCGCAAGCCCATCAGTTTGATTTGGTGCTGGTTGTGATGACGCCTGAGGCTTCAGCTTACAGTCTGCTGTCGCAAACGATCGATGTACTGGCGGAGTCGGGCAGTCCCCAGCAACGCCAACCACGCATCAGATACGTGCTGAACCAGTACCAGCCGGAAACCGAGATCAGCCGGGATTTTACCCTGGTGCTGAAAGAAGAACTGGGGACGCAGTTGTCCTCTGTTGTGTTACACCGGGATACCGCACTGCTCGACAGCGTGGCGAACCTGACCACGGTGCAGCAATTTTCGCCCAGCAGTCAGGCGGCGCGGGATTATCAGTCGTTGGCGCTCTGGTGTGTCTCACAGCTTGCCGCAGAAGCCAGTGAACGATAAACCATGCCAAACTTTTTCAACTTCATTTTTCAGGCCTGGATTGTCGCGCAGTTCAAGACCCAATTGAAGGTCTATGAACGTGAAGGGGGCCAGCCCGCTTCACGTTTGGGCCACTGGGTGCTTGGTTTCTGGTTTACGATGGCTTTTGTGCTGTTCAAACCCGTTGTCGCTGGGATGCCTGCGTGGCGTTTGCCGCTGGTCTATTATCCGCAGATTAACTTTGCGGCACCTGTCTGGCTGGATCCGGTTCGTTTTCTGATCCAAAGCCTGTGGCTGATCGGTGTGCGTCAGTCCGGATCTGCGCCATCATATCGAGATGTGTCTGTCCCTTTTCTTTGGGTGACCGGGCAGATTCGCCGGGTGCTGTTGCTGCTCATGGCAGCCCTGCGTCGTTTGGTGCTGTGGCTGGAACATCAGGCCAGTGAGACAGACACCCGGGAAATTCAGGCGATGCTCCGTGAAACGAAGACGGGACGGGTGATCAACGGATTACTTCTGGCGGCCGTGGTTTTGCTGGCGTTGATCTGTTTCACCGTCCCTTTTGGTCTGGAAGCGCAGACGGTTTTTGTCCTGCTGCTCTGGGTACTGGCGATGCTGTTCCGGCGGATGCCGGGTCATTTCCCGACGCTGTTAATGATTATTTTGTCGATCACGGCATCCTGCCGATACTTATGGTGGCGCTATTCATCGACGTTGAACTGGGATGAGCCTGTCGCTTTAGGCCTCGGGCTGGTATTGCTGCTCGCTGAAACATATTCCTGGCTGGTTCTGATTCTGGGGTATTTCCAGAATATCTGGCCGCTGAATCGCCAACCGGAGCCGCTGCCGTCTGACTCGTCGTCGTGGCCGACCATTGATGTGATGATCCCGACCTACAACGAAGATCTGGATGTCGTCCGGGCAACTGTGTACGCCGCGCTGGGCGTGGACTGGCCGAAAGAGAAGCTGAATATCTATATCCTGGATGACGGAAAGCGGGACAGTTTTCGTGACTTTGCCGGGGAAGTGGGTGTTCACTACATCCGCCGTCCGACCAATGAGCACGCAAAAGCGGGCAACATCAATTACGCACTCAAACAATCTCAGGGCGAGTATGTCGCCATTTTTGACTGCGACCATATTCCGGCCCGGGCATTTTTTCAGCTCACGATGGGCTTGTTTCTGAAAGATCCTAAACTGGCCCTGATTCAGACCCCGCACCATTTCTTTTCGCCGGATCCTTTTGAGCGGAATCTGTCGAATTTTCGCAATGTTCCGAATGAAGGCAACCTGTTCTACGGGTTGATTCAGGACGGTAACGACCTGTGGGATGCCACTTTTTTCTGCGGCTCCTGTGCCGTATTACGGCGTGAACCGCTGGAAGAAGTGGGTGGGATTGCTGTTGAAACGGTTACCGAGGATGCACACACGTCGTTGCGGATACATCGGCTGGGTTATCGATCAGCGTATCTGAAACAACCGATTTCTGCCGGGTTGGCAACCGAAACTTTATCGGCGCATGTGGGCCAGCGAATTCGCTGGGCAAGGGGAATGGCACAGATATTCCGGGTGGATAATCCGCTGACCGGGAAGGGACTGAAGCTGTCGCAGCGATTGTGCTATGCCAATGCCATGCTGCATTTTTTATCGGGGATCCCGCGGCTGATCTTTCTGACCGCCCCACTGGCGTTTCTGCTGCTGCATGAATACATCATTTATGCACCAGCCATGGCGATCATTCTGTACGTTTTGCCGCACATGATTCATGCCAGTATGACCAATTCCCGCATGCAGGGAGAGTACCGCTATTCTTTCTGGGGAGAGGTGTATGAAACGGTGCTCGCCTGGTATATCGCACGCCCGACCACGGTCGCGCTGTTTGCACCTCATAAAGGAACCTTCAATGTCACGGCGAAAGGCGGGCTGGTCGAGGCATCTCATTATGACTGGGTGATTTCCCGGCCTTATCTGATGCTGGTCCTGCTGAACGTACTGGGGTTGGGTGTCGGTGTATATCGTCTTGGATGGGGCCCGGCAGATGAGCTGACGACAGTGCTGGTGAACATTGTCTGGACGCTTTATAACCTGCTGATTCTCGGGGCGGCCGTGGCTGTGGCCGTGGAAGCCAAGCAGGTTCGCCGGGATCACCGGGTTGAGGTGTCGATGCCGGTGGCGGTTCGGCTTCATTCCGGACACCTGCTGCAGGCAGAACTGAAAGATTTTTCGCTGGGGGGACTGCGTATTCGGATGACAGAAACCGACGGGGAACGCCTGAAAGCGCTGGTGAGTCAAAAGCTCTCTGTGGTCATGAGCCGGGGCAGTCAGTCGTATGTCTTCCCGGCGACGATTGCGTATATCCGTCATGGCGAGCTGGGGCTGCGGCTTGATCCGCTCAGCACACAACAGCGGATTGATTACGTGCAGTGCACTTTTGCCAGAGCAGACACCTGGGCGAAGTGGCAACAGTCATATCAGTCCGACAAGCCATTATCCAGCATGCAGGCCGTGTTGCAGGTTGGTCTGGATGGTTACCGCCGTTTAATTCAGCATGGCCCGAAAGTGATGGCCGTGACGGTGAATCTGGTTATATCGCTGGGGGAGCGCCTGTGGTCGCTCAGACCCCGTTTTGTCCCCAACAGGGCTTAATTTCATGAAAATAAAACAAAAAATTCAAACAATGTCGGCTTTGATGCTGGGCCTGAGTGCATCAGCACTGGCGGGTGCACAGACGGCACCTGAGGTCACTGAACCTTTGAGGGCGCCTTTGGCGTCCGACACTTTATCGGCGGTCATTCAGCGCGAACTGCCTTTTTCACAGCTCGGGTTTCAGGGATCGGTGGGGATTCAGGGCAGCGAGGCCAGCGCCTATATTGGCTTTGGTTCCCGGTTAGACGAAGTGATCGCTCAGGCATCTCTGAACTTTGACGTCACCCCTTCACCTGCTTTGCTGGCGTTGGTGTCTCATATCAAGATTTACCTGAACAACGAGCTAATGGGGGTCGTGGCGATCACCGACGGACAGCAAGGCAAGAAAATGAATATTTCGATGCCGCTGGACCCGCGTTATTTCAGTAATTATAACCAGATTCGTTTTGAGCTGATTGGCAATACACACAAAACCTGCTCCAACCCGAACGATGCCAGTATCTGGGCTGAAATCAGCCAGAGCAGTCACGTTGCCTTACAGGTTCAGAAAACACAGTTGCAAAGCGATCTCAGCCTGTTGCCAGCGCCATTTTTTGATCCGCGTGATTTCGGTCGTGTGAATCTGCCGTTTGTGATGGGAGACGGGTACGATCTGGCGGCAATGAAAGCGGCGGGTGTGCTGGCGTCTCATTTTGGTGCGTTGTCTCAGTGGCGCGGTGCCCAGTTCCCTTTGTCGTTTGATCACCTGCCGGAACGACATGCCGTGGTGTTCGTGACCAATGAGAACAAACCTGACTTTCTGCGGGATTTTCCCGATACAGATGGTCCGCGGTTACAGATGATTACCCATCCGACCAACCCTTATGTGAAGTTGCTGTTGGTGATTGGGCGCGATAGTGCGGATCTGAATACGGCTGTTCAGGGGCTGGCGCTGGGCACGCAATTGTTTACCGGGCCGATGGCAAAAATCAATGCCGTAAAGCAGATCAAACCGCGTGTCCCTTATGATGCGCCAAACTGGATTGAGACCTCACGGCCGATTGCATTCTCCGAACTGGTGGAACAGCGCAGTCAGCTTCAGGTGGAAGGCCGCACGCCGCCACCGATCCGGCTGAATCTGAATCTGGCACCGGATCTCTTTACCTGGCAGAGCCGGGGCATCCCGATGGATCTCAGCTACCGCTATTCACCGCCGATGACAGACAACTCCGGTTCGCGCCTGAGCCTGAAAATCAATGATGAATTTATTGAAGCCTTCAACCTGACCACCAAAGGGCAGGGAGGCGAGTCGACCCGAATCCGTGTGCCATTACTGGATGACGGCATGCTGAACGGCCATGACCGGGTACGGATTCCTGCATTCAAAGTGGGCAGCAAGAATAATATAGCGTTTGAGTTTGGGTTTGCATCGGTGACTGAAGGCAACTGTCAGGTCACGCAACCCAGCAAGCAATATGCCGTGATCGATGGCAGTTCAACCATCGATTTCAGCGGATTTCCGCATTACATCGAAATGCCGAATCTGCGGGCGTTTGCAACTTCGGGCTTTCCTTTTACCCGGATGGCGGACTTGTCTGAAACCGTTGTGGTGGTGCCAAAGTCGCCTTCCAGAGATGCCTTGCAGAGCTTTCTTAATCTGATGGGCCGTTTTGGGGCAGATACCGGTTATCCGGGGCTGAACGTCACCCTGACAAATCAGTGGGACCCGCAACACCTGAAAGACAAAGATATCCTGAGTATCGGGGTCGTGCCGGAACTGCAGCAGGCGGCGTTCGATACCGATCAGGTGAATCTGGTGATGCAGGCCGGGCAACGTCAGATTCGGCTGCCGGGCCGGAATGAAACGGCGCAGTCGAAGGAAGGTGTCGCAACATCGGGTCAGCATCGGGATGCGGCAGATTGGGTGTCGGTTGAAGCCGGAGGGGCTTTCGCGGCAATCACCGGGCTCGAATCCCCCTTTACGAAGAAGCGAAGTCTGGTGACTGTGATGGCGGCAGATCCGCAGGCACTCAGCCTGGTGGATCAGGCGCTGACGGATGCTGGCAAAGTTGAGTTTATGTCGGGCTCTGTCGTGACACTGCGCAATCAGGAAGTCGCCAGTTATCAGGTTGGCAGTCGGTACTATGTCGGCAAATTACCGGTCTGGCAGCTGGTCTGGTATCACTTCTCGAATCATCCGGTGCTGGTTGCCAGTCTGGCGGCATTGCTCGTGGTGATTGTGACGATTTTCCTGTGGCGTGTTTTGCGCCGAATTGCTGCTAAACGGCTGTCAAAAGGCGAGGATGAAGCATGAAAGCGCTGATATTCCTTCTGGCACTGCTCATCAGCCTACCGGGCCGTGCTGCAACGTGTGACTGGCCGCAGTGGCAGCAGTTTCAATCGATTTACATTGTAAATGGCCGGGTTGTGGATGGCAGTGATGCCCGTCAGATCACAACCTCGGAAGGCCAGTCGTACGCGCTATTTTTTGCGCTGGTTGCCAACGACCGGGCGATGTTTGCTGAGTTACTGAACTGGACTCAAACCCATCTGGCCAGCGGCGATCTGACCGCCCGATTACCCGCCTGGCAGTGGGGCAGGCAAGCGTCCGGACGTTTCGGTGTGCTGGATGCCAATCCGGCGTCGGACTCAGATCTCTGGATTGCCTATACCCTCGCGGAGGCTGGACGCCTGTGGGACAACTTTTACTATCAGTCGTTGGCACATCTGCTGGCGAGCCGGATTATGCGGGAAGAAACGGTGCTGATCGACGGTCTGGGCACGGTCCTGCTGCCGGGAATCTCGGGGTTTGAACTGGGTGATGGGCAGTACAGCGTGAATCCGAGTTATGTGCCGCTTCAGATCATGGCGCGTTTTCGGGCGCTGTATCCACATGACGACTGGGCGTCTTTATATCAGACCAGTCAGGCTCTGATGCTGGCAACAATGCCTGCCGGATTCAGTCCCGACTGGGCAAAAGCCAGCCGTGCAGGATTCCATCTGGATCCCCAGACGGGATTCACCGGGAGCTACAACGCTATCCGGAGCTATTTGTGGGCGGGGATGCTCAGCGATGCATCTCCAGAGAAAGCCGCGCTGGTCGCCGCGATGCAGCCGATGGTTGCTGCGACAGCCCGGTTATCCGCACCGCCGCGTGAAGTGAATACGTCGAATGGCAAATTTCAGCAGTCGGGAAGCGCCGGATTTTCTGCCGCGATGCTGCCGTTGATCCATGCTTCGGGCGAGCAGGCGTTACTGAAAACACAGGCGGAGCGAGCTGCCGCCATGCTGGTCAGCCAGCCTGATGATTACTATTACGACAATGTGCTGGCCCTGTTTGGACTAGGCTGGCATCAAGCGCGCTATCGTTTTGATGTGGATGGCAAGTTACTGCCAGCTTGGGAAAATCAATGTCAGTGAGCCGTTCTGCCGTTTCATTTACCCGGGTTGCGCTGAGCATCGGTGCATTGTTCAGCAGCCCAACCATACTGGCCGGTGTGGTCCCGGATACGCCGTTAACGCCGCAGCAGTTAAAGCAGGTGTATCAGCCGGTCACGCCTGTTCAACTGGCGACCTCACTGGATCAGGTGGATTCTGTGGCGTTTTTACGCGATCAGTTAGCGCTGGCAACCGCATTGGGGCGGGACGATATTGTGTCCAGTGCGCTGGAGCGACTCTTTGCAATTGACAGTCGTCATCCGGACGGCCTGTATTATCAGGCGCGTCTGTATCTGAAACAGAATCAGATTTCGCTGGCAGACGCTGTGGTTCGCCAGATGACCCCCGATGCCAGGCAAGCCATTGCAATCCGGGATCTGATGGCGGTGGCCGGGGAACAGAGAGGTACTCTGCAGCAGGCTCGCTTGCTGGCCCATGCCGGACGTTACCCGGAAGCCCTGCAAGCCTATCAGGCGCTTTTTCCGCATGGCATGCCGTCGCCGGAGCTGCAATTGGAATATTTGCAGGTGGAAGGAAATATTGGCGACCAGTGGCCGGATGTTCAACAGGGACTGGAGCAACTGAATGCCGCTTATCCGGGCGTCCCTGCATTCCAGCTGGCGCTGGCGAATCATATCCGCCGCCGCAACCCGGCTGATCCCTGGATTCTCAATACCTACCGCCAGCTGTCGTTACGAACGGATTTGGGCCGAGCGGCTGCCGATGCCTGGCTGCGCGCGCTGGATCAGTTGCCGATTTCGCAAGCCGTTGCGGATCAGTATGCCATTCTGGCCAGTTATTATCCGTCCGATCTGGCGATCAACCGGGCGAATCAGGACGCACAACAACGCTGGGAAACCGAGCAAACCCTCCGGCAAGACCCAACGTATCAGGCGAAACGTCAGGGCCTGGCACTGATTGAGAAATCACAATACATCCAGGCCGAGCGCCAACTGCGCTATGCGCTGACCACACGTCCCAAAGATCCTGAAATTCTGGGCGGATTGGGACTGGTGTATTTGCGGATGGGTCAGCAGGGCAAAGCGCTGGGCTATTTTCAGCAGGCTCAGGCGCTCGACAGCGACCCGGATAACCTGAGTAAATGGCAGTCGCTGATTGAAGCGTCATCCTACTGGGCAGATCTGGATGAAGGCGATGCGCTGCTGGCGAAAGGGCAGTCTGCGTCTGCGAAGAAAGCGTACCGGAAAGCGGCATCGGTGAATGATGCACAGCCCTATGCGTACCTGAAAATGGCGGATGTACTGCTGTCTGAACAAGCTTACGATGCCGCTGATCAGGCTTACTTACAGGCGCTGAAACGGGAACCGGGGAATGCCTCTGCCTTGCGGGGGCGGGTGAATGTCCGTGAAGCACAAGGGGCCCTGAAAGAAGCCATTGCATTGATTGAATCGATGCCAGTGTCTGCGCAACGGTTGCTGCAAGACAGACTACAGGACCTGAAAACCCGTCAGGCCCTGACCAGATTCGAGCAGGCCGTGGCAACAAACCAGCCCGGTGAGATTGAGCGGGCTGCTGATGCACTCCTGGCATTGAATCCGACCTCGGCCTGGCAACGACGGGATATCGCGGATGCCCTGGTTTCTGTCGGGCAGCGTGCGCGTGCAGATACCCTGATGCGTGACTGGTCTTCCGGCAGTTCAGACCCGGAAATGTACTTTGCTTATGCGCTGTATCTGTCGCAATCCGGCCGTGAAGCAGAAGCGGTACAGACCTTGTCCCGCGTGCCGGTTCCCCAGCGCACGGGTGCCATGACCCGGAATCTGACCCGGCTGAAACTCAACCAGTCTCTGGATGCGGTCGCGGACCGTTACGCGGCCAACCCGGTTGCGGTGCGCTCGCAGCTGGATGGTCTGACCCAGCAGTATGGCGATCAGCCTGCGGTGCTGGCCCGGCTGGGCGTCACACTGGTGCGTTTGGGGGAGCGGACCCGGGCTGAAGCGATCTATCGGGGGATGCAGCCGGATGAGGCCTGGTCGGAATCGGACACTCTGGGACACGGCGAGCTGATGATTGCGCTGGCGAAGTTCGGCGATTTTGATGCGTGGCTGACAAAGCAAGGCCAATTGCGACTCAAAGGCGATCCGAATGCACTGCCGGTGGCCGATCTGGATGAATTACATGCGCAACGTATGCTGGCTGAAGCTGATCTGAGGTTGGCGCAACGCCAGTATCCTTCGGCATTGGCGTTATATCAGCAAGTGCTGAGAAAACCGGAACCCTATCAGACTGCAGCGCAGCTCGGCGTACTGGAAGTCGCTGCACTGACCGGTGAAACCACACTTTATCAGCAGACATCTGAACAGCTTTATACGAAAAAATCACAACTGACAGCACGGCAGCTGATGACGGCAGCGGGGGTGATGAATCAGCAGAGAGAAACTTCAAAAGCCAATGCACTGAATGTGGAACTTGAACTGCGGATCGATGCCGATGCTATGGATTACCGGGATGCGATGGCCATTGCGATGGCCAACCGGCACTGGACACTGGCTGAGCAGCGGGGTTATCAGGCGCTGAATGCAGATCGCATCGACAAAAGCAAAGATCCGGCACTAGCGAGTACGGAGTCACCGGATCTGCGCACGCTTTATGAGGAAGCGGAGGATTACTGGCTGACCCGGAATGTGAAAGCTGATCTTGACCGCTTGCGGGCCCGCAGTGATGGTCATGTCATCATCGGCTGGGATTTTAGCGCCCGGGAGGGTGAAAACCAGTCCAGTCAGGTGCCGATTGAAGCGCGGATCCCGGTTGAGGCGTGGTCGGGTCATTTGTTGCTGCGGGCCGACGCTGTGCATGTGGATTCTGGCGATCTGACCTATTTCGATAAAACCCCAAATGAGAATAATGATGCACCTGCGACCTTCCGGGAGCAGGCTTCCGGTATGGCGCTGGGGGTTGGCTGGCAGGCAGAGAACTGGCGTGCAGATATCGGAACCACGCCGCTGGGCTTTGATCATACGACCTGGGTGGGCGGTGTGACCCTTCGAGGGGAGCTGGGTGATTATGGGGTCTCCGGCACGCTGTCACGTCGTCCGGAAACCAGCAGTACGCTGTCTTATGCAGGCATGACGGTGCCTGAGAATACCAATGCTCCTGCGGGCACGTCCTGGGGAGGTGTGGTCCGTACCGGAGTGAAACTGAATACCAGCTGGGATCTCGGCGGGCCTTATGGATTCTGGAATAGTCTTCAGCGCCATCAGATGACCGGAGACAATGTGGCCGACAATACCCGGCTGGCGCTGCTGGGCGGGGCTTATTACAAGTTGATCGCAACCGATGCGCAGCGTTTGAGTATTGGCACCAATCTGCTGTTCTTCCATTACGATAAAAACCTGAGTGAATATACACTCGGCAGCGGTGGCTATTACAGTCCGGATCGCTACTTCTCGGTGTCCATTCCGGTGAATTATTACGGTCGTTATGACAACAGCCTGTCCTATCTTGTCAGTGCATCTGTTTCCAATTCTTGGTCACAGCTGGATGCCCCATATCAGAGCGATGGCGCGGACAGTACCGGAGGCGGGTTTGGTTATTCGCTGGAGGCTGCCGTAGAAAAACGGGTGAGTCAGCGTTGGTATCTTGGTGCATCACTTGATTTGCAGCGATCAGATTTTTATGAGCCTAATCATGTCATGCTGTATTTTAAATATACCTTCAGCGATCGCTGGCAGCCGATTGAATATCCGCCAGCCGTGCCAACGTTGTACAGTGATTATGATTAATTTTTCTCAATGAAAAGAGCGCTTAAACACTGCTGAAACTCGCTTGAGTCAGGCGCGAGACTATCCGGGCAATGGTATCGTGAACAGGCAGACCACCTTTGAATAAGCCCTTATCTTGGAGCCAATCAAGGTGGATATCAGCGAAATCTTCAATGTCTTCCCATCCTTCAGCACCGGCTGTCGTTGAACAAACAGTGAGGGATAACTGATTTTTGCTGACTGACGTGGGTCTTTTAGATCGCAAAAGTGCTGAGAAAAGGCATTGAAGCTCATTGTAATAGTCTCGAAAAAAAGAGTATCAAGTCACAGGTCAATCAGGATGAAATTGGTCATAAAACGTTCGCGATCTCATCCTGCCAGCCAGGTAATGTTAATATCATCGGCTCAGTATTGTTTTGTGGCTTTGTATGCTTAGCGACTGATCAGATCGCGCAAAAGCTACCCAGCCATCTTCATTTTCCACTTGCCTGTGACCTACCTTCAGGAACAACTATTTAGTGGAAGTCTTTAAGGGCGGGCTTAGTTGCGTTGTAGGTTACTAAAATAGGGAAGGATACACTGTTGTCGTGATGACATTTCATCTGCGAAATGCCGACCGTAAATTGCTTTACGGGGCTTATTGACAGATAAAGAGCTAAGCTTATTTATAAAAAGATGCAAGAGTTTAAGTATAATTTACCTTTTTTTTAGGTTGATAAATAATTTTTAAAATAGCAATCAAGGGTCCGCTTATCATTACAGAAGACAAAATAACCATACCAAGAATAAAACTAAATTCATCAATCAAATAAGTAGATACCATTGCTAAGAGGATCGAAAATGATAGAGCAATCATTTCATAGTATCCAGAGATTACACCAATGATGCCTTTATCTACATCTAACATTAATTGATGATTCCGATTGACTCGGATAAGTGAGTGGCAGAATGCAAATGTGAAAATAAAAAAGTAAATACTGACAATGCTTGTTGTGAATGAAAAACATAGTAATGATATAGAGAATATTCCCATCATTATGATGGAAACTTTTATCCAATCAATATTTACAGTTTTAGGTGCTAGTGTACTACCGACAATCGCACCAATACCATATGGTATAACCAGTGCTGAATAGAATTGAGGAGAGTCTGTAATATTAATAAAAGCTTTTGGATATATAGAGTTTAAAGCTAAAACCATAGAATAAGGTATGAGTGTTACTATCATCAATAAGAAGTTTTTATTCTGTGAGGCATGATTAATAAATATTCTAATAGTGCCGTGTTTATCATGTCTATTGTCTTTGTCATGTGTGATGTTTTTTTTATCAAATTTATATGATACCAAAGCACTAGCAATAAGACAGAACACGCAAAATAAACAAGCACCGTATATGTTATCTTTATTTATTATCAAGATTGCTATACCGCCAGAACAAAAAGTAATGCCTTGTCTAACTAATTCCAAATACTTTGACGCTTCTAAATAATGATCCTTAGATAAGTTAAGATGAATTATTGATGTTCTGGTTGATTGATCAAGCATCCTAACCAAAGTCATCACTGATGAAGTTATTATCAGTGTGATGTAAAATATAATCCCTTGAATGTTGTTATAAGAAAGGTAGGCTGCAATTAAAGAAAAAACTATTCCAATAAAATAAGAATAACGTAAATTTCTTTCTTTATTACTTGAGTCAGCAATTTTCCCTATCTTTGCTGAACATAAGATAGATAAAATTTGACCTACAACAGCACAGATAGCAACTAACTTAGATTGTTCATATGTTACTTGTATTGATAAGAATATTGCGGCGAATATCACCGCAATACCAGTCCCAGAACAGAAGGCAATCACAAGTGTGTTTAGTATAACCTTATTACGCAACATATTACACCTAGCTGTTACACACCAAAAAAATCAACTCTTTGACGGGGTATATAGTTTCCAGTATGCCCATAATAATCAAGGATTTCTAATTTTTGAATGTCGAATGAATGTTTAATGTCGTGTATTCTATTTAAAATTATATGTGCATCTTCAATATTGGATACTTTGATAAATTCATGGTGCTCATCAATAAGATTAGAGTGACCAAGACTATAATCTATCGCCATGTGTTCAATGAGCCCATCAAGGCAATTTCTATCAATTTTTAGATTGTTTTCTAAAGCGTTTCTTATTTCAATTGCGATATCTTCGTTATATTCATCGGCTTCAATAACTCTTGCAACAAGTGCTACAGAATATGGATATTTTACAAATAGGTCTTTAATTAGATTTAACAAAGATTGTGTGGATACTAAAGGAATGGAAGTGGTGACTTCCTCTGAAGATAGCCCCAATTTTTCTAAGCAAGACAAAATAAATACTTCATGTCCTTTTTCTTGGTTATAATAGATGTCTAATTTTTCTTTCAATCTATTATTACTCGTATTATCTCTTGCTGCTTTGATGCAATCAGGAAAGTCTTTTATATAATGATAGGTTTCTAATAATAGACCTTTAAGAATGTTAATATCATGGTTCCCATGAATTACATCATTAAATAGATGGCTGTCTTCTAGTTGCTCAGCCCACATTTCACAAGCTGTTTTCATTTTATCATAAATAATATCGTCAGTAATTAAGTTAATATCTGACTCAATTCGTAAGCATTCGATTTCTTCTAATGATTTAATGATATCTGATATTTTATCAAGTGGAATACCTGTTTTATCTGATATCTCTGACTGAGAATTATGTCCTGTACACAACCCTCTAAATTTTAAAAACAACTCAGAATCATTTTTATCAACCTCAAAATACCCTTTAGATGTTCGCAATAGATATACATCTGGATTATCTTCAAAGTGTGTCCATAAATTATGAATAAACTTTGGGTTGTCAATGTAAGTCATGAACTTCATCCTTAGCTGATAAAAATAATCTTTAAAGTAATCATTTTAAAAATAATCCAGGAAAAATCCTGGATTATTTTTAGTGGGTAATGATTAGCCGCAAGTCGCACCGCCACGAGCTACACGCTTACCTTTTTTAATAGAAACTTTTGAAATTTTCATCATAAGATCCTTTAAAATGAATGTTTGTACCAGTATGGCACATGAAAATATTTGCATAACATTTTGTTACACGTCAAACCTGATTTAGTCCTTTCTACAGAGGGGGTGTTGCTACATTGTTATGCATATGTTGCAGTAATGTGATTTTTTATTTGTTTTCTTATGGGTAGTTAGAATAATAGCCTTTAATTTTCCGTAATCTTGAAATTATATAAATTTATACGAATGTGATTGGTTTGGCTCAATATCACTTCATAATGTAATTAATAATACTGATATTTTCGGTCAACAAAGCTCTAGTTTGAAGTCCGTATGGTCGTGGCGCGCGCATAGCGACGCTTCACCAAGTGGAAGAACAGACTGGCCTCTTCTCTGGACATGGGTTTGTTGCTATAAGGCGCGGCGATGCGACGGCTCCGTCTGCCAATCTTGTTGAGATAATCGATGGCAGGTTATCATTCGCCTTCTTGGTATAGACACTCAGTTCACCCTCCGAGCTGATTCGGATGGTCACAGGCTGACGACAGTAAGCGGACGGCAAGCTGTCGTGGCTGTCCCGTACTTCGCTTTATGCATCATTTGCAACGTGACGAAGATCATCATCACGCGCATCAAAGTCGATGTGCGACAGCATTTTTATTTTGGGCGCTTGTCATCCAGCTTGCTGGGCCTAGATGTTTTGGGTCAGCCTTTGCACGACGCAGGCAGTGCCAGCTGACGTCGAACGATGCGCTCACAGCACCAATTTGATGAGCAATATCCACAATAGATACCTTTTGTTGAGGAAGTTGCTTTATCCTGTAGAAGTCATTTCTGTTTAGCATATTTCTTTTTTCTGTAGCTTCGACACTATCAGGAAAGTACATGCTGATTTGAGCGGAGATTCTAGATTTGACGATTGACAGTCATTTAGCACTGGTGCTGGCCGTTGCGACAGCTCAAAACATTAAAAACTGGCTCAACTGCTGTGGGGAGAGGTATTTCACGACCCAAAAGACATCTTGGCGAATCATGTCAGGTCACCAAGAATCGTAAACCTAAGACCTGAAACGATAGTTCTTGCTGGCTATTATCAGAAAACCCGGTGCAAAGCTGGGTTTCTCAATAGTCTGAGAGCCCTCTTGCATTCTTTTTTTGAACGTACTTTCATGTTCTCACGAAATCAATCTGTATTTCGGGCTGAAGAGATTGCTTCCAGATTGAAATGAAACTCAGAGAAAAGTCCCTCGCAAATTTCTCATCAATCGATTGATTACCCAATCAGATTCATAGGTAAGGCTGTGATTTTCATTGATGATCCCGATTTACCTGATTTCAGACGTCATAGGATACCCATGAAGCATTCAATCTCTGCAAAAGGACTTTTCTATGGCACAGAGTAAATATTCAGAATTCGGTCCGTTGGATGGTTTTTTCCATGCCAGCAACCGTGATGCACATTTTCAGATGCGTTATAAATACCCGCTGGCTGGCAAGATGGCCGCGGCAACGTATGCCAACAGTCAGATGAGTATTTGCTCTGATAGTCGATTGCCGGTGTTGATTTACAGTGATATCGGCCCTGAACAATTATCCTTGTGCGCGCAGGATGATTATCAGCGGGATGCAGGTCAGTTCATTGTCATTCCATCCTCGCTCGAGTCGGCAGAAGCGTATCAGCAATGTCTGCGGGAAGGGGTATCCAGAGCGACGTCAGGCACGCTTTACCTGTCAGAAATTGATCGCTTATCTGAGGCACAGAAACTTTGTCTGATCGAGGTGATTCAGGTCGACAAGTTGATGGAGAAACTCGCCGAGCATGATATTCAGCTGATTGTCTCTTGTACGGAACGTGTGGATACATTATCGAAAAGCACCACGTATTTTGAATTGATTATGCGCTTGCTGAAACCTTGTCTGGAAGTGAGTTTACCGAGTGTCCAGGGGTTTCAACCGGATGCATTTTCACATATTCCAAGCTTTCTCAATCAAAGCCATGATTTGAGAGAAGATCAACCCTTTGATGAGCGCGGTGACATTCCGCCTGATATTATCGAAATGATACTTGATGAGCAGACGACCGTATTCAGTAAGTATCATCCGGGATTACAGAAAGCACTGTCATTCCTTAAAGACAATTTTACGCAAGACATTCACTTAGATGACATCGCAAAATCCTCTTTTACCAGCCCTTCTCATTTATCCTACCTGTTTCGACGATATATTGGTCAGTCATTCAAAAAGCTCCTGGTTCAGATCAGAATCCATTATGCGAAAACACTGATTGATGAAAAGCCGATGTGCAAAATTACCGAGGTGAGTTTATCTGCCGGATTTGGTGATTTAAGCCATTTCGAAAAAATGTTTAAACGTTATGTCGGGTGCACACCACGACAATATCGCTTTCAGCAACGCAAGTTGCAGTGTATCGCCAGAAGATGAGCACATTACCGGTGTCCTTTTGCTGTGACACAGCTTCTGAAGCCTGTTTGATTCTGTTTGTGCGCCTGTTGTTATCCGTCAGAAAGCATTTTACGGAAGCTGCATATAAATCCCCGGTAAGATCATTTGTTTCGCTGAGATAATTGTTGAAGTGCATTATATATTTATATCAACAAAGAAGCCGTGTGTCGGATAAAGACGACAATGAGATAGGACATTGAGAAGAGCGAGGAATTCATGAGTCAAATTGTATCGAATACTGTCGCAGATAGTTCATTGCTGACTTTAGGGCTCATGTCCTCGAATTCGGCTGCGAATATGATTTCAGCGAGCAGCCAATCATTGGGAATGTCTTTTTACAATTGCATTTCCAATCAGCAGCAAATGTACATCATTCAGCAAGCCTCTGGTGTTCAGGGGAGAAATAGTATGTTTGCAACGACTTTAGCAGCAGATAAAGCTTTATTCCTTGGAGAGTCGTCATAAAGATTTATCGCTGATTCAGAGATACTTGATGTTGATCTTTGCTGTATCACTCAGCATCAGGTTGTGCCACATGGTAGCTGTATAAACCATACGATTATCTAAATTGAGGAGAAATATATGCCAAATACAGTTGATGGTTCAATCACTGATTCGGTCACGCAAGTGAATACGAAAGTTCTGGGAGACACACCAGCCACGGCAATGGGGAATCTGATGTTACCCGTGAGTCAGTCGCTTTCGGTTGCTGCACAAAATCTGGTCACGAGTCAGCAACAGGCCAATGTGATGTATCAGGCGGCGACGGTGCAGGGGATTAATGCCCTGATGAATACCGGTGATGCGGTGACGGGTAAAGTCGCTTCTCAGGTACTGACACTGCCAGCAAACCCATAATCCTGTAAAGCGCAGGCCAATTTTGGAAACTGAAAATTAAGGAAAGCACATGCCAAACTATGTCAATGAACAAATCACAGATTCAGTGACTCAGGTGAATACGAAAGTATTGGGTGATACGCCAGCTACGGCGATGGGGAATCTGATGATGAGCACCAGTCAGGCCCTGGCCATCAGTGCACAGAACTTGACGACTGGCCAGCAGCAGGCGAATGTCATGTGGCAGGCCGCAACCGTTCAGGGCATTAATGCACTGATGAATACCGGCAATGCAGTCACCGGGAAAGTAACCACTCAGGTCCTGGATCTGCCGGCAGAACCTCGCCGTTAATATTCGCTGATTGAATAGACTCCAGCCCAAAGTTTTTTCCTTCGGGAGTGGCTTTGGGTTTTTTTTAACTTGTTGAATGGTGGCAGTCATGAAAAGTAATTCATCTGATGTCAAAACTCAGAATATGGTTGATAAATCTCTGGCGCAGTCGGGTGCATTAGCAGTACAGGATGCAGCGAATAATCTGAGGGAAATGAATACCCTGTTATCAACGGCTTCAGGAGTTGCGCTTGCTAATTTCATTGAAACCGGCGATGTGAATTATCTGAAAGCAATTGATGACATTAATTCTCAGGCAAAGAATTCAACCGATCACTTTATTAATATTTTCACCAGGGTTTATCAGTCGATCAGCAGCCGGAATGATGGAGGAAGCCATGGATAATCAATCAGGAAAGGATCAGACCCATACTGAAGCCACACAAACGCATCCGGATATGTCTGAAATCTTTTCCGAGGAGATGCTTCGCGGCAATTATTCCAGTGAAATGATTGATACGATGTTCGCAGACAGTCTGTCCCGTGGCATGCAGAACGCCATTATCTCCCAGCAAAATGCGCAGATGGTGTCATCTTCATCGATCACCAATGCCTGTGCCCGGATTTTACAGGCTAAATCCGGCGGGAAAGTGACCGAAGAATCCACCCCTGTATCGGGGAATACAAGCACACCCGCGCCGGTCAAAACGACGCCACGGGTCAAAAAGCTCATTCATTTTCTGGCTCATGTCTGGCGAAACAACAAGAAGTATCTCTTTGCGCTCTTGATCTTGTTTGTGCTGGTCTGGGCGGGTTACGAAATTTTTCACCGGTTGAGTTTTTCCAGTCTGATTGATGTGAATTTTAATTCGAATTCGATCAGCCAGCCGATATCAGGAGGGAACAGTGATGAATGAAAGCAAAGTTGAGTCAGAAGCGATGGAGATTTCAGACGCGCGTTATTCGGTGCGGGAAACGGAGCGTTCAAGGGCAGAACAGTCAGAATCGCGTGCGTCAAATCATGCTGACAGCAGCCAGGATATTTTTGATTTTGAGGCATTTGAACATCGTTCGGCCGAACGTCTGGCTCAAATCAGAGCCAGCTTAGAAGCACTCAATACCGATATCCAGCAGTATGTACAGTCACAGATGGATGACGTTGAACAGTCTAACCAGAACTTAAAATGCGTCCTGGATGATTTGCATGCCCAGCTCAGGAGCACTATGAAAGAGCGGGAATGACGTTAATTGCATGAATTATATGAAGTTTGAGTCACGATTCCTCTTTCTACCACTCATGCCAAACCTGTGTCGTTCCCGCGCAGGCGGGAACCCAGTGACGTTGATGCGACGGAGCCTCGTTTAGGCGCTGTGCCCACTTGAGAATGATCCCGAAGCATGGTGGAACCTTGTTGTGAGTTTATTTGTTCAATTCTGATGCTCGCGTGCTT